>DAORDK010000254.1:0-1526 GCA_035345935.1 Rhodocyclaceae bacterium | reverse complement strand
CCCAGTTAAGCGAGAAGTGGCCATCGCAGAAAATGGTGGCAAACCGTTAGCACCGTTTGATGAAAAGCTTCTTTTGTTATGGGAAACGGCCTCCAAAGAGGCCGCTGACAAGATCATGAACGCAGATGATTCTGCGTTCTGGCGTGCATACGAAGAATATCTAGCAGGCCCTGTATGGAAAAAGAAGAGAGAAAAAATCCTAGAGAGGGCCGGTGGAATCTGTGAGGGTTGTCGTGAGAAACCCGCGACCCAGGTGCATCACCGATCTTACGAACATGTTGGTGATGAATTTCTATTTGAGCTTGTTGCAGTGTGCGACGATTGCCATGACAAACTACATACACAGAAATAGAAGTTCTAACCCGGCAGTCGAAGAAAGATAGAAGAAAGATAAGGGGCCAGGCTCGGTTTTCAGCACTGGGAAATTGAGCGGCACTAGAAGAATGGAGGACGGGTGAGGCACGCTGAGCCTTCGCCCTTGTTCCACCGCCCAGCGTGCCGCTGCTTGGTTAGACTGTGCTCGGCCATCTCAGGAGTGACCTCGACATGATGTGGAGCATCCCCGAATTCGTCCTTGCCCTGGTGTTTCTCGCCGGCTTTCTGGCCGCCATAGAGGGCGGGTTTCGGCTGGGCCTGCGCCGCAGCGACCGTGGCGACGAGTCGGACCGGAACCATTTGGGCGCCTTGCAGGCCGCGGTGCTGGGCCTGCTCGCCCTGCTCCTCGGGTTTACCTTCTTCATGTCGGTGTCGCGCTTCGATACGCGCAAGGCCCTGGTCCTGGAGGAGGCCAACGCCATCGGCACCACCTACCTGCGCGCCCGGTTTCTGCCGGCGGAACAGCAGGAACCGGCCCAGGGCCTGCTGCGCGCTTACGTCACCGCGCGCCTGGCGTTCTTCGATGCCGGCATCGATAAGGCGCGCATCGCCAAGGCCAATGCGGACGCGACGGCCATCGAGTCGCAACTCTGGGCGCTGGCGGTGACCGCCACCGAGCGGGATCCCCACGCCGTTTCCCTGGGCCTGTTCATCCAGGCCCTCAACGACATGATCGATATCCAGGAAAAGCGCCAGACCGCCCTGGACAACCACGTTTCGGAGCCGGTGCTCTACCTCCTGCTGGTGGCCTCGATCATGGCGATGGGGCTGCTGGGGCATGGCTGCGGACTCGATCGGCGCCGGCGGTTCCCGTCCAACGCGCTGTTTGCCCTGCTCATCGTGCTGGTGCTGGTGACCATCCTGGACCTGGACCGGCCTCGCCGGGGCCTGATCGAGGTCTCCCAGGACAGCATGGCCCGCCTGGCGGCGACGCTGGAAAGCCAACAGAAGCAATAGCGCCCAAGCGTTCCGGCTTCGAACTGAGTGGGAGGCGACTGTTCACGCCCCCGCCCGCTTCCGCAATTCCCCGGGCGTCCCCGTCCAGAGCTCGAAGAACCCCTGCCGCAGGGAGGTGCGCAGCCAGCTTTCCCAGCGGGTGTCGGCCAGGGCGGGGTCGGTGGTGGCGAGGCCTTCCTGGGCGATGCCAAGGG
>DAORDK010000253.1:0-1563 GCA_035345935.1 Rhodocyclaceae bacterium | reverse complement strand
TTCCTGCTGAAAGCCGAAGCCCGGACGCGGTCCCTGGTGGAAGTCCTGGGTATGAGCGACGATGATGCCTTTACCCTGTTCCGGCGCGTGCGCTGGGGCGATGGGGACGAAGTGATCTGCCCGCACTGCGGGCTGGTGCACCGGCACTACTTCCGGCCGGCGCGCCAGATTTGGCGCTGTGTAGGCTGCCAGGAGGATTTCTCCGTCACGTCCGGGACGATTTTCGCCTTCCACAAGCTACCTTTGCGCCTGTATTTGGCGGCGGTGATCCTCTTCGCTAACGCCGTGAAGGGCATTTCTGCCCTGCAGATGGGCCGCGACCTGGGCGTATCCCACAAGACCGCCTACGTCCTCCTGCACAAGATACGGGAAAGCCTGCTGGTGAACCGGGATGAATCGGCCCTGACGGGTCACGTTCACGTGGACGGGGCGTATGTCGGCGGGAAGGTGCGACCGGAGAACAAGAAGGAAGACCGGGTGGACCGGCGCCTGGCCGAGAATCAAGACCCGGACAAGCGCTGCATCCTGGTGATGCGCGAGGCGCACACCGAGGCGGAGGTCGAGGCCGGCCACACCGGGGCCAGGAAGACGCTCACCTTCATCGTGAAGAATGAGAACCAGGCCGACCTCGGCAAACTGGCGCCAGCCTACATCGCTCCGGGTACGGTGATCTGTGCCGACGAATCGGACGCCTACGACCTGCTGCCTGCCAAGTACGAGCTCCGCCGGGTGAACCACAGCCAGGAGTACCGCGCCGATGACGGCACGACCAACAACCTGGCCGAATCGTACTTCTCCCGTTTCCGTCGCTTCCAGATCGGCCAGATCCACAAGCTTGCGCCGAAATACCTCGACAACTACGCCAACGAGATGGCCTATCGGGAAGACACCCGGCGCTGGAGCAACGGCCACATTTTCCTGGATATCGTCGGCAAGTGCGCCCGTGCCTTGGTCAGCCGGGATTGGTGTGGGTACTGGCAGGGCAACCACCGGCTGGGGGAAAGCCTGGCGCTGTAAGGGTGTCATGCGACTGACCAGGTTGCGCCGTGTCCGTCACGGCCCGCGGGAATCAGAGTGCCGGTGCGCTCCAGGCGATGCACGACGGCAATGGCGTTCTTCCGCATCTGTTCGATCATGACCGTGGTGGATTCCAGGCCTTGGCGTGCCGCCAGGGCTTCGCCGATCTGGCGGCTGCTCAGCGCCGCGCCCTGAGCCTCGCGGAAGATGTCCAGAACCATGCGCTGGCATTCCCCCGGCCGGAAGAAGCGGTTCCGCGTCCGGTGTTCCTTGGCGCGGAGCGTCCGCAGGTCGATTTCCGGGGAAAACAGCTTGACGGTCGCGTCCAGGTGGGCCAGATCAACTGCCAGTCGCCCCATTTCCTTCCGGTGATGCTCGATCAGCCCGGCCATCTCGGCACGCTTGGTTACCAGGGCCGTCACCACGTGGCTCTCTGCCATGAAAAATGCTCCTGTTCGTCGAAAACAAGTGCATTTTGGCTGAGCCGACTGCTAGCCTGGATTGTGCATAGACAGGGCGATAAATGCGATAACCGTATGATAGAGT
>DAORDK010000252.1:0-1580 GCA_035345935.1 Rhodocyclaceae bacterium | reverse complement strand
TTTCGTAGAGAGATTGGGGATCATGTGCGACTCCTCGATAGAATCGCGGGCCCCCCGACCCTTGCGGGGTCAGAAGTCCCGCAGGGTTGAATAAATGTCGATCAGGCAAGAAAAGACTTGCCGAGGTTCGTGAGCACCAGACGCGTCCAGTCCGGCGTGTCGCGTACCGATGGCGTGAGGCGGTTGATATCCTTCACCATCATCACGGCAAACTCGGACTTCCCGTCGTCAAACAGCCGCTCTGCGTACCGGAAGATCCGGCCGCAGTTGGTGTCGCTGGCGCGTTTCGCCAAGGCGGTCGTGACCGCCCACAGCAAATCGGGCCGGCCGGGAATCGGCGCATTGTCCGGGTCGAGAATGATGCTGTCCGGATTCGGCAGCTTGCTCCGAACCATGGTCAGGAACCCGCGAAGCTCGATCGCCGCGCCCTCGCCGACTGCGCCGGCGAACGCTGCGAATTCGAGATCCTCCGCCAGCCCCAGTTGGATGGCCTTACCCGCATATTCCCAAGTGCGGGGACACGGAAAGTTCTCCATGTCATCCACTTTCTTGGTGTCTTGCAGGTGCAGCAGATTCGGACGAAACCGGATGAACGAGATGAGCTCGGGAGGCATGTCGGCCCCCAGCGCCCACTCGCACCAGTCGTCGACGGACGTTTCCACTCCGACCACGGCGCCGAAGCGCGAGATGACTGGAGACAGAATGCCTGAGACGCCAGCGCGATCCGAACGGCGATTGGTCGCGGCGACGAAGGTCACGCAACCAGGTAGCGCGTGCCCATTGACCTTGCGGGCCAAGAGCAGTTGCATGAACGATGCCTGAACCGCCGGGCTGGCTTGACCCAGGTCGTCCAGGAACCAGACCGTCGGCGTCGTTGCCTTGATCGCCCTGGCGAGATCGCCAAAGGGCAAGAATGTTGCGCTCTCGCCATCCTTGCCGGGCCAGGGAAGGCCCTTGGCGTCGGTGGGATCGGCCACCACCGGATGCGACAAGATCACATCGTAGCCGGCTGCTTTCGCCGCCTGCTCGACGATCGACGACTTGCCGACGCCGGGGGCACCGGTCAGCAGGACAGGGATGCGGGCATCGATGTACCTGCCGACAAGGTTGGCCGCCTGTTGCGGCCGAATAGATGCTGTTGCCATGGAAGCTCCCAGTGAAAAATGCGGAGCTTCCCCTTTGCAGGGAGCGCCCCGCAAAGGGTTGGAAAAATGGCCGGCTGGATCGCCCAGAACGGCGTTGATTGCTGCTTCCCCTTTCGGGGCGGCCAGCTACCGCATCTTGCCGACACCCGTACGGTGCGACTCGAATCTGCCTTTTCACAGCGCACCGCATGATGCGTTGGGAAAAGCCCCGCCTTGCGGCGGGGCGCCGTTACTGCCAGACCGCTTCCGCGATGCTTCGTGCTGCGTCTGCGAAGGGGCCGCTGAACGTCACGGTCTCTTCTCGGACGAGCATCCGGCCGACCACGGCGATATGCTGACGAACTCCGATGTCGTGACTCCAGCGGTCGCGCATGTACTCGCAGTAATCGCCCTCGAAGCCGGCCGGCGGCGCGAACGCCGAGGCCGCTCCCGGTT
>DAORDK010000251.1:0-1583 GCA_035345935.1 Rhodocyclaceae bacterium | reverse complement strand
AGTCAATTCCAATTGAGGTATGAGTCTGAAGATACGGTGTTGATTTGCTGATTTCATCACCGATGATGGAGGCCTGTGGAGCTTGTGGGCAGCCGCCGGCCTGGGGGCGGGCGGTGGGAAACGCGGAGCGTTTTCCACGGGCCGTCCCCAGGATTGCGCGCAGCGCAAAGGCGGGAATCGGCGAAGCCGACTGTCCACAAATCCATAGGCGGGTTTTTTTGGGGCGGAGTCACGCGGCGGTTCGGGATCGTTTGTGGAGGGAAAGAAACAGCCGCTGCCGCGCTTCGTTCAAGCGCTGGGCGGCTTCGTTGTCGCTCACTGCGCGGGCCTGCGTCTTCAAGGCATCGAGCGTCACGCCGGGCTTGAGAAACGTGTCGGCGCTCGGCAAGGAGAGAAGCTTTTCCAGCGGCGTCATGACCCGGTCGAGGGGATATCGCTTGTGGATCTTGCCTTTCTTGTCGGCGACTTCCTGGGCGAACAGGCAGGGCCGATGGAAGTTGACGTAGGGATTGAGATGCTCGACGCAGAAGGCATTGACCTCCTGGGCATGACGTTGAGGAATGTGGCTGTAGCCCAGATGCTTGCGGACCACGGCGCCGTTCTTCGTTTCCGCCAGACCATTGTCGTTGGAATGGCGCGGGCGCGACTTGGTGAATTCCACGCAGAGCTTGTCGAGCATTTTGGCCACCTGGCGGTTGATGTACTCGGAGCCGTTGTCGGCGTGAAAGCCGAGAATCACGAACGGAAATCCGTCGAGCAAGGCTTGGATGACCGGCAGCAGGAAGGCCTCGCTGATCTTCTCGCAGGTGGCGACCAGCTCCCATTGGGTCACGCAATCGACGGCATTGATGTGATAGACGCCCTTGACGCCGTCTTGGTCGCCCTGATGCACGCTGTCGATGCGGATAAAGCCGGGCCGGTTGTCTGGCGCTGGTGCCCGGCGTTCGCCAATGGCGAGTCCAGTCGCTCGGGTCTTGGTGAAAACCTGCCGACGCTCGCGGTAGCCGCTGCGTTTCCTGAGGTTGTAGAGGTGCCCGACCGAGATCGTCGCCAGGCGTGCGTAACGGACATCCCCATACGTCTCCAGCGCCCGCCGCATCAGGTGTCGCGTCGCCGGTCCGGACAGCGTGTGGTGCAGCGCATCGGTTTCGGCCAGCAGAGCGACGTCGGCTTCGGTGAAACGCCGCGCAAATCCTTTCAACGGCGCCCGGTAGGCCTTGCGCAGCCGCCCCTTGGCCGCCCATCGGGCAACGAGTCGAGTCAGTTGCTGGCGCGAATACCCCGTCGTCCTCATCAGGTAGCGCAGCACCACGCCTTTGTCTGCCTTGCTCAAACCACCGTAAGCAAACCGCTTGAGCACTTCTTCGATCTGCCCGTAACGATCTTCGTCTGCTCCGCATCCCCGAAACTCCACTTCCTCCGTCGCCGCCAAAAAGACCTTCAGCTGCTCCAGCGTCACCAACCGCTTCTCGTTCATGTCGATCACCATGCGCCCAATGATCGATCCTTTCTCCGCCCTTCAGACTCATTACTCCTTGGAAACACCCCAGCCCGTTCAGACTCATACCATGTTGGAAAAGACT
>DAORDK010000250.1:0-1607 GCA_035345935.1 Rhodocyclaceae bacterium | reverse complement strand
CTTCCCGGCCGAGAGCGGTTTTGGCGCGTGTTCAGGTCCATTGATCAGTGGTTCCCTAGGGAAGCGCTGATTTATTCCGCTCCCTTTGAGCGGTGATGGTGTCCGGATGAGAAAATGCTGGAAGGCTGACGGCGGATGAGCGAGATGACGAAGCAGGCGAGTTTTTCTGAACTGGAATACGCAGCGAAGAAGAAGCAGACGCGGCGGGACCGGTTTCTGGCGGAAATTGAAGTGGTGACCCCGTGGACGGAACTGGAGCGGGCGATCATCCCCTTCTACCCGAGTTCGGGGGGTCGTGGCCGCCCGCCGATTGGGCTTACCCGGATGCTGCGCATGCACGTGGCACAGCAGTGCTTCGGACTCTCGGACGAAGGCGTCGAGGACGCCCTGTACGACAGCCAGGCCATCCGCCGCTTTGTCGGGATTGATCTGGCGCGGGAAGCGGCACCGGATGCCACGACCTTGCTCAAGTTCCGCCGTCTGCTGGAAGCGCACCAACTGACCGAATCCATCTTCAATGCCATCAACGCCCATCTGGCCGAGAAAGGTCTGCTGCTGCGGGAAGGCACGATTGTCGATGCCACCCTGATTGCCGCACCGCCTTCGACCAAGAACCGGGAAGGGAAACGGGATGAGGAGATGCACCAGGCGAAGAAAGGCAATCAATGGCATTTCGGCATGAAGGCGCATATCGGCGTCGATGCCCAGTCCGGCTTGGTGCATACGGTGGTGGGTACTGCCGCCAACGTGAGCGACGTGACCCAGGCCCAGGCGCTCCTGCACGGGGACGAAACCGATGTCTTTGGTGATGCAGGCTACCAAGGGGTCGAGAAGCGTGCCGAGAATCAGGAACTCCCGGTGACTCGGCATGTAGCCATGCGCCCGAGCAAGCGCAAGACCCTGCCGGGGACGCCGCTGGGCGACCTGCTCGAGCGGATCGAACACGCCAAAGCCAGTATCCGGGCCAAGGTCGAGCATCCGTTCCATGTGGTGAAGAACCTCTTCTGTCATCGCAAGACGCGTTACAAGGGCTTGGCCAAGAACACGGCCCAACTCTTCTCGCTGTTCGGCTTTGCCAATCTGATGCTGGCGCGTCGTTGGTTACTCTGCGCCAAGACCCAGAGTGTGTCCTGAAGACGGAAAATGGACGAAATGCCTCGCAAAAACCGGGGCCGGACAGCAAAACCCGCCTGCCCCCTGGCCAACTCAGCCTCCCCAGCCTCCCCAGCCTCCGGCCTCGGGGCAAGCGGAATTGTTCAGCGCTTCCCTAAGGTTGCAAGAATCGGGTTGAGGCGGCGGGAGGCGAGATAATTTTCTTGGCCACAGCCCAAGGCAGCAGTTTGGCGACCTGATTGACTGGATGCTCGGCGATCCGCTCAATAACGAAACGCAGATAGGCTTCCGGATCCAGGCCGTTGAGCTTCGCCGAACCGATCAAACTGTAGATGGCAGCCGCCCGTTCGCCCCCGGTATCTGAGCCGGCGAACAAGAAGTTCTTCCGGCCCAGCGCGACGGTGCGCAACGCCCGTTCGGCGGCATTGTTATCGATCTCGATCAGGCCATTGCTCGTGTACCGGACCAGCGCCGTCCACAGTTTCAAGGCATAG
>DAORDK010000249.1:0-1655 GCA_035345935.1 Rhodocyclaceae bacterium | reverse complement strand
ATGGATTTATTGCGAGCGGGTCTGCGGCCATGTATTCGCAACGCGCCGGCCGTTCACCTGCGCTCGTTCTTCCTCGCCCTTTTGCGACGCCGGGCGGAGGACCGCCGGCCCGGGAATTCCGGCCGCGTTGTCCGAGCCGAAGGCGAGTTTGAGCGGCCGGCCGGGCCGGCGGTCCGGAGCGAGGGAAGCCCGAAGGGCCGGTGCAACGGGGCGCGTTTTCTTCCCCCCTTCTTTTTTGGACTGTGTCATTAAATCCGCAAGTGCGGCTCACGACAGGCGCACAGGGGACACCGTGGAAGGATGCGGCGGGCGATGGCACCGGCGAGGAGGAGGCGAAGCGAGTGGATCGACTCACGGACGTGCCGCTGGCCACGACGGGCGTCCGCGAGGGACGTAATCGTCGGGTAGGGCAGGCGCTTCTGGTCTAGCGGGGTTTTTTTTGGCGCCGGCCTGGCCGAGGCGCTGGGCGGTCAGGAAGCCGTAGGCGGCGATGCACAAGGTGGCGTGGTGGTGAAAGCCGCGCCAGTTGCGCCCCTCATAGTGGGACAGGCCGAATTCCTGCTTGAGTTCCCGGTAGTCGCGCTCGACGCGCCAACGCATCTTGGCCACGAAGACCAGTTGTTCGAGCGTCGCGTCCGTCGGCGCGGTCGATAACCAATAATGATCGGGAGCCGGCGCATGTTCCGGCCATTCGACGAGCAGCCATTCCTCGGCCCGCAGGGTGCCGGTCTGGGCGCTGCGGAATCCGGGCCGGACCCGCAAGCCGACGAAGCGCGACGACAAGGTCGTATTCGTACCCTCCCGCCAGGCGATGGTCTGCCAGGCATCCTCGGGCAAGGTCTTGGCCAGTTCGGCGGCGGCGATCGGCCGGTGGCCGGGGGCATGGCGCAGACGCTTGGGTGGCGCCCCGATCCCGCTCCAGGGCTTGGGCGGCAAGGGCGCGATTCCGGGCGGCCAAAGGGTGGTAGCGGGCCGGATGCCCACCATGTACGGCAACCCCAGGGCGGTGAGCCGGTCGCGCCAGGCGGTCACGTCGCCATAGGCCGCATCGGCCAGTACCACGCCGGGCGATACCCCGGCAGCCACGGCACTTTCGATCTGCGCCAGGGCAATCTGCGGCTTGGTGGCGAAGACGACCTCTTGCGGCACCCCGGTCTTGGCCCGACGGGCCGGATCATTGGCCCAGTCCTCGGGCAGATACAGGCGATAGCGTATCGGCAGGCTGCCGCGCGTCGTCGCCAGCGACAGGGTGACCGCCACCTGGCAGTTGGCGGTCGTGCCCAGGTTGCCGCAATACTGGTGCGTCACCCCCACCGAATGCCGGCCGGACTTGGGATATCCCGTGTCATCCACGATCCAGTAGCAGCCGCTCTCCACGCCCAGCGTCGGGACCACCCAATCCCCCACCCGGGCCAGAACGGCCGCGTCCGACCAGGCCGAGTCGGCCACGAAGTGATGCAAGGACTGGTGCTTGGAACGCACGTGCAACGGGTCGGTATGGGCCGCCAGCGGCTCGACGCTCTTGCGTTCGATGGGTAGCATCAGCCCCCGGCAATAGTCCGCCAGCCCGGCGTGGCGGTCCGCATGCCCCAAGGCCTCGCTCAGGTAGGCCAGGTATCGATCCAGTTCCGACAAGTCGTCCATGTCCGCCTCCC
>DAORDK010000248.1:0-1720 GCA_035345935.1 Rhodocyclaceae bacterium | reverse complement strand
GCCCCAAGGCCGGCGAGTCCGAGGGCGAGCAGCGCGAGCCCTCCCGGCTCGGGCACGTTGTTCGAAGGAGGCGTGATCGCGAAGCTCGTGGTGATGTTGAAATTCGACTCGCTGGTGTGGCGCTCGGCGAAGAAGATATCCAGGTCGTAGGCCGTTCCCGGTGCCAGTCCGGCGGTCTTCAGCGTCTCCTCGGTGAAGGAGGCGCTTGCGGCGCCATGCACGCCACCGAGGTCGATGAACCGGATGCCATTCACGAACACCCACAGGTCGTCGTCGCCGGTGAAGCTGAATGAATTGTCTGCAGCGGCGGTGGGGTCGGCAAAGGAGAGCTGGCCCTCGAGGTGCAGCGTGAAGTGGTAGTTGTGGCCGCGCCCCTGGTTGCCGAAGAGTTGGCCGTCGATCGGGAAGAAGCTCGACGAGGCGTACGAATAGACGCCGCTTCCGGGCGTGGTTTCGCCGAGCGTCAGCGAGAAGGCCTGGCTCAGGTTGTAGCCCGGGCTGTCCACGTACCATTTCGCGAAGTTGGCCGCCGTCGAAGCTCCGGCAACGATGTTCGCGCCGGCGACGGGGAGCCCGCCGCTCAGGGTCGTTCCGGTCATGTTCGGCACCACCCCGGGGATGGCGCCTTCGAAATCGGCGAGCTGGGTGCATGTCGTAGCGCCCGTGGTGCCCGTGATCGATGGCGCGCAGAAATCGCGGATGGTGCCGGACAGCGTCGTCGTGGCGGCCGATGCCGTGGAGGCGAGCACTGCCAGCGTCAGCGCTGCGCAGAGAGGTTTGACTTGCATGATCATCACTCCTTTCGGGTCCCGTGTGACACTCCCGGAACTCCGGGTCTCGAAGGGTGTAAAGCAAGGGGCATGCCTGCCTCGGGTGAAAATCGGCAAGTTGTTGAATGGAAAATAGTAAATTCTTGCGGGCAAGGTGATTGGCTGGCGTGATCCGGGCGGAACTGTAAAAAACGCCGACAACGACTCGATCGGCGGCACGCGCCAGTGCCCCTTCCAGTACGACGCTGCCTTGGACGGAATGTGGGAGACCCGAAAAGCACAACGCCAGCCCCGGGGAGGACTGGCGTTGTGCTTGAAAACGTTGGTGGGCCCTGCGGGATTCGAACCCGCAACCAAAGGATTATGAGTCCTCTGCTCTAACCGTTGAGCTAAAGGCCCGCATGCCCGACGGCAGGCGCCGCCGGGCGGTGCACCGGGCCTTTACGCGTCGCTGTCGAGGAAGCTGCGCAGCTTCTCGGAGCGGCTCGGGTGGCGCAGCTTGCGCAGGGCCTTGGCCTCGATCTGGCGGATCCGCTCGCGGGTGACGTCGAACTGCTTGCCGACCTCCTCCAGCGTGTGGTCCGTGTTCATTTCGATGCCGAAGCGCATGCGCAGGACCTTCGCCTCCCGGGGGGTCAGGGAATCCAGCACCTCCTTGGTCACCTCCCGCAGGCTGGCGAAGAGGGCCGCGTCGGCCGGGGCCAGCGTGGACTGGTCCTCGATGAAATCGCCCAGGTGGGAGTCGTCGTCGTCGCCGATCGGCGTCTCCATGGAGATGGGCTCCTTGGAAATCTTGAGGATCTTGCGGATCTTCTCCTCGGGCATCTCCATCTTGACGGCCAGGGTGGCCGGATCGGGTTCCGGGCCGGTCTCCTGCAGGATCTGGCGGCTGATCCGGTTCATCTTGTTGATGGTCTCGATCATGTGCACCGGGATGCGGATGGTGCGCG
>DAORDK010000247.1:0-1741 GCA_035345935.1 Rhodocyclaceae bacterium | reverse complement strand
CGATGGGCGATGCTTTGGGGCCGCGTTGAGCTTCGAGCTTCTTGACGTACTGGAAGTCGCTTGCAACGGCATGCTATAGTCCATCGTCCGTGCGTCGAGTGTAATCACCGGAGAATGCTGAATGACAACGCCGACAAGCTCGCTTGAGAAGATCTATCAGATCAAGGTCACCCTCAAGAACAGCCGGCCGCCAATCTGGCGGCGTCTGTTGGTGCCGTCTTCGATCACCCTGGCGCGACTGCACCGGGTGCTGCAAGCGGCCATGGGCTGGCACAACTGTCACCTGCATCAGTTTGTGGTGGCGGGCAATTGCTACGGGGATCCCGGCCTGGATGCCGGCTTCGAGGTGGTCGACGAGCTCAAGGTCCACCTCGACCGCTTGTTGATCAACGTCAGAAATTCGATGGTCTATGAGTATGATTTTGGCGATTGTTGGGAGCACAAGATCGACCTCGAGAAAATCCTGCCCGCTGATCCGGCAATAACTCTGCCCCAATGCATCAAAGGCGTCCGCGCGTGTCCGCCGGAAGATGTTGGCGGCGTCTGGGGCTACGCGGGTTTCTTGGCTGCGATGGCCGATCCAGAACACCCGGAACATGAGGACTACAAGGAGTGGATCGGCGAAAAATTTGATCCGGAGCATTTCGACATCAATAGAATCAACGCACGCCTTGCTGACGCGCACGATTAGCTGACGGTCCAGCACCCCCATCAGGACAGGTTGTACCTTTCCAGCAGCTCCATGAAACGCTGGCCGATCGCTGCGGCTCCCCCGACTACACCGGCGCGCGGTTGTTCAGCCAGTCCGGGCGCCTATGGTCGAATGTTTACCGTCGAGGGAGTGCACGTCTAACGTCTATGAAGAAGCCATTCGATTGGATTGGACGGCGGGGCTCATCGAAGGTCTTTTCGCCGGTGTTGCGGGCGCGTTCGCGGCTGGCGGTGGCGGCCTGTCTGCTGATACTTGCGACATCGCCCAGTGCTGCCCGGCCTGTTCTGGAATGGGGAATCAGCTGTGGGGACGGGCGGGTTGATGTCGTCCTGGATGACTTCGATACGCCGTGGGAGAATTGCTGTACGGCCGATGTGTCGATTCCCGGGCCGACGTTGCGTACGGTTGCGGGCTGCAACGGTACGGCTCTGGCAGTGGATTACGATCTGCGGAATGTCGCTCCCCCCGGCAGCCAGAACGCCGGGCAAAGCTGGGTCGTGTTGCAAAGGAACCTGGCCCAGGCGCGCGATCTTAGCCGATACACCCACCTGCGGCTGGCAATGCGCGGCTCCAACCTGCGTGCGCACGATACGCTCGAAGTGAAGCTCAAGGACGCGAGTGGCCTGGTTGCCGTCGCCCTGAAAAGCATGACTGACCTGCCGGTATGGAGAACAATCTACCTCGACCTGCGGGAACTGACCTCAGACCGCGCGATCGACCTGAGCAGAGTGACGGGTTTCGAGATTGCCATCGTCCGTTGCGCCGGCTGCGAAGTCGCGGACAACCCATCGAGTGACCCTGGTGTGGAAGAGCATGCCGGAACCCTCTACCTAGACGAGTTTGCGGCGGTCGACCTGAAGCCGGGTGGTGCCCACCGCTTGCCCGCCGCCAGCGGATTTGCAGCCGTCACTCGGGACGCGACGGTGCGCAGTAAAGCCGCCGATGCGCTGCTGGCACAGGTCGTGCCGTCAGCAGCGGGCTTACCACCCATCACTTTTAATGTAATCTCTGACTACTATGGGCCAACAC
>DAORDK010000246.1:0-1793 GCA_035345935.1 Rhodocyclaceae bacterium | reverse complement strand
TGGTGCAGATCGGCATGAGCGGCCAGGGCACGCTGGACAAGGTGGCCGGCCCGGTCGGCGAGGCGCTGATCATGACGGCGCTGGGCCTGGCAGTGGCGATCCCGGCGGTACTCGCCTACAACGCCTTCCAGCGGCGCAACCGCATGTGGCTGTCGCGGCTCGAATCCTTCGCCCATGAGCTTTACCTCCTGCTGACGGTGCGCCATGGCCAAGGCTGACATTTCCCGCCGTCATCACGGCGAACCCATGGCGGCGATGAACGTGGTGCCGCTGGTCGATGTGATGCTGGTGCTGCTGGTGATCTTCATCGTCACGGCGCCAATCCTGACCAATGCAGTGAAGATCGACCTGCCGAAGGCGTCGAGCCAAGTCAATATCACCAAGCCCGAACATATCGAATTCGGTATCCGCGAGGACGGCAGTCTGTTCTGGAGCGGGGAACCGGTAACGACGGATCAATTGCCGGCGCGCTTCGCGCAGGAAGCGCAAAAGCAGCCGCAGCCGGAACTGCATATCCGCGCCGACCGTCACGTGCATTACGAGAAGGTGGCGCAGGTCATGGCGCTGGCAGCGAAGGCCGGGCTGACTCGAATTGGCTTTGTCTCCGATCCGGCCGGGCAATAGAACAAGGCTAGCGACCTACTCATTGATAGCCGGGCAGGATCGAAACCGATCCGATTCGCGAAGCAGCCGGGTGCTGATCACGATCTCCCGAGCGAAATGGATACTGATGATGGGCTCCCAAATTGCGACAGTTCGATTGGAAGGAGCAGTAACCATCCCCCGGCAAAGCCGGGGGCTTTCGGGATTTCGGCCCCCTCAAAGGGGGCTTATCGCAATCCAAAGTCAAAATCTCTCACATACAACCGCGGCAATACATGGACTGCTGCAATCCGAAAATTTCGATACTCCAGAAAATGTCAAACTGTTACTGTCACCCCGGCAGAGCCGGGGGGCTTCCTGCACTTGGCCAAGACTTCACCCATCGCCAATTTGATGCGGCACCTGAGCGCGTAGGGCGCCATGTCGTAGGCCGGTTAAAAGGGTGGCCACCGGGACGGTCCGGTGACGGGCCAGAACACGAGTACGACGCCGCTCACCTTCGGCATGCTGACGACCACGTACGAGACCAGTTCCGTCGGCACCCACGCCGATTTCAATGGCATGGATCGCAAGCGCACGGACAACCTCTCGACCTGAATGCGCTGGCCCGCCACACGCCCGAAGCCAACCTGAGCTACGAGTTCGGCTATGCGCAAAAAACCCGCTCACCGAACCTCTGCGAGCGCTACTCGTGGTCGCGCATTGCGATGGCCCTGGAAATGAACAACTTCGTCGGTGACGGCAACGACTATCTCGGCAACCCCGGCCCGAAACCCGAGGTGGCGCCTCCCCAGAGCTTAACCGGCGAATGGCGTAGTGGCGACGGTGCGACGGAGTTCAAGCTCACGCCCTACTACACGCGCGTCAGCAACTACATCGATACCGTGTAGGCGTCCTAAACACCCCCTTCGCGTACCATAGCCGCCATGGGAAAAGAACTGAAGCGACTGAAGCGCAGGAAAGATGTCTGGGCGAAAATTGAGGCCCTCCAAGACCAAGCGTCCACCACGCTTGTAGTCCATTACTCCTGCGAGAGCTTCTATGACAAGACGGATGGCAAGACGCCCCGGGTGACTTCACTTGCTGTTCGAAATCTTGCTTCGGGGCAGACAGACTCGTTCTCAATTCATCAGATTGCCGAAGCCGCCGTCACCAGACTCAGCGCCGTGCATAGCCGGATCGACGTCCAG
>DAORDK010000245.1:0-1877 GCA_035345935.1 Rhodocyclaceae bacterium | reverse complement strand
TGGGCCATTCTTTGCGTGATGCTGGTTTTCCCGTCCGGGAAGTGGTGCAGGATACCGACGGCGAAGCGCCGAATGCGAGAGACGTACTCGGAACCGTGCCCTGTGCGAATGCGGCTACGCTCCTCATCGAAGTTCCAGTCGCTGACCTGGTGACAACGGATTTTGATGGTCCAGTGGCCGCGACTGATTTCGAGGAGGCGCTTTGGCCCGGCTTGTTCGCGCGGGCGGCTGGTGACACCGAGTCCGGTTTCGAGCGTTCGCTTCTTGCTTTTTTTGTAGACCACCTTGCGCTCGATCAGGAAGACTTGGCCGACGTACGGGAAGTCGACACAGGAATGGAGCGCGGTACTGCACCAAATCCGTCGGGTTTCGATTCATCCATGGTCAGGGGGTGAGACGAGGACCTGGTCGGGCGCCTGTCGATTCTGAAAAAGGAGCGCGAGATCGGCTTGCAGGGTGGGCTGACTGCCTTGGACGGTGAAATCGTAGCGGGCTTCACGGCTCACGACATACGAGGCGAGCTTGCGTTGTGTGAGGAGGGCGTCGGCGGTGATCTCCGTGCCCCGAATGTCGCTGCCGTCGAGGAGCGGGATGAACATTCCGGTCTCATTGGTTTGCCTGGCTTCTTCCTGGCCTTCTACGGGCAATGTGCCGACTTTTTCCGGGTGTGACAGATGCCGGTCTCATGGCCAACGACGCTCGGGATGTGCGTTGGCTCCCCCTGCTCATTCTTGGCGTTGCGCATCGTTTTGCCATCCACCGCCAAGCTGGCGTCGTCGCTCGCATACGCCTGGTTCCCCTGTTGGCAGGCCTCATCCAGCGCGGTTGGATCGACACGAATCAGGACGTCACGAAGGATGGATTCACTCGGCACGCGCTAGATTCCCTGTTCGCGACGACAGCCAAAGCGCTCGCGCGCTCGCGGTTTGAGATCTTTCGCCCAAGCGGCGATGGCTTTGTAGCCGCGCATCCCGCACAGGGTCGCGGCCGTCGCGATGGCCAGCACGCTCGGCAGCGGATGGCGCCGGCCTTGGGCGCGCCGCGGATCAGGGAGGGCGGCAAAGAAATCGCGAAGCATACGCAGGTGTTCGCTGCCGAGCATCCTTTTGGGCGCTCCTTGGCAATAGGCAGGCGGGAGGGACGAGCCGGAGAGACAGGTTTGCGCATCCCGCTGCAGCGGCCGAACGAAGACCAGCTTCGGGGACTCCGAGTGGGCCGTGTAGCCGGTACGGGTGCGACGAAAGCCCTGGGTGCGTCCCCGGCACGTCCCGTTTGCGGCCCGGTAAACCGTTCCCTGGAAACGCGAAGGATCGACAAAGGTCTCCAGCAGGAGCAGTCGCTTGCCGAAACGATCCTGTCCATCGGCGACGATCCTCTTCTCGCACAGCGACAATCCCTTCGACCCCGGATTTGGACGCTGCCAAGGGGCAGAATCAGAAAGCGGCCATTTTGGCGAGCAACCCCAGACGAGCGTACTGATGCCGGAAATCCCAGCCAATCCAGCGGTCACGAACCTTACCTTTCCACGCCGCGGCAGAAAAACTCCGCAAGGCCGCCCATTCCTCGCCGCAGCTGGCAACGTACCACAGCGTATCGCCAATCTTGGCCAGATCCCCCAAATAGTGGTGCTGAGCCATCAACTCCCGATAGCGAGCCTCTTCGCCCCTCTCCATCGGGCGCACACGCAACGCGTCAAATTCGCCTTCCATCCGCCCTTCATACACACCTCTTCACCCGATGTTCATTGGCCGCTACTAACCAACGGATTCTTCAGCTATTGACCGGATGGATAAATTCGACCTGGGGCGGTGCGCCTCGCGTGTGTTGGCAACAAATAGACCTGTCCGGTTTTGTAGCAGATGAATTGTCCGCTTTGA
>DAORDK010000244.1:0-1935 GCA_035345935.1 Rhodocyclaceae bacterium | reverse complement strand
CTGGGACGTGACTTGTGGGAGTTCTTCCGTATCCTGGCGGGACTCGATCCAGGCCAGGCGCAGCGGCGGCAAGCCGGCGCGCACGTCGATGGTGACAGCCGGATCGGTATAGGGGCCGGAGGTATCGTAGACGGTAATCGGTTGATTGGGTTGTCCGCCAGTGCCGTTGGTCGAGTGCGTCGAGGTCAGGCTGATTTCACGCATCGGCACCCGGACATCGGGACGCGAGCCCTCGATATGCACTTTGCGCGAAGCGGCAAAGGGAGCGGTGGTCAAGCGGGCGGTGGAAGGCGCGGCGCCGTGACCATTTTGTGAACCGTTCTGTGTATGGGCCTCGCTCATGGCAGCAATCCTTTCGTCGGAAGTGAGCGTCAGACGACCAAATAAAAAAGCCGCATCCAGCTTGGGTGCGGCTTGAAGCGATCTCGAAGCCAGTGAACCGGTCGCTTCCCTACGCTGGTATTACCCAGGTCAGGTTGTGAGGGTCGCCCGATCGCTCGGACTCTCAGCCGGATGGCACCCCTAGCTGTCGGTGGTGATCGTACCGACCCGCCGGGGCGAAGTCAATCTTCCGGAAGGCCTAGTGCCGGAGGGGCTTCAAGGGCAACGGGATCACTGCGTCATTCCACGATGCCGGCGCAACTCGCTCCGATCCAGCGGCCTTTCATGTCGAGATGGACCTTGCCCGCTCGCGGACGGTCGGTGTCCATGCTGCCGACCAGGGACTCAGGATTCTGGGCTTCCACGCTTATCCGGGAAGTTGAAGCGTGTGGTGGCGGACAGGTGCGTTCGAGAACCAGTTTGCCGGCCGACTTCGACAAGACGGTGGTATGACAGCCCGGTTCGTCATCATCGCTTTCCTTGATGATGCGATGTTGATCCAGGTCCTCCTTTGTGAGGCACGTCTTGACGGAATGGGTCCTTGGTTTGCCGGCGCGCGCCTGCATCGACTGTTCGACCTTGGCCCGTTGTTCGGGCGGCATGGCGGCCAAGACGTCCGGTGGCACCAGCATCCCGCTGGATTGGGTGGTAAAAGTCATTTCCCAGGCTCCAGGCTTGGCATTCAACGCGTCGGCTCTGGCGGCGGAAGGCATGCCGACGAGGGGATTCGGGATGAGCCCGAGGCTCAGCAGAAACACGAACCCGCCAAGGGTGGTTGCGGTGTGCTTCATCGTTCCATCTCCTCTGTGTCCGTGGGGCCAGCCTGCTACGAATCGAGGCCTATCATACGCGGTTCCCATCAACAACGCACGCCGTGTGGGATCCCGCAGAGATCGCCTCCGGTGTCCCGGCGAAATCCTCGCTTTACGTAATGGACCGGCGTACAATTTTCGACAGGGTGCATGATGGTCTGCGCTCAGAGAAATGGAGGCACATCATGAACGGGAAAGGTTTTTGGCTGGGACTAGTTCTGGGCGCGGGGGCGATGGGGATGCTCGGACAATGGGGGCCTGCCGCCGCGGGCAGGGATGATAATCCATCCACCTGTATCCCCGCCGGCGCGGTGGCCGAGTATCTGCATAGCGTCATCCAGGCGGATCGCACGTTTTACACGACCGATGTCGTTGAGCGGATGCAGATGCGCGGGATTGCCTTTGCCGCTGAAAACTGGCGAGAGACGTCCCGGCTTCCTCTTCCGGCCCAATATTTATTGGAAACCGGGCGGCTCGTGGCGGCGGGACGAAGCGGGTTGCAATACCGGTTGATCAGCAATTGGGCGATCAATGCCAAGAACCGTCCGATGACCGACTTCGAACGAGCCGGCCTGACGGAAATTCTCGTGAATCCCGATCAGCCCTATACGGCTGTGACCACCGAGGGCGGGTCCCCTGTTTTTCAAGCTCTCTATGCAGACAAAGCCGCATCCCAATCTTGCATCGGCTGCCACAATGCTCATCCCAATAGCCCGAAGAAGGATTTCAAGTCGCAGGATGT
>DAORDK010000243.1:0-1938 GCA_035345935.1 Rhodocyclaceae bacterium | reverse complement strand
GGCATTGGTGCTAAGCAACAGACAGCGCTCCCGATGTTGGCGGTAGAAGGCGAGGGAAGCCAACCGCAAGATGAGCACGCCCGGGCGGTAAGGGCGGTGCGGTACCACGAGTGGGATGCCGCTATTCAGGACTATCGCACGAACTGGTCTCGTGTGTTCGAACGGGACGCGGTCGAGGGAGCCTCCGAGTTTGTGGAAGAGACCTTGGCCGCCCAACGGGGGCCGGTCCGGCTGCTGAGGCGGTATTTTGAGAGTCTGCGTCCCCCAGGGTTCCGGCGCGTTCCCGGCCAAATAGACGGGGAAGAGTTGGACATGGATGCCCTCGTCGGCCGGCTTGCCGATCTGAAGGCAGGGATCGAGCCATCGGAACGGATCTATGTGCGGCGGGAGAAGCGGGAGCGCGAGGTGGCCGCAGCCTTCCTGGTCGACCTGAGCGGGTCCACCAGTCGACAGGTAGACGAAGGACGGCGAATCATCGACATTGAAAAGCAGGGGCTTGTGTTGCTGTGCGAGGCGCTGACTGCCATCGGCGACCAATTCGCCGTCTATGGGTATTCGGGACAGGGGCGGCATCAGGTCGATTTTGTGGTGATCAAAGGCTTCGATGAGCCGGTAACCGGACGAGCGGGCGCCAAACTGGGAGGGATCCTTCCGCTCCAACAAAATCGTGACGGGGCCGCGATCCGGCATGCTTCGAGTAAGTTGCTGGCCCGTCAGGCCAAGACGCGATTACTGGTGGTCATCAGCGACGGGCGCCCCCTGGACGACGGCTATAAAGACGAATACGCGCTGGAGGACACCCGCATGGCGTTGCGGGAAGCCCGCGCGAGTGGCATCGAGCCGGTCTGCATCACCATCGACAAGCAGGCGGACCCGTATCTGCGGCGGATGTACGGGGACGTACGGTACGTCGTGATTGATCGTGTCGAGGGGTTGCCGGAGAAGCTGCCGAGGATTTACCATCGGCTGACCGCCTGACCGGTCAGCCCAACGGATGTTCAGTATTGGAGCATAGTCACGATGTTTGAACAGTCACCACGACCGACTGTGCCGCCCTGGCTTTACAAGCTGTTCACGGGACATCAGTATCCCTATGTCCGGCGGCAGGCGAAATTTGCGAATCGAAACATCAAGCCGGGCGAGGAACGGCCTGAGCCGACGCGGGAAGAGATCGACGCAAAGTTCTGGGAAATTTACCCGCGTTGTACGGCCAAGCTTTTGGAAGAAGTGAAGGCCGGCATGATCGTGGTGTTTCACGAACTCGGCGAATATCCACCGGGCGGCTATCAGGGACTGGTGGACGCGCCGGAAGCGTTTCTCGCGGCGACGTATGGAAAGAAGAAAATCAAAGTGAATTTTTATGACGGGGACAATTTCGTCTGCACGATCAATTTCAAGGTCGGTGGCTGGACGGGTCATGAACACGCGTGAAGGGTAAACGGTAGGTGCAAAGGGGGCTTTGCGCCTGACGCTTCACGTTTCACGCTTCACGAGGTGGGATGATGGGACGACCAAAGATTACGGTAGTGGGTGCGGGGAATGTCGGGGGAACGGTCGCGCAGCGGTTGGCCGAGAAGGATGCGTACGAAGTCGTGCTCGTCGACATTGTCCCGGGGATACCCCAGGGAAAGGCGTTGGATATTACCCAGGCCGGCCCGGTATGCGGCTACAGCACCAGAGTTGTCGGGACGAACGGTTACGACGAGACTGCAGGGTCGTCCATCGCCGTGATCACCTCGGGGATCCCTCGCAAGCCAGGAATGAGCCGTGATGAACTGTTGGCGACGAATGCCAAGATCGTCAGATCGGTTGTGCAGGAATTGGTGTCTCGTTCGCCGAATATTATTCTGCTGCTCGTCACGAATCCGCTGGATGCCATGGTCCATGTGGCACGCCAGGTCAGCGGGCTGTCGAAATCGCGCGTGCTCGGGATGGCAG
>DAORDK010000242.1:0-2096 GCA_035345935.1 Rhodocyclaceae bacterium | reverse complement strand
GCGGCCATGCGCGCGGTCAAAGGCGTTGGGGAAGCCGAGATTGAACGAGAGATAATAACTCGAATTGGGATTCATCTGGCCGGGAGTGATCGTGTAGAAGCCCTCCGGCGCCTGACGGTCGCCCTGCTTGACCTTGGGGCCGAGGCCGCCCGACCAGCGGCAGATCGGATAGGTCTTGAGCAGCGCGAAGCGGCCGGAGTGGTCCTTCTTCCAGACTTCCAGCTCGGATTCTTCCTTGAAGATGCGGACCAGGATCGGCGACTCGATCGCCATGTTCTTGCTGGCGATCAGCGACCGCGTCTCGCCGGACATCGGCTGCATTGCGCGACCTGAGTGGGCGATCTCGTCAGTCTGACAGCCGGTGAGCGCCACCGCAGCAGCAATCGCTGCCGACGCCATGAGCGCACGGACAAAACCGAAATGACGGTTCAAAGGAAAAACTCCCCCCAAACAGAGTCCCCACTCTGGCTTGAACCGGTATCCCGAAGATGTGGTCTAAGCAAGGCGACTGCCCGGAAGCCAGCGTAAACGCGAGGCCAGGGTAAATCGTTAACCTGCAGAAACTGTTAATAGAACAGGTATTTGCAGCGACGCGTCAGTAATTGTCCCTAGGATTACGTAGAATCCCTCGCCGCGCGCGCGATCATGGTTAAGAAAGCTTATATCGTGTAACGATTGCCGGCGTCCGGCCGCCGAACCACGGATCGTTTGCCTGCGCGGGCCTAGTCTTACTGCGTCACAAAGTTCTTGATCGTGATTGCTTCTTGATCGGAGCTGCGCAGCATGGGCAGCGCGGAAGCGTTTTGACGAGGGCGGCGATGAGGCGCCGACGCATGGTGGCGATCGAGTTTGGGACGTGGCGTTCGGGCCGCAGTGGCGGATGCGCGGGGTCGGCAACTGCTGGGTAGTGCAGATTCCGGGAACGTCCTGGAGGAACGATTTGCTGAGGGGGGAATCATCTCCCGCTCGAAGATCAGGAATCCGTAAGCTGCGATGCACAGCGTGGCGTGGTGATGGAAGCCCCGCCAACCGCGGCCTTCGAAATGTCCGAGCCCGACCTCTTGCTTGAGCTCCTGATAGTCCCGCTCGATGCGCCAGCGCAGCTTCGCCGTGTCGACCAGATCAGGAAAGGGAATGTTTTGAGGAAGGGTCGAAAGCCAGTATTTGGTCGGCTCGCTTTCGCCCTTCGGCCACTCGATCAGCAGCCATTCTTCGGGTCGACTTTCCGCCAGCCAATAATCGCGATGCGCCGTGCGAACACGCAGGCGCGCAAAGCGCGAAAGCAGCGGTTCGGCCGCGCCCTCACGCCATTCGATCGTTCGCCAGGCCCGCCTCGGCAGGCTGAGCGCAAGCGCCTTGACCGAGACCGGCCGATGCCTGTCGTCGCGCCGCATCAGCTTCGGCGGTCGTCCGCGACCCGACCACGTCTTCGCCGGCAACGGCCGGGCGCCGGGCGGCCACACCGTGGTCGTCGACAGAATGCCGGCCGCGTAGGTCAGTCCCAGCGCTGTGATGTCGGCGCGCAGCTCGCTGTTATTGCCGTAGCCGGCGTCCAGCAAAACCACGCCGCGCGGCAGGCCGACCGCACAGGCCCAGCGCAGCTGATCGAGTGCAATCTCCGGCTTGGTTTTGAAAGCGATCTCCTCCGGAACGCCCGTCTTGCGCCGACGGGCGCGATCGTTCGCCCATTCCTGCGGCAGATACAGCCGATAGGCGACCGGCAGGCTCGCATGGAGATTGGCCAGCGACAGCGACACCGCCACCTGGCAATTGTCCTGCTTGCCGAGTTGACCGCAGTACTGCCGCGCCACCCCGACCGAATGCCGTCCTTGCTTGGGGAAGCTCGTGTCATCGATGATCCAGGCCGAAATCGCGCCATGCTGCTCAATCTGCGGCAGCACCATCTCGCGCACCTTGGCCAATACTCGCTCGTCGGACCAACCGCCCGAACCGATGAAATGCAGCAGCGATTGATGCTGCGCCGCTGCCCGCCCCGGCGCCGTAACCGCCGCCATAGGCTCCACGCTCTTGCGCTCGCACGGCATCATCAGGCCCAGGCAATAGTCCCGCAACGGACCTTCCCGATCCTTGTGCCC
>DAORDK010000241.1:0-2104 GCA_035345935.1 Rhodocyclaceae bacterium | reverse complement strand
TCGCCGCCGTATTGATCGCCTCCGTCGCACCCTTGATCTGGCCTACGATGTCCTGAAGGTTATCCACGGTCGCATTGGCATCGTTCTTCAATTGCCCCAACATTCCGCGATAGTCGGTTTCGATCTTGCTGGAGAGATCGCCCTCCGACAGTCGATTCAACATGGCGGCCACGTCGGTCAAAGCGCGGCTGTTGGCGTCGAGCAGGTCGTTGATGCCCATCGACAGCTTGCGGAAGAAACCGGCCATGGCGCCGGTGTCAAGGCGTTGGTTGAAATCGCCGGCTACCGCCGCCTCGATGATGCCGGAAACCTCGCTTTCGATCCGGACTTCGGCGGTACGATCGCGCCACTCGACGACCGTCCCCAGACGCTCTCCCTGGGAATTGACAATGGGCGCCGCCACCAGCGCAAAGTGTCGCCCGCCTATCGTCAATTCGGTGCGATAGCTTTCACGAAGCCCGGCAAGCATATTGCGCTGATGGGCCGGATTCCGGTGGTACGAATCAAAGTTGGAGCCCAGAATCCCGTCGGCGCGGAAATTGGGCAGATCGTGACGGATGTCTGCTTCCGCTTGGCGCATCATCTCAACCACTGCCGCGTTGCAATAAATGATCTTGCCCTCCGGGTCGGCGACCATGACATTGGTCGACGTGACGTCGAGGGCCACCTTGACCCGCAGGTTTTCGTTGTTGATCCGTGCCTCGGCCTCAAGTCGATCCCGCAGTTGCTTCTGCATGTCGTCGATGCGGCCGATCAGGTGGCCGATCTCGTCCTGGGTTTCCGCCCGCAGCGGAACGTCCAGCCGGCCTCCCGCGATCTCGTCGAGGGCCGAGGAGGCCTGGACGATTCCTCGGTTCACCTTCCGGAGGATGACAACCCCCAGTCCGCCGGCAAGTCCGATGATCGCCAGCGCGCCACCGAGAACCCAGAGCCGCGTTGCGCCGATCCCGGATATGCGCGCCACCAGCATGGTGTCGAGGGAACTCGATCCGTCGTCGTAGAGTTTGTAAGCCGAATCGATGGCGCGAGTCGTGTCGTCGAAGAACCGGGCAGGATCGTAGGCGAGGGTATCGGCCCGCAGGATATTCTGCTCGACGCTGCTGATGTACTGGGCAATGCCGTTCCGGGCTTCCTCGAATACCGGCTTCAGGTGGGCGGCAGCTTCTGGATTGGCTTCGAGAACCTTGGAACCGGCGTTCAGAATCGCCCGCTCCCGCAAACGCATCTCGGCGAAGGCACCGATCAGCGAGTCGCGGCGATCCTGGGTCAGTGCCTTTTCGGTCAGGATCAGCGAACCGAGAGCCCGGCCCTGCCCCATCCGCTCTGTGGTCGGCGGCAACTCGACGACGCTCATCAGCATGGCGTAGAAACTGTCGAGATCGGGATCGAGGACCAATCCCGATTGGTCCGCAACCGCCGCCATGGATTCCAGGAGGATGGCAATGAGTTCCGTGTGCTGCTTGGCATTCGCCTGGGGATTGAGGGTCGCGAAACCGGTGCGCAGCGTCTGCCATCCGGAACGGAATTTGTCCCAGTTCTCGATCTTGCCCAAATCGCGGCCATGCGCGCCAAGGGCCGCATCGACTTTCTGGACCGCAGCATCGACCGCAGCGCGCGCCTTGTCCGCGCGTTCACGGAACTGCTCCTTACCCGCCAGAAGCGACGTCGTCGCCCCCCGATGCCTCTGGATGTCCTGCAACACCCCACGCATTTCCCGATGCACGGCCACGCCGGCCCTTTCCATTTCGGCGACCGCTATCTGCCCGCCAAATCCTTTCACAAGCATCGCGGTCGGCACAGCCACGGCAACCGCCGCCAGCAGTCCAAGAACGATGAATTTGTTGGCGAGCTTACCGGTGATGGCATTCATGTTTCGATCTCCCTAGATTCTTATTCCCTGACCGAAGGTCAGAATTCTTCCCATTCGTCGTCGAGGGAGGCCGGCAAGGCCTTGCTCGCCTTCCGGCCACCCAGCCGGTCCCCGGCCGGAGCCGGAGCCGCGCCGCGTAAACGGCGGGCAGTACTTTCGTTCCCGGTGCGGAACACGGCGACTGCGGAGCTCAGGGCGTGCGCCTGTTCCTCCAGACTCTCGGCCGCCGCCGCC
>DAORDK010000240.1:0-2150 GCA_035345935.1 Rhodocyclaceae bacterium | reverse complement strand
TGCTTACCAGCGCATCAAGGCACGGATCGCCACCCTGATCTAGAAGCATCTCCCCCGCGCTCGCGCGCGGGGTTTTCCCGAGTGCATTTTCCGAAGTGCGCTCGGGAAAGCGGAATTGCTCCCCACTGGCTCTGCCAGGGGACATGAAGGTAGCTGGCCTTCCGAAACAAACAGCATACAGGCGACAGCCGGGCGACCGGATGTCATATACAACCCCACCGGGGACGCGTGTCCCCGGGCGAGGGGCTACGCGCCTCCGGCGGATTCTCGTTTGGAGGTGCGATGAACGTCGTAGTGAATCATCAACAGGAGCTGTTCGTCGTTCCCGCTGGTCACGGAGTTTCGACCCTGGGCTTCGAGTATGTCTTCGGTCAACTGAAGCAACTCGTCGCCAGGCTGAACCTCCCGATCACCGTCCGCGAGGACGAGAAGGGAACGATCGGGCAGTACGCCGACTACCAGCGGGCGATCGGCGAAGCCAGGAAGGCGAACCTCAAGGAGACCTGGTTCCACCTGGACACCCCGGTCGAGGTGCGCCGCATCCTCGAGCGCTATCGCAAGAGCGGCAACCCGATCCGCATCTTTTACGGGGATACGGAGACGGGCCGCGATTGGCTGGAGGAGAACGACGTGGTGGGCATCGTCGCCCGCTCGTGCGGCATCTTCAAGGTGCCGCTTCTCCTTGCGAGCGGCGAGTCGTGGGGCACCGGCATCCTCGATCACTGCATCGTCAGGCTGATGGATACGGCGTCCCGCAAGGTGCTCTGGACGCATCCGAAGCACCAGGCGCCGGTGATGCAAATCGCGGCCGAACGGCAAGGCAGCTACACGCATGTCGTGTTCGTCAACGGCGAGCCGCACGCCCGCTTCGCGGGTTACGGCAAGGCTGCCCAATGGGTTGCTTTCATGGCCGGCGAGTGCACGGAGGCGCCGCAGTAGTCCGCGAGGCAATAACCACGGCGGGAACGTCATGCGTCCCGTCAGGGGGCATGGTGCGACCGCCATTTCTTTCCATGACAGAAAGGAGTTTCACCATGTTGAACAAAGTGCAGTTGATCGGCTTCTTGGGCGCGGACCCCGATGTTCGCTACACCCAGGGGCAGGAAGCCGTCGCCCGCGTGCGTATCGCCACCAGCGAAACCTGGAAGAAGAACGGCGAGAAGCACGAGAGGACCGAATGGCACAACGTCGTCTTCTTCGGGAAGCTCGCCGAGATCGTCGGCGAGCATCTGAAGAAGGGCTCCCTGGTGTATGTCGATGGCCACCTGCAGACCCGCTCCTGGGAGAAGGACGGCGAGACCCGATACACCACCGAGGTTATCGCCGAGGCCATGAAGATGCTCCCGAGCGGCGGCAAGGCCAAGCCCGAATCCGACGCGCCAAAGTCGGCGCCGAAAGACCGGACGAAGGCCAAGCAGACTCACGACGACGGGCCGTTCTGAACTGAGAACGATCGTTGAACCCCAGCCGGGGAGGTCATCCCTCGGTCGGGGAGCCTCCTCGCGCTGGTTTTTCCTTCAGCCCGTTCCGGGCTTTCCAGGAGAGGACCATGACGAAGGAGGAGTTGGACGACCTCAAGAATGAGGTGTTACGCATAGCGCATGGGCGCTGGGGAGGAATCCTCGGCGCCCTCGCACCGCAACTGCAAGCTGGGCTCGACCGCGTCGGCCGGCATGTGCCCTGCCCGGTGCATGGCGGCAAGGACGGGTTTCGCGTCTTCAAGGACGTGGACGAAACCGGCGGGAGCGTTTGCAATACCTGCGGGATCAATTCCGACGGCATCGCGACGCTCATGTGGGCGAACGGTTGGCGCTACTCGACCACGCTCAAGTCGGTGGCCGACTACCTGCGCGTAGGGACTCGTCCGGCGAGGCCTGCGCGGAAGGTGGCGAAGCCGGAGCCGGCGGCGGGCGAGGATGACGAGAGGCTGCGGCAGTCGCTAAACCGGGTCTGGAATGAGTCGGTCCCGATCTCGGAGCAGGATGCCGAGCCGGCCAGGTTGTATCTGGCACGGCGGGGAATCTCGATTCCGCCGCCGGAAGCTCTTCGCTTTCATCCGTCTTTGGCGTACTACGACGGTGAGAAGAGGATCGGCGAGTTTCCGGCCATCGTCGGCTTGGTATCCGGAGCCCAGGGCGACCCGGTGACGA
>DAORDK010000239.1:0-2178 GCA_035345935.1 Rhodocyclaceae bacterium | reverse complement strand
ATAGCGGTCTTTCATCGAAGCACCCTAGCCACAAGACGATGGTCGAGAGAATATAGGTGAGGCGCTGGGTTTCCAGCGTGCTGGCGGTACGGAGGGCATCTTCCAGTTGCGAAACGTGGGGTGCAGGTTCTTGATGGTATCACCAACGCACCAGCGGGTTTTCAGTGCGGCGTGGAAGGCACGCACGTCGGCCCATCGCGAGCCAAGGTGATGGTCCTGGGTTTTGAGCAATCCACGGTTGGCTGCATCAGCATCAGAATGCGATAGCCCGTTCCGTGCAATCCGTGGTTGGAAAATGTCATGGTATATACGGCGCGCCAGCCAGGTCGACGGTGAGCCAAAATGGCTGGATGGCAATTTTCAGCCAGGAGCGGATGGTGGAGATTCTTCTCCAAAGCCGACGCTGACCCTGAGCGATCAACCATAACCGTTCAGTCGGCTGGGGGGATGTCAATTTCCGCTCCTGGCCGAGCGGTATGATTCGGAAAACAGTCAGCAGGTGTAGGATGGTGCCGGTCGGGAACCGGCCAGGAAACGACCTTCATGCCACCGTGTCGACGGTCGGCTGCTCGGCCGAAGCACCCTAATGATGCCCGCTTTGATATTGTCTGCAATCGGCATAAAGCCGTTCTGCAAAGTTCCATTCGAATTTGCATAATGGCAGGATGTTTCAAATTGTCCCAATAAAAAGCAGACAATAAAGGACTTAACGCTGATGGCAAGCAACAACGGTAAAGACAAATCCCTCGAATCCTGGATCTGGGACGCCGCCTGCTCCATCCGTGGCGCCAAGGACGCGCCGAAGTACAAGGACTACATCCTCCCCCTCATCTTCACCAAGCGCCTTTGCGACGTCTTTGATGACGAACTGAACCGCATCGCCAAGGAAGTCGGCTCGCGCAAGAAGGCCTTCCAGCTCGCCAAGGCCGACCACAAGCTCGTCCGCTTCTATCTGCCCCTGCTGCCGGACGATCCCGAGCAGCCGGTCTGGTCCGTCATCCGCAAGCTCTCCGACAGGATCGGCGAAGGCGTCACCACCCACATGCGCGCCATCGCCCGAGAAAACCCACTGCTGCAGGGCATCATCGACCGCGTCGACTTCAACGCCACCACCCACGGCCAGCGCGACCTCGACGACGATCGCCTCTCCAACCTCATCGAGGCCATCAGCACCAAGCGCCTCGGGCTCGACGACGTCGAGGCCGACATCATCGGCAAGAGCTACGAATACCTGATCCGCAAGTTCGCCGAAGGCGGCGGCCAGAGCGCCGGCGAGTTCTACACCCCGCCCGAGGTCGGCACCATCATGTCCCGCGTGCTCCAGCCCGAGCCCGGCATGGAAATCTACGACCCCACCTGCGGCTCCGGCGGCCTGCTGGTGAAATGCGAGATTGCCATGGAGGAAAGCGCCAAGGGCAAGATGCGCACCGTCGCCCCGCTGAAACTGTACGGCCAGGAATTCACTCCCGAGACCTGGGCCATGGCCAACATGAACATGATCATCCACGACATGGAAGGCCAGATCGAGATCGGCGACACCTTCAAGAACCCCAAATTCCGGAGCAAAGGCAAGCTCCGCACCTTCGACCGCGTCGTCGCCAATCCCATGTGGAACCAGGACTGGTTCACCGAGGCCGACTACGACAACGACGAACTCGACCGCTTCCCCGCCGGGGCCGGCTTTCCCGGCAAGTCGTCCGCCGACTGGGGCTGGGTGCAGCACATCCACGCCAGCATGAACGCCACCGGCCGCGCCGCCGTCGTCCTCGACACCGGCGCCGCCTCGCGCGGATCGGGCAATGCCGGCACCAACAAGGAAAAGACCGTCCGCCAGTGGTTCGTCGACCACGACCTCATCGAGAGCGTGCTCTACCTGCCCGAAAACCTGTTCTACAACACCACCGCCCCGGGCATCGTGCTGTTTCTCAACAAGGCCAAGCCGCAGGCGCGCCAGGGCAAGGTCTTCCTCGTCAATGCGTCCCAGGTCTTCGAAAAGGGAGACCCCAAGAACTTCATCCCCGAAGCCGGCATCCAGCGCATCGCCGACACCCTCATCGGCTGGACCGAAGCGGAAAAACTCAGCCGCAGCGTCGACCACGCCGATCTGAAGAAGAACGACTACAACATCTCCCCCAGCCGCTACATCCACACCTCGGACGCCGAAACCTACCGGCCCAT
>DAORDK010000238.1:0-2185 GCA_035345935.1 Rhodocyclaceae bacterium | reverse complement strand
GAAATTGTCAACGGAATTGTCAAATACCAACATTTCATTGAGCCCGTGGCGACATCCGATCTTGCGCTGTGCCACTTTATGGCGCAGCTTGCGCATGAGAGTGCTGGTTTCCAGACCACGCGCGAGTTTGCGTCCGGCAAAGCTTACGAAGGCAGGAAGGACCTCGGGAATGTGCAACCGGGAGACGGACAGCGGTATCGGGGGCGTGGCCTGATCCAGACGACCGGGCGAGCGAACTATCGGGAAGCCCGCGACGACATCCGAAAGATCGTTCCAGACGCGCCGGATTTCGAGCAGCAACCGCAGGAGCTGGAGAAATTCCCGTGGGCGTTGCTGTCGGCAGTCTCGTACTGGACGCGCAGGAAGATCGGAGAACTTGCCGATCGGGACGACATTCGCGCCGTCACGCGCGCAGTGAACGGCGGGACAAACGGGCTGGAGGACCGGAAACGCTATCTGAAGCGGGCAAAGGGAATATGGGCACTTGAACGGCTGGATAAATCGCGGCCGGTTCTGCGCGTTGGGGACAGCGGGGATTGGGTGAGCAAGCTCCAGACCGCACTGCTGGAGTTCGGCTATCGAGTGGTGGTGGACGGGGTGTTTGGCGAACACACCAAGTCTGCAGTCGTCCATTTCCAGAACGGTCGCCGGCTGATCGCTGACGGGGTGGTCGGGAGCCTGACCTGGGATGCGCTGAGGCGGTAGAGGGCCTTCCTGAGATTGACCAATCATGCCAGGATGCCCGAGCGGATTAGGCAATGGAGCAGACCGGGATGAAAAGGAAACAGGCGCGGTGCATGGCCGATGGGGGCGTGATTCGGGAAACGCCGGAACAGATGCTGGCGAGGATGAACGCCAAGTATGGGCTTGGAGATGCCGGGAAATCTCCCGCGCCACAGCCGCAACCAGCCCCAACCAAGCAACCTGCAGCCTCTCCTCAACCTTCTCAGCCAAGCGGCCTGATGGGCAAGGCGACCGACGCGATCGGCCGGCGCAACGAGGAACTGAAGAAGGCGGCAAACTACGCGCGCGGCGGCGTCATGCCGGTGGTGGGCGCCGGCACGGGCACCTCGGACAGCGTTCCTGTTGTCGTGGCCGGGCAGGATGTGCGCTTGTCGAACGGCGAGGGAGCGGCCATTCTTCCGGCCAGGACGATGAGGAACCCGGCGGCAGTTCAGGCGGTGGAAGGGATCATCGAGGCGACGAACGGCAAGCCGCCGGTCAGGGGGGCGCGTGGGTTGGCATACGGCGGGATTCTCGGCCAGCAGAACCAGACCGGAATCAGCGGAGTCTGGCGCACCGGGAACAGCTTCACGCAGACGGACTCCGGGCCATCCATCGGGACTCCTGCCATTGCAGCAGCGACTTCTCCGGCGACTCAACCCGTTTCCGCGCAGCCAGTTCCGGCCCAGACGCCGACGACGAACATCATCAGGAACGGGAACAGCTTTTCGGCGGCGCCGCCTTCGCTATCTTCGCAGGCGTTGACGTCGCCGGCCGGTCAGCCGGCGCCCGCGCCACTGGTTGGCCAGGCGTCTCCAGTCCAGCCGACTGTGCCACCTTCTCCGACGCCGGCCACACCGACTACAGACGCCTACGGCAACAGTCTGGCGCTGACACAGCGGTATCAGAAACAACTCGATGAGTTGCAGAAGGGGCCTGAGAACCAGGTCATGAAGCTAGCCGCCGGCGGTGTGATCGACCCGGAAGAAGAGAAGCGACGCAAGGCTCAGGCACCGACCGCACAAGAGGTCTATGGCCCGGCCTATCGTGGCATTGCCGGCGCATTGAGTGGTGGCACGGCAACCACACCAACATCGGCGCCGACCGCGCAGGAGGTTTATCGCGGCGTATCGATGCAAGGGATTGCCGATGCGGTCACGCCGAAGAACAATCTGGCCAGTCACCCCATTTACAGCGGCGTTTCGGCGCAAGGAATGATCGACGCAGTGATGCCTGGAAGTGGTCAGGCTCAGGCGCCGGGCGTTCAGTCGGCACCGCAGACGCCGGTTGTCTCGCCTGACACCAATGCTTTGCGGCGTCCGACGGCCATCTCTGCCCCCGCCCAGCAAGCACAGGCGGCGCCGCCAGAGGTCCGGTCCTTGTGGGCTGGGGAGGACACGCGAGACGAGCGAACCGGGCTTGAGCAGGAGCGGGCGAGAGTCGCCGCAGGTCGAGGGCTGGC
>DAORDK010000237.1:0-2202 GCA_035345935.1 Rhodocyclaceae bacterium | reverse complement strand
TCCATCGGTGTGCGCTCTTCGGCTCCGTACAGGCTTGCGGCGATGCTCAGCTTCAAGTCGTAGGCCGCAAACGAAATTTTCTGATACTCCTCGGCGTTTTGGGGGCGGCTATGGATCACGCCGTTCATCAGTCGCAGTGCCACCTGGCTGGTGGCCGGGTCAGTCATGACTTGGTACTGCTGTGCCACGATGATGCGCGGGTCGGCAGGATTGCGTTCGTCGGCCACGAAGATCCCGCGGTTATCCCGTCCCTCCTGCGCGTCGGGTACGTAGATCACCATCTTGGGGATGGCTTCATTGAAGACGCCGCGATCGAGTTCCAGCACGAGTTCATCACGCAACAGGTTGAGCGCCACCTTCTTGAGATTGACATTGCTCCAGGGCTGACCGTATTGCGCCATGATGAGCGTCAAGCCGCAGACCAGTGCCGCAAACAGAAACACCGCCTGAGACAACCGCAACAGGCTGAACCCGGCGGCGCGCATCGCCACCAGCTCTTTATCGAGCGAGAGGCGGCCAAAGGCGGTAATCGACGCGATGATGCCGGCAATGGGCAGCGTCAGCACCAGGAATGAGGGGAGCAAGTGTGCGAAGACCTTCAGGACCGACAGAAAGCCGATCCCCTTCGTGACCAGCAGTTCCACCAGGCGGAGCAACTCCTTCGTCAGCATCACGAAGCAGAGTGCGCCCAAGCTGATGCAAAACGGGGAGAGCAGCTCGCGAAAAATGTAACGATCGAGGATGGTGTGCAGCACGGGGGCGGTCGGGGTCCTACATCGGAAGATTGGTTGCTGCACTATAGAAGAGTCTGCCTGGGTTGTAAACAGAGTAGATAGGCCAGGGCCAAAAGATCCGCTTGACAAGCATTTCACCCCATGGTACATCGCTGCGCACTTTTCAGCAGGTTATGATGGTTCGGGTTGAACATTGTCTCAACGCCCCCGCAAGAGCCGCCGCGCGTGCCGCTGTTCCTTCTCCTTTTTATCGTCATCATAGTCATCTCATGCCAAGCAGGTCAGCAGGCGCTGGTGCGCTCATAATGTTCGTGTGTTGAGAAAAGGAGGACTGTATGAAGACGAAGGGCACAGTGAAGTGGTTCAATGATCGCAAGGGGTTCGGATTTATCCGACTCGATGGCGGAGACGATGTCTTCGTGCACTACTCTGCGTTGCAGGGCGAGGGATTCAAAACTCTGAAAGAGGGTGAGAACGTCGAGTTTGACATCGTTCAGGGTGCCAAAGGTCCCCAGGCGGCGAACGTGTTGAAGGACCTCGCGCCGGCTCCCTAAGCGGCTGGGCCTCTACGTAGTCCAGCGGCCCCTCCACGGTATCGAGGGGCCGCAGGTTTCCCCCATCGTATATCCGCTCCAGACGCCGCGTTCGCGGTGTTTCTCTTTTATCCATTTGTTTGACAAAGAATTAGTTGACTGTTAGCGTGGACTCTCAACGTCGGGTGAGGAGTCTTCTTGGCTGTCGACCGCCGCACAGTGCTTCAAAACGCGCAGCTCTTCGCGTCCAAAGGGCAGTACGAGGCGGCCATTGCCGAGTGGCGAAAGCTGACCACGGACACGCCTGCCGACGGGACCATCTTCAACTCCATCGGCGACCTTCAACTCAAACGCAACGCCACACCCGATGCCGTCTCTGCATTTCTCCAGGCGGCCGGCGCCTTCCGTTCCGAAGGGTCGGTCCTCAAGGCCATCGCCGCCTATAAGAAAATTCTCAAGGTCGATCCCACTCGGATCGAGATCTATCGGCATCTCGGCGATCTGAACGCCGAGCGTGGCCTGCTCAGCAGCGCCGTCCAGGATTATCTGACGCTGGGGAAGCACTATTCCAAAGACGGTCGCAATGCAGAGGCATTGGAGATCTATCGCAAGATCGTCGCGCAGGACCCCTCGAACATGGATGCGCAGCTTCGCGTCGCGGAGTTGTGCGTAGAGGAGGGGCTGGTCGACGAAGCGGTGCGGATGTATCTCCAGCTCGGACGGGAACGGTCCGCCGCGCAACAGTACGATCAGGCCAAGGCCATGTACACGGTGGTGCTGCGGTTGGATCCGGAGAACGCCGAGGCCAAAGAAATCACGACCATGATGGAGACGGGTGGTGGTCCGTCGGTCGCGCCCACGCGGGCGGCCAAACCGGCTACCGCTTCGGCCAAGTCGGGAGACGCCGGCGATCTCATGGCCGAAGCCACACGCCG
>DAORDK010000236.1:0-2263 GCA_035345935.1 Rhodocyclaceae bacterium | reverse complement strand
GAGCCGATTGGGCGGGACGGGAACGCGGTCTATTTTTCCATGCGGATGAACATGAGCGTTGGGGAAACCAGCCGACCGGTCACGGGGATCAGCGGGATCACGCTCCTGAACTCCCTCCCGCTCTCGATCAATGTTTACGAAGGTACCGGCTCGCCGCAGAGCCGTGGTCAGTTGCAAGCTGTCCAGCAGGAGCTGCTGAACAGCCTCCTCACCGAGAACTGATGATGAACAAAGTAAGAACAATATTCTCCGCCCTGTGCTTCTGCTTGTTGGCTTCGGTCGCCTTGTCGGTTGCCGCGCAGTCGGCCGGTTACACCAAGCTCAACGTCAAAGGCCGAGTCCAGCTTGAGGTTCCGAGCGACTGGACGATCAGCGATGCGGAACAGCGCAGGCGCGTCAAGGAGTTTGCGGAGAAGGTCACCGGGGTTGCCACTGAGCATGTGGCATCGCTTTCGGCGCAGTCCTATCCAGCACCATCGCGGGTCTTTGTCCGGGTGTCGTTCATCCCGATGGAGCCGCCGCTTACTCAAGCGGATGTCCGGCAGGAGGTTCTGGCCAACAAGCAGCAGGTGCTCAAGGACTTGGCGGACGTGTGGCGCGAGGAGTCCCCAACGATGTGGGCGGGCATGGCGAAGTACGGCATGAAGGAAGTTGGACGCCCGAGCTTTGCCGTCGAACAAATTGGAGGCCAGACCGCCCTGATCATTCGCTACGGACGCACATCGTCGGCCAACTCGGCAGAGACGATGCGGGTGACTCAATACCATGTGCCGCTGGGCGCTGAGAAAGCCCTGATCACGCTTTCGTACATTGAGGGCGATCCGCAGGCAACGGCGGCGCACAACCGATTGAAGAGCAGCATCGTGATTCGATAAGAAGAACAGGAACAGCCAATGGCCTACGAAGACCCCAACGCCCCGTCGCCTGCCACCAGCGGCTACGCCCAACAATCAACCTCGCCCGTCGATCAAAGCAAGACCTTTCTTGGAAGGCAGCATCACCCGTGGCGGCGACTGTTTGCGCGCACGGTCGACATTTGCACCGCGGGCTTCGTGCTGTTCCTTCTTTTGATATTTGCTTTCGGCGCGACGATGCCCGAACAGGCAGCGGGCTTCGCAAAGGCAATCGAAAATCCCATTATCGCCAGTGTCGTGCTGTATCTGATCTGGCTGCCCGCCGAGGCTCTGCTTCTCTCGCTGTTCGGGACGACCCCGGCGAAGTGGCTGTTTGGCATCAGGGTCGCACATCCGGGCGGCGACCTGCTGAACTTTTCAGAGGCGCTGAACCGCTCATTTCTTGTCTTTATTCAGGGTGTCGGTCTGGGCATTCCGTTCGTCGCATTGTTCACGCAACTGTTTGCGTATCGGCGGCTCACGAAGACCGGCACGACCCTGTGGGATACATCCGCCAACGCAGTGGTGCTCCATAAAAAGTGGGGAGTGTTTCGCGCGCTTGTGTGTACCGCCGCCGTCTTCGCCGTGCTGATCCTGATCAGCGCATTGAACGCGGCAGGAAAGTGATAACCAACAGGGGAGGAACCCATGGCTTACGAAGACCCGAACGCGCCGTCGCAGCCGCAGACGCCCGCACCCGCAACGACACCAGTCGCTGCACCCGAAAAGAAGTCCGGCTCGTGGGACTGGCTGTGGCCGTCCATCGTGGCGGTGATCATCGTCAAGCTGTTCGGTCTCGTCGGTGGACTGGTCACCTTTGGCTGCTACTACTGGCTCAAGCCGAAGCTGGGAACATGGGGAGCTGTCGCTGTTTCAGGCGTCATTGGCGTCGTTGTCGCCATTGGCCTCCTGGCGATGATTCGATGACCCCTGTCTTCCGTCCATGTGAGAAAGAGCGTTGCCCTGCCTCCCACCGAGCTGCCAGCCCCGGCAGCACTTTCCAGCCTCTATAGATCCATCGTCGCAGTTCCGGCCCAGCAGCGAGCCAGTCACGCTGGCTGATTGATATGTGCCCCTCCCTTGGGAAATGGGGCGCCGCGCGTTTCGGATTTTCGGCATCCCGCGCAGCACGTTTCTGCAAAGGTGAAGGCATCCCGTCACAGTGGGGTGCCACATGCTGCCGTCTCTGCCTCGTTTCCTCTGCATCTTCGCCGTGCTCAGCGGCCTACTGCCCGGTTGCACGACGACACCGGCCACCCCTGATCAGTTAGAAGCGCCACCCGACGAGATAGCTTCGGTGGTGGACCAGGGGCTGGTTCCGGTGGCCCGCTACGGCCGCTACACCCTGGTCGAGCTGGTGCCGGAACCTG
>DAORDK010000235.1:0-2265 GCA_035345935.1 Rhodocyclaceae bacterium | reverse complement strand
ACCCCCCCCAGCGCCAACCCTTGCGGCGTCACCACCAGGGTCGGATGCACGTACAGTCCGTGCTGGGCTTCGTCACTGAGCCGACCCCGCAATCCCAATACTGTTGAATTAAGCGTTTGCCATTCGTTTGGCTTTATCGACCTGCCATTTGTTAATGGGTTTCTTGGAGACACGGGGTTGCGAGGGTCGTGGGATTTTGGGTCGGTAATAGCGCACCCGAGCTATCTCGTTCAGGAGTTCAGTGAATATCACCAGGGCCCGTTCAGGGCATTTTGGCGTCAGGACAAAGGCTTCTTGGGCTAGGGTGAGCACGGCATGTTTGAACTGGGGTTCGACTCCTGCAGGATGATCTGGATCGGTCATCAGGACAGTTAACAGCCGAGCGATGACCGCCACGATCAAAATGGCGAATAACTCTTGACGAATGCCGTTCTCGGTCTGGCTATGGAAGGTTTCGACGTCGAGGGAGGTTTTCTCGTCGCGATAATGGGTTTCCACTGCCCAGCGGCGAAAATAGAGCGCGGTGATGGCAGCGGTGGGAAAACGGACGGGATCCTCCAGGTTGGTAAGGAGGACGGAGCGTTCGCCATCGGGACTGTGCAGGCGCAGGGCGTGCAGCCGGATCGGTTCCGCCTGCGGGGGCTGGAGGGTGATCGTGGCCTCCGCCTGGCCGGAGCGCACGAAGGCTTCGACGGCGGGAAAGGTGGCCGACGCCGGACAGCGGATAAGCCAGTAGCCTTGGTAGTGGTGATGGAGATGGCTGATCAGTTCGTAGCTGGGATAGCCCCGATCCAACAGCAAGACCCCGCCGCCGGGAAGGTGCGGTAACAGGGCCTTGACCTCTTCCCGTTCGTTGGCGTGGGCCATCGGCTGGACGGTGCGGGCCACGGGCAGGCGGCGAAAGACATCGTAAGCCGTGGAGACCAAGCATTGGGGATAATGACCTTGGCCGGGGTGATCCAGCCCGCTATCGGGATCGAACACCGAACGCAAGGCGTCAGCGGCCGGGAGGTGGTATTTGGAGCCATCGATGGCAAACACCGACAGGCCCTGCCACGCGAACTCATCCCCCGTCGGCCAGACCTCGTAGGCGAGGCGCGCGACGTCACGATGGAGTTGTTCGAAAGCGGTCCAGGAGAGCTTGGCCCGGGCTTTGGTGACGGTGCTCCGGTGGACAGCTTCGGCGTCCGGCCACAAACCGCTCCGTCGCGCCAGGCGGAAAAAGGCCCCCACCTTGCCGTCGACGCCTTGACTCTTGCCACTGGCCGTCAGGGACAGCAAGAGGACGATCAGGCTGGGCAGCGCGAGCTTGCACCGGCGAACAAATGCCTGCGGTGAAAGCAGGAAGGTGGTTGACGACAGCCGGTGCGGGATCAACTGCAGAAAAGCGTCAAGAAGGGAGGAAAGGGGCATGGATTTTCAAACCAGAAATTTGTGCTATCGATGGGTCTTCTGGAATTAACATTCAACTAATTCAATATATTGTGTGCATAATCGTGTTAATTCAACAGTATTGACCCCCGCACCCGCCGCAAGCGCGGCGGTACTGGAAACCGGAGATGCTTGCTTTCAGGCCATTGAGGCGGCCATTGAGGCGGCCTCTCACCACGTTCACCTCGAATATTACATGTGGCAACCCGACCGGGTGGGAACCCGTCTGCGGGATTTGCTGATCGCAAAAGCGCGCGCTGGCGTCGAGATACGGCTATTGCTCGACGCCATCGGCTCCGACCACACGGACCATCGCTTCATCCGACCGCTGCTCAACGCCGGAGCTGAGTTTGCCTGGTTCAATCCAATCAGCTTGCGCCGACTGCGACCGAACCATATCAACTTCCGCACGCACCGCAAGATCGTGGTTTGCGACGGTCGCACCGGCTTTGTCGGTGGCATCAACGTCAGCGATGAGCATAGCGCAAGTTACTGCGGCGCGAATGCCTGGCGTGACAGCCACCTGCGAATCGAAGGCGAACCAGTACAGCGCCTACAATTCATTTTTTTAGAGGACTGGTGCTTCGCCACTGACCGTGCGCCGTTTGCGGGAGAATTTTTCCCCGACATCCCGCAAATCGCAGCAGGGCCGTATTTGCAAATCATCGAATCTGGCCCCGACAGCAACCGCCATGCTATCGCCAAGTTCTATTTCGCCGCCATTGCTGGCGCACGGCGGCAAATTGCGTTGGCAACCCCCTATTTCGTGCCGAGCGAAGCATTGACCGCTGCCTTGGTCACCGCCGCTCTGCGCGGCGTCAATGTACGCGTGCT
>DAORDK010000234.1:0-2294 GCA_035345935.1 Rhodocyclaceae bacterium | reverse complement strand
CATACTTCCACATTTTTTCGAGACTTTCTTTGCTTGGCTCAGCCATTCCGTCCCCCGCCTTCCACTCGTCCAGGTAAAAGTCTGCCGGTCACTCCGCGTCCCACTCGGCCGGACACAGTTTACAAGCGAAATTGTGTCCTTTACAATCCACGACTTCCCTTAAAACGGACTCTTCAACCATGGCGTCTGGGCGTGCGTCCCAACAACTTCTTGACCTGCTGGCCGACCAATTGGGGCCCGATTCTGCCTTGGCAGTGGTGACCGCCGTCGCCCAGTCGTCTCGCAGGCCCGATACCGTGGACGGCGTGTTGGTGCTGCTGGAAGAGCTTACGGATGAGGCTCCGAAAGCGGCGAAGGGAGCGATTGATGCCCTGGCGGAACTCCAGCGGCGGGACCTGCTCGCCGATGTATTGTCCTGGCTCGATTTGGGTGTGGCCCTTGCTGCGGACTCCGGGGCATTGGCCCTGCGATTCTTCAAGGAGAGTCCGCTCCTCCTGGGTTTGCTCGAACCCGCTCAGCGACAGGTCGTACTGACGGCAGGGCTGGAACTTGCCGATCGACAAGCCAATGTGGCGGTGGAGTTTATGCGGATTGCGCCGGAGGTCATCCGGGTGTTGCCGCCGGAAGACTGGCCCACTTGGCTGGACCTGGCCTGTGAATTAGCGGAGACGGACTTTGCCTTGGCGGTGGAATATATCCGGCAGATTCCCTCGATCGCTCCTGTATTGATGCCGGAGGTGGTGCGGCCTTGGGTGCGGTTCGGAATGAAGTTGATCGTCGACAACAGCCTCGGCAAGCCGGACTACTTGGGGGCGTTGGAGTTTTACCGGACGAGTCCCTCCATCTTGAAGGACATTGCCGACTCGGGGCAGCGCCATCACGTCATTCGTCTTGGGGCACAGATGGCTGAGCGCTCGCCGGAAGCCGGCATTGCGGCGTTGGCTGAGGCGCCTGCAATCCTTCGGGGCTTGCCGAGCGACGAATGGCGGGCGCAGATGTTGCGCTATGGGATGTTGGTCGCCGAGCGTGACGCCGATACAGCCCTGGCCTATCTGCGGCGCTGTCCTGAGTTGATCGCCTTGATTGGCTCCGGTGACGGGGCCCTGGAAAAGTTCCAGGCCTGGTTTGCCTCGGGCATGGAGGTGTTGGAATACAGCCTGGACGGGGGCCGGGCGTATTTTGCGATGGAGTCGGAGAAGGCGTTGGGCGCAGTGTCCCAGGCGATGAGTGGGGTGCCGCTGCGACAGATCGCCCGACGCGTAAATCTGTTTGCTCAGGCGCTCTGCGGCCGGGATGTGCGAATTCACGATCTCCCTCATGCGCTTGAATCGGCCCAGCCGATGGTTCGCGCTACGGTCAGTGAAGACGGTCGGAGTATCGGGCTTCCCTCGATTGTCAGGCGGTATCCGACGTATGAGGACAATGTGCGACTCTATCTGGTGATGGCGGCACACGAAGCCGGCCATCTTGAGTTCGGCACATTCGATTTGCCCATCGCCCGATTGCAGGACCTTACCGAAGAGCTCACGCGACGATATGGTCGCAGGGTTTCAGCGGAAGCCCGCACCTTGGGAGATGTCTTCGCACGGTATCCCCAGCCAGGACTGATCCGCGATCTCTGGGCGCTTGTCGAGGATGCTAGGGTGGAGTATCTGCTCCGTGCCGAATATCCGGGATTGAGCCGGGATTTGGCCGTGATTGCCAAAGACGCGGTGACTGTTCGAGGCCTGGCGCATGGGATGACGGTCCGAGAGATGGTCGTCGACCAGCTCCTCCTGCTGTCCACTGTCGAGGCAGACGCCGTTCAGATGCCTGATCCGGTCAAGCGCGAGGTCACTGAGCTCTGGGAGCTCTGTCAGAACATTTTTCATTCCCACGCGAGTGCCGAGGAGGCGGTGCGACTTGCCGATCGGTTGTATGTGCGGATGGATGAGTTGCTCAAGGTTCGCCGGGAAGCCATCTCGAGTTCTGATGAGGCGGAGGCCCCGGAACAGTCGATCCCTGCTCCTAAGTCCTCGGAAGACCTGTCCGATACGTATCGGCCTATGGACAACTGGGACTACCGCGGCGCGATGGATCCTAATCTGGTCCGAGATCGAACTGACTCGGCTTCCGATGATCGTGCACCGTCCGGCCAGGGTGACAGCGAGGGTGGCGCTGGTTTAGCCGGCGACTCCGGTGGGTCGTCGGGTGCGGGCACGGCACGATCACAACAAACGTCGCAGGAGATGTTGGTTGCCGGGCGACGCCCGCCGACCATGGGGGAGGAGATGCTGGCGGGAGAAGGCGAGGGA
>DAORDK010000233.1:0-2308 GCA_035345935.1 Rhodocyclaceae bacterium | reverse complement strand
CCCCACAGCGAGCAGTCAATCCAGAGGGTCTTGGGCTGGTCGCGGGTGCCGGTGGAGACGCCCAGCGAGAAACTGGCGACAGAATCGCCGGATGAGGTGGATTTGATTTCGGAATCGCGGCCAATGTAGCCGGCAAAAACAGCGGTGTGCATGAGCGTTCCTTAGGCGGTGAGTTCGGCCTTGCGGGCCTTCCAGGCGGAAATGGCGGCGGTTTTCTCGCCGTTCTGTAGCGCCTGAATGTCGGGGCGCAGCGCTTCGAGTTCCTCGGGGGTGCTCGCGGATGCGATGCGCTCGGCCATCGTCAGCTCGGGCAGCACTTCGCCGGTTTCGGGGTCCACGTCCAGCGGCGGCATGGCACCGGACTTGGCGATGGATTCGACGATGGCCTTCCGCTGCCGGTCGGCAAGCAGCTTGGCTTTGGCCTGGTCGGTGCGGCTGAGCTGAGCCGGTGCAGGGGCAGGCGTCGGGGTAGCGGCTGCTGCTGGAGTCGGGATGTCCTGCGCTTCTTCGGCAACAGCCATGCCGCGCAGCAAGTCGGGGTAGGCGTCACGCAGACACCAGGAGCGGGCACGGAGCTGCATCATGCGCGTGGGGTACTGCGTCCACGGGCCGGCTTTGCCAATCAGTCCGGCGCGCTTGGCGTCGGCAAATGAGAACGAGCGCGATACCGGTTCGGGTTCGCCGCGGCGCTGCGTCGTGCAGGTCGCGACCATGTTTTCACCGGTACCCTCCACGGTTTCCGTCACCCATTCGCAGATGGGATGCGAACGGCACAGCGCAATGACGGCATCGCCCCACAGCGACGGACGGCCATTCACAACCGCGATGGATTGCAGGGCCTGCATCGGCCCAAGGCCGATTTCCATACCCCATTGCAGGGCTACCAGAACGTTGCCGGGGCTGTTCTGAAAGTCCTTCGGAATCAGCGTGCTCTTGCACAGCATGTCGGCCATCTGCAGCGCCTCGCTCAGATTTGCCGGGTTCAGAATGCCGTTGCTCAGGGCGCGCGACTGCGATTTCATTTCGACGATTTCATGACTCATCACTTCTCTCCTTTCAGTTATCAGCTAACATCTCATTGAGGATTTCAAACGCCTGTTCTGTTCCGTGCCAATAGACTCCTCCCGGACGGGTTTCCCTATTAAACGCGCCCATTTGGCGCATAACAGAGACAAGCATGTGGTCGCGAAGCATTGTTTCCGCCTCTTTTGTTGAGAGGATCGTTATTCCTTCGCGCTGGGCTATTTCGTTCGCTCTTTTTAACCCGGTGATGAATCCGTGACGCCACTGTTTTTGTCCGGCATTCATTCACTTCTCTCCTTTCAACTTGAATGTCCGGCTTTCAGTGACTTTCGTATAAGTTTCATACAAGCCGGCAGACTTGAGTGCAGCGGTATCGACGCTGCGGCGGGTGCTGGTTTTCCAGGTACAGAGGGGCTTGCCGTCCGGGCCGATGAGCGCCTCGGCAGTCCCCAGACGGGTTTTCAGCGCCAGTTCGGCGAGGTCGCGTTCGTAGTCCAGCGCTTTCTGGCGGGCCTTGAGGTCACGCAGTTGGGCCAGCAGGGCGAGGGCGTCCTCGTCGGCGGTGACGGTCTGGCCTGCGAGGGATTGCGCCCAGCGCCGACCGGCATCGGTCAGCGTCTGCGGGTCGGGTGGCATGTCGTTGGTAACGTGCCACCAGAAATTCTCCAGCCCCTCGGCGATCAGGGCGTGAATGTCAGGGTCAGCGGTGATGGTGAAGAGCTTGAGTTCAGGGCCGGGCACCAGCGCGGCGACGTAAGCGGTTTGAGCGCCGGTCAGCAGCAGGTAGCCCTGCATCTGGAGCAGCACGTCGTCATCGACCTCATCGGTGCCATCGGCCCCGAACCGGTTGCGAGCGCCCCATCCCAGCGAAGTCTTCATGTCCACCACCGGACGCTTCTCACCGTTCAGGGCGCTGGCCCGGTAGTCCACATGACCGATCAGCGGCAGGGATTCGTGCAGGTATTCCTTGCGGTCGCGGCGCAAGTCCCGCCCCAGCAGGTCGGCGACGAAGGGGCGCAACACGTCTTCCATGGGTTCGCCCAGGGCGACCCGGAGCTGGTTGCCGATGTTCGGCCACGGGGCGCGACCGGTGTATTGCTCCCAGAGCTGGTAGGCGGTCCCCAGGCTCGATAGGCCGAGCGCTTGTGCGATCTTGGAACAGCCCAAGCGTTTTCTGTGCGATGCAGCGATGTCAATCACGGCGCTGCATCCCGCTTTTCAAGCTCGGCACGGATGGTTACGAACTCTTCGTCCTGTGGATTCGCGCGGCGCAGGTTCAGCGGCA
>DAORDK010000232.1:0-2454 GCA_035345935.1 Rhodocyclaceae bacterium | reverse complement strand
GTTCTTGAGCGGTCTTCATACGGGAAATTCCGAAAATCGGTGGGACGGGAAATGGAGAACTTTAAATTATAACTCCTTGGCGCAGAACTTGACGAGGGTCGATGCCAAGTCGGGCTGTCGAGCCAGGCTCTCGGCCCAGAGGCGATTGTGGTCGGCGATGGCCGGCAGATGGTTAAGGAAGGCCGGCCAGCGCGCGGCCACGCCGGCCCCCGTGTTCCAGGCGGAAATAAAGCCGTAGGCCGCTTCCCTTGCCGATTGAGACAGACTGGAGGCGTAGCGCTCAAGAAAAGCGTCCAGTTTGGCCAGATGGGCGGCATCTTGCTGCGGATAGATGTGCCAGACGAAGGGCCGTGCCGCCCATTGGGCGCGGACGAAGGAGTCCTCGCCGCGGACAAAATTGAGGTCGCAGCGCCAAAGCAGGCGGTCGTAGTCTTCCTGGGGCAGGAAGGGCATCGGCTGTACCGTAAGCTGGCCGCGCTGCCACGGGCCGCTACCGCCCAGATGGGCTCCAACGGCCGTTAGAGGCTTGCCGGGCGGGACATGGCAGACGATGGGGCGGTCTCCCTCGGCCCAGGTGTCGAGCAATTCTCCCAGGGGCGCCGTGTCGTAGCAGAAAAGGCTGATCTGGAGGGCATCCTGGGGTGGGAGGGCAGCGATGCAGGCGTCCCGCTCCGCGAGGAGGCCATTTTCCCGCAGCAGTCCGCCGGTGGTCCGGGTAAACCCCGGGAAGAAGAAATGTTTTACCAGGGGAAGACGCGGATGGGGCGAGGCGAGGCCGTGGCAGGAATCGACCCAGGACTCCGCCGACAGGTATTCCAGATTGATCCAGCGCGGCGCTCGGGATTGCCGGGCCATGGCCTCCAGGTAAGCCGCCGGCAGTTCGCAGGCAAAGGCTTCGACGACCACGTCGGCGACGTCGATTTTGGGAAAGTCCCTGGGCCAGTAACGAAGTTCGACGCCGGCCACCGTTTGGGTTTCTGCCTCGACCAGGACCCCGGGCTGCATGGGCGCCAGGGCCGCCGGATCGTCGACCCACAGGCGCGGCGCCACGCCATGCTCGGCCGCCAACTGGCGGGCCAAGCGCCAGCAGACGCCGATGTCGCCGTAGTTGTCCACGACGCGGCAGAAGATATCCCATCGGCTTCCCATGGCCGGCATGGTAACCCGATTGTCGCGCCGGTCTCCTGCACCGCATGCCATCCTTGCCCCGGCGCGCTGCTCTGCAGGATGCGGCGAGGCGGCGGCTGCTGCCGGCGGGCGAATCCTCGAATTTCCGGGTTAACATGCCGCCTATGCCGCCATTCGATCATCCCCAGGGGTGCACCGCCTGCCCGCGCCTCGCCGAGCATTTGCAAGGCTTGCGCCGGCGCGAGCCGGACTGGCATTGCTTGCCGGTTCCCGCCTTCGGCGATCTTGCGGCGCGCTTGTTGGTGGTCGGCCTGGCGCCGGGGGAAAAGGGCGCCAACCGTACCGGCCGGCCCTTCACCGGTGACGTGGCGGGAGAGTTGCTTTATCCCGCCCTGCACCGATTCGGATTTGCCAGCAATGCCGAACCCCTCGCGGAGGGCTGGGCCAACCCGGCTATGGACCTCACGGATTGCCGCATCACCAATGCCGTGCGCTGCCTGCCCCCGGCCAACAAGCCGACGACGCCGGAAATCCGCCAGTGCAATGACCATCTCAAGGCGGAACTGGCGGCCATGCCAAACCTCAAGGCCATCGTCGCCCTGGGTGCGATTGCCCATCAGGCGGTCCTCTGGGCCTACGGACTGAAGAGCAAGGAGCGGGTCTTCGGCCACAACGTCCAGCACGACCTGCCGGGCGGCCCGCGGCTATTCGACAGCTACCACTGCAGCGGCTACAACTGGCGCACCGGGCGTCTTACCCGGGACAGCTTCGAGGCGGTGTTCGACGGCGTGCGCCGCTACCTGGACGCATGAGTTCGGGCAAGCCGACGGGCGCCTTCGACGCCAGGAGCTTCCTGGCCAGCCTGACCGAGCTGCCGGGGGTCTACCGCATGCTCGACGCGGCGGGCAACGTGCTCTACGTCGGCAAGGCCAAAAATCTCAAGAAGCGGGTGTCGTCCTACTTCCGGGAGAACCTGCCGAGCCCACGCATCGCCCATATGGTGAGCCAGATCGCCCATGTCGAGACGACGGCGACCCGCTCCGAGGCCGAGGCGCTGCTGCTGGAAAACAACCTCATCAAGTCGCTGAATCCCCGCTACAACATCCTCTTCCGCGACGACAAGTCCTACCCCTACATCATCCTGTCCCGGGACGCTTTTCCGCGGCTGGGCTTTTTCCGCGGCAATCCTGACCGCAAGGCGGAGTATTTCGGGCCGTATCCCTCGGCCTGGGCGGTGCGGGACGGCATGCAGACCCTGCAAAAGATGTTTCGCCTGCGCACCTGCGAGGACACCGTCTTCGCCAACCGCTCGCGGCCCTGCCTGCT
>DAORDK010000231.1:0-2530 GCA_035345935.1 Rhodocyclaceae bacterium | reverse complement strand
CGGGCATGAAGCGCATGCCCTGGACGGCCTTCTTTTCGGTGACGATGCCCGCCACCGGCGAGCGGAAGGTGAGAGTGCGCTTGGTTTCGCCGGACTTGGCCAAGGCCTTGACCTGCTCTTCGGAAATGTCCCAGTTCTTCAGGCGCAGCAGGGCGGATTCGGCCAACTGCCGCATGGCCCCCTGGGCAGCGTCGCCGCCGTCCTTCAAACTGCCCACGCCCTGGGCGGCGATGGCGTATTCCCGCTGGGCGGAGACCAGCTCGGGACTGTAGACCTCGAACAGGGCCTGGCCACGACCGACCGGCTGGCCGGTCGTATTGACGTACAGGCGTTCGATGTAGCCCTCGAATTTGGCGGTGACGGCGTAGGTGCGGCGCTCGTCGACCTCGACGCGGCCGCTCGCCCGGACGGACTTGTCCAGGGTCTGCAGCGTGGCCTGGGCGGTCTTGACGCCCAGCTTCTGAACCTTGGCCGGGCTGAGCTTGACGCTCCCGGCATCGTCGGTCGTTTCCTCTCCTTCATAGACCGGGATGTAGTCCATCCCCATGGAATCCTTTTTGGGTGTCGGTGAAGTGTCCGGCAGGCCCATGGGGTTGCGGTAGTAGAGGAGTTTCTTCGCCGGCATGCCGCCTTCGGCCGTGACGGGGGCAGAAGTCGCCGGCTGGCCCGAGGGCGCGAAACGGTAACCTACCCCGACGCCGACGGTTGCGGCGAGGGCGATGGCAATGAGCGTCGTGCCGGTTTTCACAGGTCTTCCCCGAGGAGGCGTTCGATTTCGGCCAGGCGAGCCTGCTGGGCGGCCTGGGAACGGATGAGGCTCAGCTTGGCCCCGCGGATCTGCTTCTGGGCGTCGAGCAGGGTGGCGAAGTCCACCTTGCCCGTTTCATACCCGGCGAGAGCCGCCTTGAAGGCCAGCTCCGCCTGCGGCAGCTGGCGGGTGGCGGTGATGCGTTCGGTGGCCCGAGCAGCTTCCAGATTGGATGCCGCCGCCGCTACGTCGCCGAGAAGCCGGTGGCCGAGAGCCTCCTTGCGGGCCTGGGCCGCTTCCAGCATGCGCTCCGCCTCGCGCTCCTGGGCTCGGCGAGTTCCCTGCTGCAGGGGAATCGCGACCTCGAACATCAGGCTCCAGCTGTCCACGCGGTTCTGCACCTGCATGGGAACCAAGCCGACGGTGAGATCGGGATAGCGGTTGCGGTAGGTGAGATCGCGCCCTTTCTCCGCTGCGTTGATCCGGGCGCTCTCGATCGCCAGCTGGGGATTGTTGGCCTGCAGGCGTTCGGCCAGGGCTGCGGGATCGAGTATGGCAGCCGGGGGCACGGTGCGCAGAGCGACCGGGTCGGCCAGCAGCGCTTTGGCGGGTCGCGCGAGCATGGCGTTGATGAACACCATCTGGTGGTGACGTTCGCTTTCCATGGCGACGAATTCGGCTTCCAGACTGCTCTTTTCCACCTGGGCGCGGATGGCGTCCTGTTGCGGTGCCAGTCCTCCCGCATAGCGCGCTTGGGCGATGCGCTCCAGGCGGTCGGTGAGGTCGATGTTTTCGCGGATCAGGTCAAGGGTATGGCTGGAAAGCCAGTATTCGGCGTAAAGGGCCTTGATGCGGCCAGCGATCTCGGCCCAGGCATCCCCCGCCTTGCCACGAGCGGCGTCGGCCTCGGCAGCGGCGGCCTCGCGCTTCAAGTCGCGCTTGCCCCAGAAGGGCAAGGGCTGCATGAGGGTGTACTTGGTATCGCCCGTGCGGCCGGGCAACAGGGTCGGATTCTGGCTGCCGTTGCGGGTGATGTTTTCCAGTTCGAGTCGGAAGACAGGGTCGGGCAGAGCCCCCGCGGGGCCTACCCTTTCGGCCGCCGCATCGGCTTCCAGGCGAACCATGCGCAGATCCGGACTGCCCTCTCGCGCGGCAGCCAGCAGGCTTTCCACTGTTGCGCCGGGGAGTGTGTCCGCGGTGGCGGCGGGGAGGGCGAAGAAGCCGACAGCAAACAGCGCGGCGAGAAGGAGAAGCGATGGACGGACCATGACCCTATTTGGCGAGTTCGTAACGGCTGACGATGGCGTTGCCGCCCTTAAGCTCGGCGGCGAAGCGAATCTTATCGCCGGGTTTCAGTTTGTCCAGCCAGGCCTTGTCGGCGACGCCAAAAGCCATGGTCATGGGAGGCATGCCGATGCTGTCCAGTTTGCCATGCTGGATGACCACCTCGCCGGCTGCTTTGTCCACCTTCTTGATCAGGCCGTCGGTCAGTGGCGCTGCTGCGGTCTGCTTGGCGGTTTGGGCGCCGTGGTCATGACCGTCTGCGGCGATGGCGGACATTGCGAAGGCGAGCGATGCGACGAAGGCGAAATGATGCATGGTGGTTTTCCGGGGTTGGAACAGTGGGGACATGATGCCGAAGGCCGGTCGTCGGCAGGCTGACGGCCGCATTACATGTTTGTAATCCGGGCTTGCAGGGAAGTTTTCGGATCACCGCAGAAATCCGAGCAGCCTTGCTTCCAGGGCGAGCGGCTTCGGCGATCGGCTTCGGAGTGAATCGGG
>DAORDK010000230.1:0-2642 GCA_035345935.1 Rhodocyclaceae bacterium | reverse complement strand
CGCCCGAATATCAGTTCTTCGGCAGCGCGTCCGCCGAGCAGGATCATCATCCGGTTTTCCAGTTCGGCCTGGGTCATGAGGTAGCGTTCCTCGGTCGGCCGCTGGAGCGTGTAGCCCAGGGCCGCCACGCCGCGCGGAATAATGGAAACTTTGTGCACCGGGTCGCTTCCGGGCAGGGCCATGGCCACCAGGGCGTGGCCCATCTCATGGTGGGCGACGGTTTCGCGCTCCCGGGTAGAGAGCACGCGGTTTCTTTTCTCCAGACCAGCGACGATACGTTCGATGGCCACGGTGAAGTCGTCGAGGCTGATAGCCTCGGCATTGCGCCGGGTGGCGGCCAAGGCCGCCTCATTGCAGAGATTGGCGAGTTCGGCCCCGGTGAAGCCGGGGGTCAGCTCGGCAATCTTGGTCTTGTCAGTATCCGGGGCCAGACGCAGCTTGCGCATGTGGACCTCCAGAATGGCCACGCGACCCAGACGGTCCGGGCGATCCACGACGACCTGGCGGTCGAAACGGCCGGCGCGGAGCAGGGCAGGGTCGAGAACCTCGGGGCGGTTGGTGGCACCCAGCAGGACGACACCGCTCGTCGAGTCGAAACCGTCCAGTTCGACCAGGAGCTGATTGAGGGTCTGTTCCTTTTCGTCATGGCCACCGAGAGCACCGGCGGCGCTGCGGGCGCGGCCCAGGGCATCGAGTTCGTCGATGAAGATGATGGCCGGCGCCTTGCTCCGCGCCTGCTCGAACAAGTCCCGTACCCGGGCTGCGCCAACGCCGACGAACATCTCGACGAATTCGGAACCGGAGATGGAAAAGAAGGGGACGCCGGCTTCCCCGGCTACGGCCTTGGCCAGGAGGGTCTTGCCGGTTCCCGGCGGGCCGACGAGCAGTACCCCCTTGGGGGAGCGCCCGCCGAGGCGGCCGGCACGGGTGGGGTCGCGCAGGAAGGCCACGATTTCCGTCAGTTCTTCCTTCGCTTCGTCGACGCCGGCGACGTCGGAGAACTTGACCCCGGTATCCGCTTCCACATAGACCTTGGCCTTGTTCTTGCCCAAGGACATGAAGCCTCCCCCGGCGCCAAGCTTGCCGGCGAAACGGCGCATGGCGAAGATCCAGATGGCGACGAAAACTACCGCCGGGATGACCCAGCCAAGCAGGTCAGCCAGCCACGTGTTTTCGATCAGCCCGGCGAACTTCACGTCATGGGCTGCCAACTCCTTGGCCAACTCCCCATCCACGCGGGTGGTCACAAAACGGGTCTTGCCTTCGACGGGCTCCTTGTAGGTTCCCAAAATGCGATCGCTACCGATGGCGACCTCGGCAATCCGGCCTTCCTTCAGTTGTGTGCGGAACTCGCTGTAGGCAATGGCGGCAGTCGATCGGGTGCCCTGCCAAAGATCGTGGACCACAACGACTGTGAGGAGCGCTACCGCAAAATACCAAAGGGAGAACTGGGTTTTCCTTTCCATGATCTTCGCCTCACGAATTGCGGTTTTCGGACGATTTCCGTGCGAGCTCCCGGGATCGCTTGGCCAGGGAGAGCACGACGGAGGTGCCGATGATGGCGGCCACCACACCCAGGGAAAGCAGAACCGGAATCTTGTAGACGTCGATCAGCAGCATCTTGGCTCCGATGAAGATGAGCACCAGGGCCAGACCGTACTTCAGGAGCGAGAAGCGGTCCGCCATGTCGGCCAGCAGGAAGTACATGGCGCGCAGGCCCAGGATGGCGAAGATGTTGGAGGTGAGCACGACGAAGGGGTCGGTGGTGATGGCGAAGATGGCCGGGATGGAATCCACCGCGAAGATCACGTCCGAAAGCTCCACCAGCACCAGGACCAGGAACAGCGGCGTCGCGTAGCGCACCCAGCCGCCGCCCTCCTGGCGGCGGACGAAGAAGCGCTCGCCCTCCAGGGTGTCGGTGATCTTCATGTGCCTGCGCAGCCAGAGGACCAGCGGGTTCTTGGCCAGATCGGGGGTTTCGTCGGCAAACCACCACATCTTGATGCCGGTGATCAGCAGGAAGGCGCCGAAGACGTAGAGCAGCCAGTGGAACTGGGCGATGAGCCAGACGCCGGCGAAGATCATCACCGTGCGCAGGACGATGGCGCCCAGCACCCCCAGCACCAGCACCCGCTTCTGCAACTCGGCGGGGATCGCGAAGAAGCTGAAGAGCATCAGCCAGACGAAGACATTGTCGACAGCCAGGGACTTCTCGATGAGGTAGCCGGTGAGGTATTCCAGGGCCTTCTGGTTGGCGACCTCGCGGCCCAGGCTACCGTCCAGGTGCCACCAGAGGAGCCCGGCGAAGGCCAAGGACACCGCCACCCAGACGACGGACCAGGTGGCTGCTTCCTTGACGCTGACGCGATGTTCCTTGCCGCCGCCGACGACGAAGAGGTCGATGGCCAGCATGACGAGGACGATGGCGAAGAAGACTGCCCACATCCCTGGGGTGCCGATGGTTTCCATAGGTTCGACTCCAATTCAGTTGCATTGCACGACGTGGCGGCGTGGGGGCGCCGGGCACGGACCTTGTCCGGCAATGGCACGGGTGCGACTGAAAATGGAACCTTTGCCATCGCGGCAAAGGTCTTGCTCGTGGGCATCTGCCGATGACCACCCGGAGCGCCGGGGCAGGCGGG
>DAORDK010000229.1:0-2666 GCA_035345935.1 Rhodocyclaceae bacterium | reverse complement strand
TCGGTGGCGATCGGCACGATCGACATGGCGGTTTGGGACGCAGTGGCCAAAATCGAAGGCAAGCCACTGTTCCAGCTGCTGGCTGACCGCTATGGCAACGGCAAGGCCAATCGCAAGATCTTCGTCTACGCCGCGGGTGGCTACTACTACCCAGGGCAGGATCACACGAAGCTCAAGGACGAAATGCGGAGCTACATCGACCGCGGCTATACGGTGGTCAAGAAGAAGATCGGGGGCGCTTCACTCGACGAAGACCTTCGCCGCATCGATTCGATCCTCAGCGTGCTGCAAGATGGCCAGAAGCTCGCCGTCGATGCCAACGGCCGCTTCGACCTCGACACCGCAATCCAGTACGCCAAGGCACTGTCTCAGTACGACCTGTTCTGGTACGAAGAGCCGGGCGATCCGCTGGATTTCGAATTGCAGGCGACCCTGCGAAATTACTACGACAAACCGATGGCGACCGGCGAAGACCTGTTCTCGATGCAGGATGCGCGCAACCTGATTCGCTACGGCGGCATGCGCCCTGACCGCGATTGGCTGCAATTCGACTGCGCCTTGAGCTACGGACTGGTGGAGTACCTGCGCACGCTCGATATGCTCAAGCAACATGGCTGGTCGGCCAGCCGCTGCATTCCGCACGGTGGTCACCAGATGTCGCTCAACATTGCTGCGGGACTGGGCTTGGGCGGTAACGAGTCCTACCCGGACCTGTTCCAGCCCTACGGCGGATTCCCGGACGGCGCGCAGGTCGACAACGGCTACGTCACCCTGCCGGAACTGCCGGGCATCGGCTTCGAGGGCAAATCCGACCTGATCTGCGAAATGCACAAGCTCGCGGAATGAAGTAGCCATCCTCGTTGGCCGTTGCGGGCGACGACGTGGATTGACAAGCATGGTGATGGCCGGCCTCCCAGCATCGCGAATCGATCAGCATTAATTTTCGCGATCAAGGTGACCGGCCGCTCAATTCCCCTTACCTGTCATTTCATGCAGATACGGTTAATGGCAGGAATGGCCGAAGTGTTGTCTCTCCAACGTCTCCCCATCCTCAGTAGCAAGCATCAGGGTCCGTGGCGGGCGGGAAATCAGGACTCCCGCCCAGAAACGTAATTCTCGCCCCGGTTCATCGTGCTGGCGGCGAAGCGGCTGCGGTACTCGGCGGGCGTCATGCCGGTATGGCGCTTGAACAGGCTGCGGAAGAAGGCGACGTCCTGGTAGCCGATGCGGGCGCAGAGGGTCTGGATGGGCAGGCCGTCCCGTTCGAGCAGTTCCTTGGCGGCCGTCAGCCGCAGCAGTTGCTGGTATTCGCCGGGCATGTGTCCCGTGGCTGCCTGAAAGCGGCGGATGAAGTTGCGCGGGCTCATGCCGATGCGCTCGGCCAGGATCTCGATGGGCACGGTGCGGTTGAAGTGCTCATGGAGATATTCTTCGGCCTTGCGGATACGGTCGTCGCCATGGGGTTTGGCCAGGGGCACCACGGCGTAGCCGGACTGGCAGTGGCGTGGCAGGCTGACCAGCATGGATTTGGCCGTCTGCAGGGCGATTTCGTGGCCGCAGAACTTATCCACCAGGTACAGGCTCAGGTCGATGGAGGCGTATAGGCCGCCGCTGCAGCAGATGCGCCCGTCCTCGGTGACGAATTGCTCGGGATGCCAATCGACGCGGGGATAGCGCTGGCGGAAGGTCTCGACCACGGCCCAGTGGGTGGTGGCCTTGCGGCCGTCGAGGAGGCCGGCTTCGGCAAGGTAGCCGACCCCGGAGCAGATGCCGGCGACGTAGGCGCCCCGCTCATGGGACTGCCGCAGCCAGGAGAGCAGGCTGGTGCGGGCGGCGATGGATTCCATCAGATCCCAGCCGGAAGCCGGGAGGACGACGATGTCGGTGTGGGCGATGTCCTGCAGCGCGAATTCGGGCTTGAGCCCCAGGGAGCAGAGGGAGGTGACGCTGTTGCCGTCGATGGAGGCCGTACGCACCCGGAACCGGGGCGCCAGGGTCTCGCCGCGCAGCCAGTGCCACAGCCGCCCGGCGGAGTGGAAGACTTCGATCGGCGCGATGGCCGTGGAGGCGTAGCCGCCTTCGAGCAGGATGACCGTCACGTCCAGGACGCCGGGGTCTTTCGGGGCAGGGGGTGGGGGCTTGACGGTCCTAGCCATGGGCATTCTCCTCGGCGCCGGTGGCGGCCAGATCGAGCCAGCAGAAACGGCCTGGCGGGGCTTCAGCGTGCGGACCCATGCAGCGCTCTCCTTGCAATGCGCGCCCGCCGGGGAGCGGGCGCGCCGGGGCGGTCAGGCGAATGCGGTCATCGGACTGATGACCCCGCGCACCTCGGTGACCTTGCTGGCCGGGAAGCCGCTCAGGCGGGCGTGCTCCTGGACCGAACCCTCGTCGTCGGCGAGGTAGATGCAGAAGGTCTTGTCGGCGACCACATAGGAATGCACCCACTGCACTTTCCCGCCCAGCTGGGCCAGGGCACCGTTGGAGGTGCCGGCGGCCCCCTTGAGCTGTTCCGGGTTGAGGGCGCCGACGCCGGGGATGTCACGTTCGATCACATACTGTTTCATGGCACTACTCCTTCGATCACGTTGTAGGAGCGTTCACTATGGTCCGGCGTGCCGGCCGGGGGTAGATGACGTTTTGGACATTATAGAGGGGTGAAACTGCCA
>DAORDK010000228.1:0-2728 GCA_035345935.1 Rhodocyclaceae bacterium | reverse complement strand
ATGCCGAATTTCTCCAGGACGTAGTCCAGCCGCCGCAGGTTACGCTTCAAGTCCCGACGCGGATCGCCCATGTGGGCGTCGCGACCGTCGACCACGCCTTGGGCAAACTCCAGCGCTGCCAGTTGAACCGGACTGTCCAGGGGAATCCAGCGCACCCGGCCGCCCTTGCCCTTGACCCATGCATACCGATCCGCCTGCTGCTGGTTCTCTGGCAGCCCGGTCTCGCTGAACGGCATGACGTGCTGGAACGGCCGGAACTGCACCGACTCCTTGCGCCGCAGCCCCAGGGCCGACATCAGCCGCAGCGATGCGCCGACACGGAGGTCGAACTTGCACGCCTCGACGATCACCGCCTCGGCATCGATCTCTTGGGCGCTCCAGCTCTTGTCGCGCTGGGCGGACTCGTGGCGCTGGTACTCCTCCAGGCTCAGGCCGTAGTGGCCCGGCTTGCGCACGAAGCCGTGCTTGCCCATCCACATCGCCAGCCCCCGCAGGAAGCTCAGGTAGGTCTGGATCGTCGCCGGCGCCAGATGCGCCTGCTGCCAGACCTGCACCATGGCATGGATGTGCTTCTGCCCGAGGTTGCGCGGGTCCGGCACCGTCTTGAAGCCCGCCTTCTGCTTCAGGTCGCGGAAGAAGCGGCGCAGAAACTGTGCACGCTCCTGCCGCGTCTTGTGCGAGACGGTTTTCTCCAGCGCCGTGTGCTGGGTGTTGAAGAGTTTGATCAGGACCTCCAGCACCTTGAGCGGCGGCGCCTTGCCCGGCTGGTAGCGGGCGAGGATTTCCTGGGGGGTCTTGCCCGCCCAACTCTGGGGGCGAGCGGGTTGCTGCTGGCTGGAACGCCCGGGGCTGGCAGGTTCCTGCACCCGGCGGCGAGAAGTACGGCGAAGAATGGCGTCGGACATGGTGATGGCTCCATGGTCGAAGGCCCGCCGCCCGAACGGCAAGCCGATGTTGGCGATGAAAGTGGAATCCACGGCAGTTCCCGGCAGGACGGATTCCGTTGCCCACGCCGGTCAGTGGTCAAGAACTTCGGCACCGCACGCGACCACGGCGTCGCGGCACCTACCCAGGAGGTTCGTCGGCCAGCGCGTCCGCGCTCGCCAACTCGGTCGGTCTTAAAAACGAAACGGGTTGATCCGGCCCATCCGTGCATTTCTGCAGCCATGGGGGTGGTGATGCCGGCCGGCCTCTGGGGCGTGGCTTGGGCATCGGCGGCGAGGTCTGGCCTCGCGCCATCTGGTGGATCGGTTCTGGAGTCGTAGCGCCATCCACTCGCATGGGTCCGCCCCTGACCGAAAGTCCAGGGCGGTGTCGAGGGTATGAGCGAAGGCGCGCGGGGAGCCCAAGAGGGCAAACACAACCGCGCGCTGCGTGGAACGCGTGCTCAAGGGAAGGCGGGAACAGGGGCACGGCATCGGGTGCCGGCCGGGTGCTCTGTTGGCCGTGGTGCGCTTCAGGGAGCGCCCAGCGATCAACGCTGGCCAAGCCAGGGACATGCACTACGAGAAAGACATCGGGACCGCCGCCTCAAGGGCGACGGCATTGCCGGTTCGAGACCGGCGCTTCAAGGGCAGGTAACGACTGCGACGCCTTTTGCTCCGCGATGGAGCGGGGCCAGGATGGCCCTCGGGAAACCGTAGTTGACGCCAAGCGGGTAGGGCGGTCAAGCGGGCGGCTCGAAAGCGCGGCGATTTGCGGAGGATTGCGGGTGGCACTTGCGCGCCCGGGAGATTGCGGTAAGGCGCATTTATTGTCGCAAAGCGGCGGGCAACGAGGCGGCGGGCGGGCTTGACGGGGGAAATCTCTGCCTCTGGTCCTGAGCGGGGCAACTCAGGGCGATGCTCGCGCGCTGACCGCTCCGGCGGCAACTGCCGCGCATGGGGTTGATGCCCGCCATTTGAATGAGAGCGTAGTGACACACACGCAGCCCCGCCGGGGGATGACGCTTTCAAGTGTCAGCGAAATGTCCGTGCATCGCCGGTTCGCTGACAGCGGGCCGGGCCCGATGCCGAAATCGGCCTCTTTGAGTGGGGATTCCGTGTGGCGGGATCAGATCGCCCTGTCGATGCTGATCGACCTCAACCCTACCTCGGAGCCTTGCCATGGAATTGATCGTCAGAGCGGTGGATGTCGGATCGGGCAACACCAAGTTCGTCACGGCCGCAGCCGGTACCGATATCCGCTGCGCCAGTTTCCCGTCCGTTGCCTATCCGTCGAGCGACGACTCGCCGTCGTGGCCGGCGAGCGAGCGCAAGAAAACCGTGTGCATCCCCATCGGCCCGCTGTTCTACGAGGTCGGGCCGGACGTGAGTCTCGCCGCCGATACCTTTCGCGCCAAACAACTGCACGACGAATACACCGAGACGCCCGAGTACATGGCGCTGCTCAGGGGGGCGCTCTCCATGATGAAGGTGAGCCACATCGACCTCCTCGTGGTGGGGCTGCCCGTGGCGCTCTTCGCGGTCAAGAAGGCGGCGCTGGAGAAGGCCATGACCGGCCGGCACGACATCGGGGGCGGTAAGGTCGTGACGGTCGGCAAGGCCATGGCCGTCGCTCAGCCGCAAGGGGCGCTGGCGCACTTCGCCTCCGAGCACCAGAAGATGGCGATCATCGGCAACGAGCAGAGCCTGATCATCGACCCGGGCTCGCGCACCTTCGACTGGCTGGTGGCCCGGGGCATGCGCCTCGTGCAGAAGCAGAGCTACTCCTTCAACCGCGGCATGTC
>DAORDK010000227.1:0-2734 GCA_035345935.1 Rhodocyclaceae bacterium | reverse complement strand
ATGGTGCAATTCTCTCAAATCAGACCGCATGACGGTCACTTATGCAGACTTTCCCTAGTGGCTACCCCAGTGGTGTGCCAGTTCGCTCACCTCGATGGCGAGTACGGACAGCCAGACCAGAATGGCGATGCCCGCGGCGGCGGCAGCCATATCCTTGATCACACGGATTTTTTCGTTGTGCCGCGTCTCGACGAAATCGCAGAGCGCCTCGATGGCGCTGTTGACGATCTCCATGGCGACCACGAAGGCCGTCGCGAGAAGGATGATGAGAAAGTCCACCCACGCTCGCAGGGCAAAGGCGCCGGCGAGGACGAACACCGACAGGACGAGCTTGTAGGCGACCGATCCGTCGTAGATCACGGCATCCCGGATGCCGGCGTAGGCGTTGCGGATCTTGCGCAGGGGGTGATACCCCGGCTCGCCGATGCCAAGAAACTTGTTTCTCACGGCCGCCGCTCCGGTTTCACGAGCCAGCCGCGCAGGGCGCAGGTCAGGCAGACGGCGGCGACCGTGCCAAATAGGACATCGGTGGCGAAATGGACATTCAATGCCACCCGCGAGAAGCCGACGACCGCCACGAAGGCGCCGGCCGTGACCCAGGCCAGGGGGGGAGGTCGGGCCGCCGAGGACCAGAGCAGCGCCAGGGCGAAGGCAGTGATTTGCATGGCGTGGGCGCTGGGATAACTGGCGTCCGGCGGCAGGGGGACGAGGTTTTCCAGAAGGGGGCGGGGCCGCTCGAAGCCGAGTTTGGCCAGATGGGCGAGGAGCGCCGCGGCACCCAGGGCGGCGGGCACAAACAGCCGCCGCGGCCAGGGCCATTGCGGGCGCATGAAGACGGTGGCGAGGGAGAGGGGGAGCAATACCGCCAGGGAGCCGAGCCAGGTGAGCCCCGCCAGCAGGGTTGCGCTAACCGGTGGCAGGCCATGGCCGACGGCGGATGCCGTGGCCACGTCTAGCGCGGGGATACGGCAAGCGCCCTGGGGGCAGAGCCAGAGGCCGCCAGCGAGGAGGATGGCGACCGCCAGGCCGGCCATGATCCAGGATAGGCGGACCGATACGGAGCGGTCCGAAAATGGACCCTTGGCAAGTGCCATCGGCGGTGACCGAGCTTAGGCTGCCAAAGGCCATTCCGGCTCTGGCGAACGACGGGGGGCCGGTTTCGGCTTGCGTTTCGAGGCGCTCGCATGGGCGCACGCGAGGGCGACGATAGGAACGAGATGCTGCTCCCGGCACACCGTGTCAACTTTTTCGGCGGGGGCTTCGCAAAAGGCCTTGCAGTCTTCCAGAGTGATCATTGCTGTCTCCTTTGGGTTATCCCGCGACGGCGCGGTATGGCGGAAGATTAGGCGAAGTCATATATCCAAATAAATCGATTAATATGGATAGTAATTTCCCAAAAAATTGGATGAACCAATGGCGCCGGACGAGCTGAATTTCCGTCACCTTCTGTATTTCTGGAGTGTGGCCAAGGAAGGGAGCGTCACCCGTGCTGCGGGGCGCCTCGATTTGTCCGTGCAGGCGGTAAGCACACAACTTGCGCTCCTGGAGCGGCAACTGGGACAGGCGCTTTTTGCACCCCAGGGGCGTTCGCTGGTGCTTACGGAAGCAGGGCAGGTTGCCTTGCAGTACGCGGAGCGAATATTTCAGCTGGGCGATCTGCTGGTGAACGACCTTCGGAGCCGACGCGACTTACGGCCGCGATTCGCCGTGGGAATTACCGATACGGTTCCAAAGCTGGTGGCCTTTCGGCTTCTTTCCCCGCTTCTGCATTCTCCGCTCGCAGTTCGGCTGGAGTGTTGCGAAGGGGAGATCGGTCATCTCCTCGGGGAGTTGCAATTGAACCGTCTGGACCTGGTGATCGCCGACCAGTCCGCGCCGCGTCGGGCCAATCAGAAACTCGAGGACTTCCTGCTCGGTGAGATGGCGGTCGATCTCTACGGGGTGGAGGCTTTGCAAGCCACTTGGCGTGTGGACTTTCCGAACCGCCTCGATGGAGCTCCCCTGCTGCTTCCCGCCCGGACCCATCCGATGCGGGACGCCCTGGACCATTGGTTCGTCTCCCGGGGGATTCGTCCCGAGGTGGTCGGGGAATTCACCGACAGTGCCTTGCTCAAGACCTTCGGCAGCGGGGGGCTGGGGCTGTTCCCGGCCCCCGCCGGGTTGGCGGCCGAAATCCATCGTGCCTACGATGCCTTGAGCCTGGGCACGCTCCAGGGGGTGCGGGAATCCTGGTACGGCGTGGTGGTTCCCCGCCGGGTCCAGCATCCGGCGATTCTAGCGCTGCGAGAGGGGGTCCAACCCGGCCCCCTGCCGCGTTAGGGTGCTTGGACGGGAGCGTCAGCGAGGCGTTGGCGGATTTCCTCCAGCGCGGCTTCGCCAAGGGTTTCCTCGGCGAGCAGTTGCTGGGCTGACTCCCGTAGCAACGCCTCCCGCACACGCAGTATTTCCAGGGTACGCCGGTAGATGTCATGGACCAGCTGGCGGACGGCAAGGTCGATTTCCCGCGCCGTTGCCTCACTGAACGACCTCGTCGGGGCGCTTAGCGGAGTGCCGAGGAAGCCGGGTTTGTCGGCTTCCAGCACCACGGGTCCGATCTCCGCGTTCATGCCGTAGCGGGTGACCAGGGCGCGAGCGATATCCGTGACGCGCTGCAGATCATCCGCCGCTCCGGTCGAGATACGCCCGAATATCAGTTCTTCGGCAGCGCGTCCGCCGAGCAGGATCATCATCCGGT
>DAORDK010000226.1:0-2742 GCA_035345935.1 Rhodocyclaceae bacterium | reverse complement strand
GCAACCTGGTCTGCCCCGCCGCCTTCGACCTCGGCGAGCAGCACAAGGTGGCCATTCTCTCGGTGACCGAGGGCGAGGACAAACCGCTGAAATACCCCGACATGTTCCGCGCCGCCGACGTCATGCTCCTCAACAAGTGCGACCTGTTGCCCTACCTGGAATTCAACGCCGACCTGGCCGAGGAAAACGCCCGCCGGGTGAACCCCAACCTGACCGTGTTGCGCGTCTCTGCCACCAGCGGCGACGGCATGGCCGCCTGGCTGCGCTGGATCGAAGCCGGGCTGGAAGCCCAGCGCGGGAAGCGCTCAGAAACGGTCGATGCCCTGAAGCGCCGCATCGCCGAGCTGGAAGCCCAACTCGGCGGCCCGTCCGCCTGAGGGTCAAGAGGCTCCCACGGTGCTTAAGCCAACTCAGAGAAAACGCAGGAATTTCGCGGCGACTGAGCTCCCGGGCGAAACGCCTCCGCCTCCAGCCACTTGCGGCGAAGGACCCTTAGCGAAGGAATCTATCCAGGGCAAGTCCTCGGGGGACCTCGACGCGAGTGGTCACATCGCGTTCGTCGTTGGAGGTTTTGCGTTCCACAATTTCCAGCGTCTGGGTTCTGCAGTCGCAGCAGCGAAACAGCGACAACCTGGCATTCGCCGAAGTCTTGTCCTCAGTAGACAGCGAACTGCACTGCTCCATGGCTTTCATGAATTCCTCACTACCGGCCACTGTCTCCGTAAGCGACTGCTGGAACGCGTAGCGATCCATAACAGATGGAAAAGCGAGATTTCTTTTGGCTACCGCATCCTGAAAATTGCCACACTTTGGACATCGGGCGATCCCATTCAACACGAAGTACATGCTGATGCCGCCGATAATCGCTCCAACGTAATCGACAATAGCGAAAAAGTACCCACCGCTTCCCGCCTGCCCCATGCTGCCGTGCACTCCACGGCGAGTTCCCACTTGAATCTCGGCTGTCGTAATCGAAAGTCTCAAGTAGTCACCAAAAGGCATTACGCTAGATATTGGCACGACACCACCGATACGCTGCGCCTTGTAGGCCAAGTAGTAATGCAGAAAGGAGGCGAATGAAGCAACCAGGATGGTTATGGCAAAAAGCGCTTTTCCGGGCTGAAGATGCAATAGCCTAGCCGCGCCGTAAACACCAGTATTCGCCGCGAATCCGTAAAGGGCGCCACCCACAGGAACTATAAAGAACAGCGCGAACGAATAGATATTGATGATGCTCCAGTTGTTAAGCTTCGCCGTCAGAAATGCTGTCAACGCTCCTAGAGCCAGTACGAAGATCGCCTTCATGTTTTCCCCCTGTTTGACGCGAGAGCCAGATCCGCAAAGTATGAAAATCGGTCATTTTGGCTGCAGGCATATGCTAATCGGTTTTCCGTTGTCTTGCAGCTTGGGAACTTTCTCTACCCCCAACTTCCATGGGCTGGCGATGTGGGTTTCATGAACGTAAACGTTCTTGGCCTCGTCCAGGGAGTCGGCTTCCGGCCCTACGTCTGGCGCCTGGCGAACGAACTCGGACTCTGCGGCTGGGTACGCAATGACGGCGAGGGTGTCTCGATCGCCGTGGCAGGCGAACGGCTGGACGAGTTTCTTGCCCGATTGCCCGCAGAAATTCCTCGCCTGGCCCGTATTGACGCTCTGGAGGCCATCTACGAAGCCGAGGATTTGCCTGAGTCGGGATTCAACATCTTGGAAAGTGGCACTGGCCCCATCGCCACCGCCATCGGCCCCGACGCGGCGACCTGTCCCGCCTGCCTCGCCGACCTCTGCGACCCCGCCAACCGCCGCTGGCGCTACGCTTTTACCACCTGCACCCACTGCGGTCCGCGCTATACGGTGAGCGGCGGCATTCCCTACGACCGGGAAAAAACGAGCCTGGCCCCTTTTCCGCTCTGCGCGCCCTGCGCGGCCGAATACACTGACCCCGCCGACCGCCGCTTCCACGCCGAGACCACCTGCTGCCCGGACTGCGGCCCCCGCCTGCGCCTGCTCGACGCCAGCGGCACCGAGTTGCCCGGCGATTCCATCGCCGCTACCCTGGAACTCCTGAAAGCGGGCAAGATCGTCGCCCTCAAAGGACTGGGCGGTTTCCAGCTCGCCTGCGACGCCCGCAATGCCGCCGGCGTCGCCGAACTGCGCTCGCGCAAGCAGCGGGAGGAAAAGCCCTTTGCCGTCATGGCGCTGAACGCCGCCTCCCTGGCACCGTTCGCCCGGGTCGGCGAGGACGAGGCCGCTCTTCTGGCAGCCCCGGCGGCGCCCATCGTCCTCTGTCCCAAGGGCGACGCGGAACTGCCCGGCATCGCCCCCGGCCTCGCCTGGCTGGGCGCGATGCTCCCGGCCACGCCACTCCATCTGCTTCTCTGGCACGAGGCTGCCGGACGCCCCGCGGGTACCGCCTGGTGCGATGCCCCCAGCGACCTGCTCCTGGTGATGACCAGCGCCAACCCCCACGGCGAGCCCCTGGTCATCACCAACGACGAAGCGCTGCAGCGCCTCGCGGGCATCGCCGATGCCTACCTCGTCCACGAGCGCGCCATTGTCATCCGCTGCGACGATTCGGTGGTAAAGGCGGTGAGGGGTGAGGAGAGAGGAGTGAGAAGTACGAGAAGCCGGACTGACGCAAACCCCGGCACCAGTTCCACCCCTCACCCCTCACCCCTCACCCCTCACAGCTTCATCCGCCGTGCCCGGGGCTACACGCCGCTGCCCATCCCCCTGGCGGAAGAC
>DAORDK010000225.1:0-2751 GCA_035345935.1 Rhodocyclaceae bacterium | reverse complement strand
CCTATATGCAGAACCACTGGGAGAAACTGACGCTGTTTCTGCGGGTGCCGGGGGCGCCGCTGAGCAATAATCTCTGCGGTGCGCCAAGCGAAGCTTGGCGCTTCTTGCCGGGTGAAAGTCCCGGTTGGGTAAGGGCTAGCCACCCACCCATATCGAGTGTTGCACCTCGCACGGAGAGCGACGCCTGGGTAGGGACACTGGAGCGAACGTGAACAACCGAGGTGAAGCGTACACAGAGAATCCCGTAGGCCAGAGGGGTGGCCGCACCACCCTGAAGCGATTTCAGCCTCGTTAATTATAAATACAGACGGCGACAGGGTCGCAGACCTGGAAGCCAGCACAGAGGAATCGATCGAGCGGACGATGGGCAAAATCATGTGGCACTGCCGGGAAACCAGGCAGACAACAGAGAAAACAAACCTTGCCCTAAGGTCTGGTCACGGCGAGATTCCCGAGGGTCTGTCGGGGTGTGAGCGCCTGGCATGCGGGAAGAGAAGCGCTGAGAACTTGGGAGGCCCCATCGGCTCCCGGCGGCGAAGGTAAGGCATGCGGTTCGTGAGACACAGCAGGGGAAACCCGGACACGGTGTTAGACCGAAGCCTACAGCCCGCCGACCGGGGAAGCGTCACCGACCGAGAAGGGAGGGGCGCTGGTAGTGGATGGGGAGTCAGACCGGCTCATAGTACTGCACGCCCGGGGGAGCCGTGGTTGGCGGGAAGGGGTCGGCGAAGTTACGTAACCAACAAAGGCAACTTCATCCAGACCTGTCGAGCTGAACCATGAAGCAAACCTCCCTGTTGGGAATAGCGAAGAAAGCGGCATCGGACAAGGCCCATCGATTCCAGAACCTCATGCAACTGCTGACCGTGGGTTATCTACTGGCCTGCTGGAGGCTGATCAACAAGCGCGCGGCCTGCGGCGTGGACCGTCAGGACGCGCGGCACTATGAGGCCAACCTGCGAGAAAACGTCGAAGGACTGGTGGCGGCACTCAAAGGAGGATGGTATCGGGCCAAGCTGGTGCTCAGAAGATATATCCCCAAGCTCAATGGAAAAATGAGGCCCTTGGGGATACCCGCCATCGCGGATAAGGTGCTGCAGATGGGCGTGACCAAGATCCTGGAGGAGATCTACGAGCAGGACTTTCGCGGCTGCAGTTATGGCTACCGACCCCACGTCGGTGCCCTGGACGCCGTGCGAGACCTGAGCGCGGCGTTGCGGAGTGGGCGATATCACGTTCTGGTCGAGGCGGACATCCGCCGCTTTTTCGACCGGATCGACCACGACCGGCTGGTCACGCTGTTACGGCAACGGATTGCCGACGAGCGGTTCCTGCGGCTGATCCAAAAATGGCTGAAAGCGGGCATATTGGAGCCGGATGGCACGGTGCAGCACCCGGAACAGGGGTCACCGCAAGGCGGGATCGTCTCACCGGTCCTCGCCAACGTCTATCTTCACTATGCCCTGGATGTATGGTTCGAGGATACGGTCAAGGCGCACTGCAAAGGCCAGGCGTTCCTCTGTCGGTATGCGGACGACTTCGTGTGCGCTTTCGAGTGTGCCACCGATGCCGAGCGCTTCTACCGCGTGCTGGGAGCACGCCTGGCGACGTTCGGCCTGGAAGTCGCACCCGAGAAGACGCAGCTGCTGCGGTTCTCACGCCAGGACGTAGCGAGAAACGGGACGTTCGAATTCCTGGGATTCGAGTTCCGCTGGGCGCATGGTCGCTGGGGGAAGCCGATGCTGAAGCGCCGGACCTCCCGGCGGAAGTACCGTGCCGCGCTGGCGAGTTTCCACACCTGGTGTCGTCAGCACGGTCAGCGGCGCACGGACCGGCTCTTCGCCGACCTCAACGCGAAGCTGCGCGGGCACTACCACTACTATGGTGTCCGCGGCAACTCCAAGAGCCTGAATGACTTCTATTATCAGATCACCCGTATGCTGTTCCGCCAGTTGAACCGCCGCAGCCAGCGGCGCAGCTATAACTGGAAAGGCTTTACTGAGCTGATCAGGGTCTTCAAGCTCGAACGACCATACATCTGCCACAACTTCTGAGTAACCGTCGGAGTCGTCATGTGCGAAGCGAGTAACTTCGAAGAGCCCGGTGCGGTAGTTCCGCACGCCGGGATCTGTACGGGGGCGGTCGGGCAACCGGCCGTCCTACCGTGATAACGGGCGTTGAAGAAGGCGATCCTGCATCGGAAGAACAGCCTCTTTTTTCGCACGCTGAATGGTGCGCAGGTCGGGGATCTGTTCATGAGCCTGATCCATACCGCGGAACTGCACCAGGTCGAACCCTTCGACTATCTGGTGGCGTTACAACGCCACGCCGCCGCGGTGGCCCTCGACCCGGCCGCCTGGATGCCGTGGAATTACACCGCAACCCTGGCGGCGCGGGACCGCGCCGGGGCGGAGCCCGCCCCGGATTGAGGCCGCCACCACCGGCCCGGTCCGCCGGTGGCCTGCCCCTGGCTCGGTCCTCAAGACCCCGGCGATCCCGGCCGGGGCCGCTGGCCAGCGGGCGGGGATGTCCGTCGCCGGCGCGCTCCCTCCGCAACGCCTACCCCTACCCTCCGTTCTTGCCCGGCTGGCCGTCGCCGGCGGCGTCCGCGCGCGGCCTGGGCTTCACCCAGTACGCGGGGCTCACACCGTACCGGACCGGCCGCTGGAATTCACGCAGGCTTACCGGAAGGACACCTTACACCAAGGACTCAGCGCCTTGTTTCAGGATGCCGGCCTGCGCTCTTCTGAC
>DAORDK010000224.1:0-2753 GCA_035345935.1 Rhodocyclaceae bacterium | reverse complement strand
GGATCGGGTGCGAGCCGCCGCCTGCGCCGTGCCGGCAAAGTACCGGGCATCGTCTATGGCGGATCGGCCGCTCCGCTGGCCATCGAACTGGACCACAACAGCCTGCTCCTCGGATTGAAGAAGGAAGCCTTCCACTCTTCCATCCTCAACCTCGTCATCGACGGCAAGAAGGAACAGGTCCTGCTTCGCGACACCCAGGTGCATGCCTACAAGCCCCTGGTCCTGCATGTGGATTTCCAACGGGTCGACGCCACCCACGAACTGCACATCAAGGTGCCGCTCCACTTCGTCAACGAAGACATCGCCCCCGGCGTCAAGCTGTCTGGCGGCCTGGTGAACCACATCCTGACCGAAGTCGACATTCACTGCCTGGCGAAGGACCTGCCCGAGTTTATCGAAGTGGACGTCGGCGGCCTCAAGGTCGGCGAAAACCTTCACGTTTCCCAACTCAAACTGCCCAAGGGGGTCAAGGCCGTCCAGCACGGTTCCGATGATCCTATCGTCGTCGGTGTCGTCGGCAAGGGTGGCACCGAAGAAGGAGCCGAAGGCGAAGCTCCTGCCGCCGCCTGAGCGGCTTCGCCTGAGCAAAGGCCGCCGCTGGCTCTCGGCCCCGGCGGCCTTCTTGCGTCATAGCCCTCCACCATGCCCTCCGCCCCCCGCCTGATCGTCGGCCTCGGCAACCCCGGCGGCGAATACGAGGCGACTCGCCACAATGTCGGCTTCTGGTTCGTGGACCGGCTGGCCGCACGACTGCGGGTCACCCTCGCTCCCCAGGCGAAGTTCTTCGGCCGCGCGGCACGCTCCGGCGATCAGTGGCTGCTGCAGCCGACCACCTTCATGAACCGCTCGGGCCAGGCGGTGGCGGCCCTGGCCCAATTCTACAAACTGGCCCCGGAGGAAATCATGGTGATCCATGACGACCTCGATCTGCCCCCCGGAGGTATCCGTCTCAAACTGGGCGGCGGCAACGGGGGGCACAACGGTCTCAAGGATATCCAGGCCCGCCTGGGCACTCCGGATTTCTGGCGACTCCGGCTGGGCATTGGTCACCCCCGCAGCCTGGGCCTCGATCAGGCCGTGGTCGATTTCGTCCTCCACCCCCCAAGGGCCGACGAAATGCCGGCAATCGAGCAGGCCCTGGACCGCTGCCTTGCAGTCTGGCTACCCCTGTCTGCCGGGGACTATGGGGCTGCCCAGCGGGAATTGCACGGGAAAACCCAGTGAATGGCGGAAGCTGAGACGGGAATGGCAGTCCCCATGGCCCATCCCGTTCCACTCCTCCTCTCACCCATCAATCGAGGAAACCATGTCTCTCAAATGCGGTATCGTCGGCCTGCCCAACGTGGGCAAATCCACCCTGTTCAATGCCTTGACCAAAGCGGGGATCGAGGCGGCCAACTATCCTTTCTGCACCATCGAGCCCAATGTCGGCATTGTCGAGGTGCCCGACACCCGTATCGCTGCACTCGCTAACATCGTCAAGCCCCAACGGGTCGTCCCGGCAGTGGTCGAGTTCGTCGACATTGCCGGCCTGGTCGCTGGCGCGTCCAAAGGCGAAGGCCTGGGCAACCAGTTCCTCGCCAATATCCGCGAAACCGACGCCGTCGTCCATGTGGTCCGATGCTTTGCCGACGACAACGTGGTCCATGTCTCAGGCAGCGTGGACCCGATCCGCGATATTGAGATCATCGATACCGAACTGGCGCTGGCCGACCTCGCCACCGTGGACAAGGCCCTGAACCGCTACCGCAAACCGGCCAACGCTGGCGACAAGGAGGCCAAGTTGCTGGTGGCGGTGTTGGACAAGTGCTACGCCCAACTCGATCAGGGCCGCCCGGTGCGCGCCCTGGACCTCGCCAAGGAGGAGTGGGCCAATCTGAAGCCCTTCTGCCTGATCACTGCCAAGCCGGTCCTCTACGTTGCCAATGTTGCCGAAGGCGGCTTCGAGGGCAATCCGCTCCTGGATGCGGTGCGCAAGCACGCGGCGACGGAGAAAGCGGAAGTAGTCCCCGTTTGCGCGGCCATCGAATCGGAAATCGCCGACCTGGACGACGAAGAGAAGCAGATCTTTCTCGCCGACCTGGGCCTCGACGAGCCTGGCCTCAATCGTCTGATCCGTGCCGGATACCGGATCCTCGGCCTGGCCACCTATTTCACCGCCGGCGTCAAGGAAGTGCGCGCGTGGACCATCCACCAGGGCGATACCGCCCCCCAGGCGGCCGGCGTGATCCATACCGACTTCGAGCGGGGTTTCATCCGTGCCCAGACCATCGCCTACGACGACTTCGTCGCCTGCAAGGGCGAATCCGGAGCCAAGGAAGCGGGCAAGATGCGTTCGGAAGGCAAGGATTACGTGGTCCAGGATGGCGACGTGATGAATTTCCTTTTCAATGTATAGTGGCGAAAAACGCCAGAAGCCCAACTGCGCTTCCGGTGTTTTCTGCAACAGGCGAGAGCGAGGACCATGGAGGCGGAACAGAATCCGGACGATAGCGAGGAAATCATCGGCGGGGCATCCCTAGACTTCGACCCCCTGGATGACGCCGTCGCTCGGACGCTCGATCCCGCGGTTCTGGCCCGATGCTTTTCGCAAGCGCTCGACGCCATTCTGATCACCGATGGCGACAATCAAATCGTCGCGATCAACGCCTCTTTTTCCCGCATGACCGGCTACGCCCTGGCCGAAGTCCGCGGCCAGGATCCCAGAATCTTCGCTTCCGGCCTCACCGCCGCGGACACCTTTCGGGCCATGT
>DAORDK010000223.1:0-2756 GCA_035345935.1 Rhodocyclaceae bacterium | reverse complement strand
GAGGCGGGTCTGGCGGGTCGGGGTTTCCTTGAGCGTGGCGGCGCCGGGGGCGAAGCTGACGTCGCCGGTGGTGGACCAGGCGGTGCCGTTGGCGAACTCGGGATTCTCCAAGGCGAGGTTTGCGACGGTGTCGTAGGCGATTGGCAGCGCCTCCTGTCCTGCTCGGGCTGGGCGGACACCCATCGTTACGACGGTGCCGAATCCGGTAGCGTTCAAGTCGCCCGAGTCGACGTCAGGCAAGCGGCGCACGCCAGGAGTGACCGTTGCCGCCATTTCATCCGTGCCATCCGGCGAATGGCCGAGCCCCAGAACATGCCCCATTTCGTGGATGAGGACGGTGAGCAGATCAAGCTTTCCGTCGGCCGCACTGCCCGGCGTTGCAACAAATTCGTTGGCTGCATTGGTGGCGGTGAATTCGCCGTTGTCCAATGGTGTGGGATCGACGTACCAGCCCCAGCCGGCACCGTCGGCGCAGAGGCTGATTTGCTTGCCTTGCGTGATCCCGGCCAAGCCGGGAGCCAGGGTGTCGATGTCCACCGAGATACCATTGACCAGGGCGGCGGAGGCGCCGAGATCGAGCCAGTAGCTGCAGGCGGCGGCGAGGACGGGAGCGATGTCGGCCGGCGTTGGCGGGGTGAGGCGGGAGGCCAAGCCCGCCGCGGCGACTTGCAAAGGCGCCGCCGGCCGGTTGAGGAAGGTTTCTCCGGGCGCCGGCGGGCTGTCCAGACGGAAGGTCTTGCCGGAGGCCAGATCGATCTGGCCGTACACCGGTTTGTTCAGGTCGGTATGGGGAAATTCGATATGGAATACCCGGCCATCCCGGTCGAGGATGTAGAGGTCGCGCAGACTGGGAGGGAACGTCGCCGGGTCGGTGGGAGTAGCCTTTTCCACGGCGCGGATGACATCGACGGCCGAGAGGTTCGGCATATCCGCCGTCAGGCGGATGCCGACGGCGGAGACTTGCTTTTCGCTTTTGCTGAGGACTGTGCTCTTCAGCGAATTCAGTATCGAGTCAAGTGACTTGGTGGGATTGGGAGCGTAAATGTCCATGACCAGGCCGGCATCGACGAGTAGGTCGGGGTTGCCTTGTACTGGGTTGGTTGTTTGATGCCATGGCAGTTTGGGATTTTCCAGTTTCCCGAGCCGGTTCATCACCGCTTCGGCTAAATCTTTCCTCACCTCCGGCAGAAAGACGCTGTTCTTGCCCAGGCGAGCCCAAGCTTCGGTCCAGTCCAGTTCGGCCAGCGTGGAGCGGATTGTTTCAATGCGTCTATACTGCGTCTTCAGATCGAGGGTGGCGAGTTCGTCCAGGAGCGCCGTCCGGCTAGGGGTCAGCGTCTTCTCCTCAAAGAAGTTATCCAGCACCCGGCCAGCCCTGCCCGGGGTGGGCACCAATTCCCAGACCTTGAGGCCGGTGGTGTTGCAGTTATGCACCCAGATGCCCTGCTCACCAACGAAGAATGTGTTGAATTCCTCCACCTCCAGGTTGTAGACGTCGAGCGGGTAAAAGGGCTTGATCTTCTCGACGAAGATATCGAAGGGGTATTCGGAACTCACCAGCGCATCGTCCGGTTTCAACTCGCTGACCGGCACCCAGCCCTTGCCCTTGACCCAGAAGGGATGCTCCGCCGTGGCCGTGATAAACCGACCTCGATAAAACACCCCCTCTTGGTTATACCAGTACATCCAGACTTTATAGGTCGGAACATGCTCCCGACAGATGTTCCGCAGCACCTTGCGGTAAGCGGTTTCGCCGGTCTTCTCGCACCGGGAGAGCACCATCCGGCCCGCGTCGATGTACTGGATATGCTCGAGTTCACCGTTTTCCATGTGGACCCAGGTCTCGCCCTCGAAACACACGCTTTCGAGTTCCGTGCGCGCAATCGCCTTGACGCCGTCGGGGCGGGTGACCGTGCGCTCGACCGCGTCTTCCAGGCTGGTGATCCTCTTCAGCATTTGCCGGTACAGCGCGTCGCCGGAGTCGTCCTTCGCCAATTCGCTCCGCAGGCGGTCCAGCGGCTTGGTCGGATGCCAACTCCTGAACAGGTCGATATCGCCCGCATACTTCAGCGCCGCCTCGGCCCCGGCCAACAGCATGTCCTTCAACTTCTGGGCTTCCTCGACCTGCAATTTCAAGGACAGCTTGGTGTCGATCATTCCCGGCAGCTTGGCACTTTCCGCCTGGAACCAGCTTTCGGCTTCCAGGAGGGTGATGGAACGTGCCAGCGGGGTGGTGAATTTGAGGGAATCGCCGACCTTGACCTCGGTCTTGCCCGTGATCTCGGGCCTGAGTTCCTGACTCAGGGAGCCGCTCTCCGACTCGGTCATGCGTGAGGCTGTCTTGGGGAGGATCTTACTCGCCAGATAGGCAAAGGCCTTCCCCGCCACGGCGAAAGCACCGCCAGTCAGCTCACCGAAGAGGGTGGCCTGAGCAAACGCACCGAAGTCGAAGCCGGCGTGCCCATCCGCGCCCTTGGTGGCGATATGAATGACGTTGGCTCCGGTTTGCTCGACCAGGTTGAAGCTGGCGCCGATCGCAGCCCCCACTCCCCACATGGCTTCGAAGGCTGTATAGCCCTTGGCCGTCAAGGTAACCGTCAGTCCTCCCGCCACGCCGCCGCTGACCACGAAGGCAGCGCTGGTTGCCGCGAAATCGATCAAGTTCGCCTTGACCATCATGTCGTAGGTATAGTTCGGGTCGGTGTGGTACTTGAACATCCGTTGGTCGGCACGTTCCATGTAGCCACCGGTCAGCA
>DAORDK010000222.1:0-2773 GCA_035345935.1 Rhodocyclaceae bacterium | reverse complement strand
CCTCCCACAAAAACCCACCCCAACCGAAGACAAATCGGTGCGGTGGGCTTTTTGTCGTTTTCGGCGATGGAGGCCGCCCGGGTCCGCCGCTGAGGTTCGCTTAGTCGGACCTGTTCCCTGTCTCGTCTGGTGGGTAGGGGAATTTTGGAGCAGTAGTTGGTAGATGGAGTGTGAATCGCGTGCCGGGCATCGGCGGCGAGCTGTCGACGGCAATCGTTCCACCGAGAACGCCCGTGACGAGGTTGTAGACGATGTAGAGACCGAGCCCGCTTCCTCCCTGTCCCATCCGGGTCGTGAAAAAGGGGTCGAACACCCGTTGGATATGCCCGGCGGGGATGCCGACGCCATTGTCGGTGTAGGTCAGAACGACATGCATGGGGTCCACTGCACGGGCGCTGATATGTATTTCCCCCTCGACAATTCCCGAAAAGGCATGAGTTAACGAGTTGTGCACCAGGTTGGTGAGGACTTGTTCGAGCGGTCCGGGATAGCTGTCGAAGCACAATGCTGCTGGTATGTCTGGCTCGAGCCGGTGGGCAGAGCGCTTCAGCATGGGCCGCAAGGCGGTAAGAATTTCGAGGGTGGTTTCTCGCAGGTCGAAGGTTCTACGGCGGGCGCTGCTCTGATCGACGGCGACCTGTTTGAAGTGGCCGATCATCTCGGCCGCGCGGGCACTGTTGCGTTCGAGCAGTGCGGTGGCTTCTCGGGTGTTGTTGAGAAAGGCCTCGACCTGTGAACGGCGGAGGTTCCCAGCCTCCACCGTAGTCGCGAAGTCGCGCAGTTGGTCGGCAAGCAGGCCAACGAGGATTCGCGTATTGCCCAGTGGGGTGCTCAATTCGTGTGCGACACCGGCAACAAGATTGCCGAGTGCGGCCAGCTTTTCGGCCTGTACCAAATGGTTCATTGCTTGCCGGAGTTCGCCGTTGATCTGCTGGACTTGCTGCGTTCGCTTGGTGACCATTTCCTCGAGATGCTTACGGTATCGCTGTAACTCGGCTTCAACCCGCTTACGTTGATCGATGTCGGTGATAAGCGTTGCTTGAGCGCGTTGCAGGCGCTCGACCATTTGATTGAAGGTACTTGCCAGCTGACCAATCTCGTCGGCGCTGCTGACCGGCGCCCGGAAGTCAAGGCGATCGGAGCGGAGAATGTTGTTGGCGGTATCCTTCAGGCGTGTGAGAGGCCGCACGATGTGTCCTGACATCCGGTGGCTGACCAGAAGGACCAGCGCGATTACGGTTCCAACGACCAGCAGGTAGCCGAAGGTGAGGTTTCGTGCGGCCATGGAAGCGGCTTCGGAGCTGTCATAGACGCGCAAGTGCGCATCGAGCGGGCGAAAGCTGTTTGGCAAGGCGAGCGGTCTGCTTACCGCCGGAGATTTGGGCTGGGCATCGGCGCATCCGGAGGAGGAGGGCAATGCGATCTGGCGCTCGCCCAGGTGCACGGAAAGGCAGGTGCCATGCGCGACGAGCATTGCCGCCCCTTCGATCAGGCGTCCATAGCCCGCGATTGCGACTACCGCGCCCTCGATGCTTCCGGTCGGCGGAAATACCACCGGGACGGCAAGGAGCAGGCTATCGTCACCGGCCAGTTCGATCTCGAATCGACTTCCGGCAAGCACCGCCCGCAAGGCGGGCGAGCCCCGATGCTTGAAGCTGAGACCCGGGGCGTTGGCCGCAATGGGCTGGCCTTCGAAGTCGACGAGCCACAGTTCGCCGCGCCAGGCGCCTGGAATTTCCTGGTCGCGGAGATAGGGAATCAGGTACTGGTCGCGACCCAGCGAGTCGACGAGCGCGTTGCTGATGAAAGCATTGCTCGCCATGGTCTTGAGCATGCGATCGAGCGCCCGGCTCTCAAACTCCAGTTGGCGTGCGACTACCTCGGCCTGAAAGTTCAGCGAGATACGTTCGTTTTCAGTGATCAGTCGCTGCGCGACGACGAAGGACAGGCCGGCGAGAAAGGCAGCGGTCGCGGTTGCCACGCCGCCCATGACCAACGCCATGCGCAAGGCCAGGCTCTGGCTGGCGCGACGACCCCAACGTGCGAAAATGCCACCAGTCATCGGTCCGTTGGCTACTGCCGCGCGCCGGTAACCGGGACAATGGCGCCATCGGGTGCGTAGCGTGTAATGATCACATCGGCTTCGGTAAGTGCGTCGTGTCGCCCCTTGCTGAATGGCCGTCTATAGCGCTTGATCAGTCCATCGTATTCGGGAAGTTCTTCGAGTGCTTGGCGAACCGTTGCACGGTCGGAAGTGCCGGCGCGGTCGATTGCGCGCGCCAGGAGGTGGGTGAGATCGTAGGCATGGGCGAGGCCGACCGGCGATTCAATGGCGCGGGCATTGGGGATTCCGAACAGACGATTGGCGGCCGCGACGACCTGCCGCGCGCGTGGTCGTCGGTCACCAATAAAGCTGTACGTCTGGACCATCACGAAGTTCACTTCCTGTAGTGCCGTACCCGCCGTCTCGTTCATTTGCCCGCCCGAAACGCCCCAATGTGAGAGCACCGGAACGCGCTCGGACTTTGGCAGGGCCGCCATCTCCTTCAATAGGATGCTTGCTTCACGATCGTTGGCGACGAGAAGAATGGCCTGAGCGCCGAGGCGCTTCAGGTCAAGATACTTGTCGAGCAGGCTCTCGTCCTGCCAGTTGAACCAGCGAGTGCCCGCGAGTTTGGTGTCGGGATACTTTGTCAGATAATTTTCGGCTGCCCTTAGATTGCTGCGGCCCCAGGTGGTGTTGAGCGCCATCATGCCGAAGGTGCGGATTCCC
>DAORDK010000221.1:0-2778 GCA_035345935.1 Rhodocyclaceae bacterium | reverse complement strand
TTCGAGTTCGACATCGTCGAGGCCAGCTGCTGCGGCATGTCCGGCAGCTTCGGCCTCGAGGCCGAGCACTACGGTGCCTCCCAGGCCATGGGCGAACTCGCTCTGCTGCCGGCAGTCCGCGCCGCCCCGGCGGACGCGCCCATCGTCGCCGACGGGTTCTCTTGTCGGCACCAGATCAAGGACGGTACGGGCCGCGAGGCGGAGCACGTGGCGGTGTTGCTGGCACGGGCGCTGGGCTGAAGAGCGCCGATTCGGACGGTGGGGGAAGCCTGTAAGTTTCGCCCGGTCGCCGCGACAAAGACGGTAAGCCCGGCGCGCCCCCGGAAGGGGAGGAGTGGAGGAAAATGGCGGCACTTCCTCCGCAGCGCCGGGCCGGATCGAATTCCCGCCGCCGCTGTCCCAGCCTGATACGGAAAGAACCGCCATGAAACGCTATACCCGAGACACCTCTGCCATCGCCGCCCTCAGCCCGGAGCAGTACCGGGTCACCCAGAAGAACGGCACCGAGTACCCCGGCACCGGCGAGTATCTCCACAACCACGCGCCAGGCCTCTACGTCGACGTCGTCTCCGGCGAGCCCTTGTTCGCCTCCAGTGACAAGTTCGAGTCGGGCTGCGGGTGGCCGAGCTTTACCAAGCCCATCGTCCCAGCCTTCGTCAGCGAGCGGCGGGACATCAGCCACGGCATGATCCGCACCGAAGTCCGTTCCACCCACGGCGACAGCCACCTGGGTCATGTCTTCCCCGACGGCCCGCGGGATCGGGGCGGGTTGCGCTATTGCATCAATTCGGCGTCCCTGCGCTTCATCCCCCTGGAGCGCATGGAAGCCGAGGGTTACGGCGACTATATCGACCAAGTGGAGGTGAAATGATGACCACCACCGAACGCGCCGTCCTTGCCGGAGGCTGCTTCTGGGGCATGCAGGACCTCATCCGCCGCATGCCGGGCGTGGTCGCCACCCGCGTCGGCTACACCGGCGGCGAGGTGCCCCGAGCCACCTATCGCAACCATGGTTCCCACGCGGAGGGGATCGAAATCCACTTCGATCCGGAGAAGCTCAGCTACCGCCGGCTGCTGGAGTTCTTCTTCCAGATCCACGATCCCACCACCCGCAATCGCCAGGGCAACGACGTCGGCAGTTCCTACCGCTCGGCCATTTATTACGTGAACGAACGGCAACGGGAAATTGCGGTGGACACCATCGCCGACGTCAATGCCTCTGGCCTGTGGCCGGGTAAGGTGGTCACCCAGGTCGAACCGGTGGGGGACTTCTGGGAGGCGGAGCCGGAGCACCAGGACTACCTGAAGCGCTATCCCGGCGGCTATACCTGCCACTTTCCGCGGCCGAACTGGGTATTGCCCAGGCGGGGCGGTTAAAGGAAGCCTGGGGGTCGAGCGCCCTGCCGCCCCCAGGCGACCGCGGTCCGCGTGCGCGAAGACCCGTCGGAGGCAGGGCGCTGGGGAATTGGCTCGCGGCGGGGTTTCCCGGCTAAACTCTCGCCCATGGACCTGGGAGCGACGCCTCCCTCGATAACGACAACATCAACCCCAAGGAGAACGCCATGCCGCTCACCGTCGCGGTGGTTCGCGAACGCCTGCCCGGAGAACGGCGGGTGGCGCTGGTGCCGGATACCGCCAGGAAATACGCCGGCCTCGGCGCCGTCGTCCGCATGGAACAAAGCGCCGGGATCGAGAGCCATTTCCTCGATTCAGACTACGAAGGGGTGATTGCCGTCCCCGGCGTTGCCGAGGCCTACGCCGGTGCCGACCTGATCCTGCGGGTGACTCCGCCGAGTGCCGAGGAGATCGCCGCGCTGCCGGAAGGGGCCATGCTCATCGGGCTGCTGGCTCCCTACGCCGACCGGGAGCGCATCGCCGCGCTAAACCGGCGGCGGATCACCGCTTTCGCGCTGGAGCTCCTGCCGCGCATCTCCCGAGCCCAGAGCATGGATGCGCTTTCCAGCCAGGGCGCCTGTTCCGGCTACCAGTGCGGCCTGATCGCCGCCGCCCGGTGCACCAAGTTCTTTCCCATGCTGACCACTGCCGCCGGTACCATCCGGCCGGCCCGGGTTCTGGTCATCGGCGCCGGGGTGGCGGGGCTCCAGGCGATTGCCACCTGCAAGCGGCTGGGGGCCATGGTCGAAGGTTACGACGTGCGGGCCGCGGCCCGGGAGCAGATCGAATCCCTGGGGGCCAAGTTTGTCGATACCGGAGTTTCCGCCGACGGTGCGGGGGGTTACGCCCGCGAACTCACCGCCGACGAAAAGGCACAGCAGGCGGAGAAACTGGCCAAGGCCGTCGCCGCCGCCGATGTGGTCATCACCACGGCCGCCATTCCCGGCAAGCGCGCGCCGCTGATCATCACCCGGGACATGGTGGGGCGCATGAAATACGGCGCCATCATCGTGGACATGGCGGCCGAATCGGGGGGCAATTGCGAGCTCACCCAGCCGGGGGAGCACGTGGTCGCCAACGACGTCAATATCCACGGCCCCCTCAACCTGCCCTCCCGTATGCCGACCCACGCTTCCGAGCTGTACGCCAAGAACCTGTGGAATTTCCTCTCCCCCTGGATCAAGGACGGCAAGCTGGAATTCGACTGGACCGACGAAATCGTCGCCGGCAGCCTGCTCTGCCGGGATGGGGCGACGGTCCACGCCGGGGTGCGCAATCTTCTGGGAGTCTCGTGATGGAAGGCATGGCCGTTCTCTATCTCTTCATGCTCGCCGCCTTCACCGGCTACGAGATCATCGCCAAGGTGCCGGTGATCCTGCACAC
>DAORDK010000220.1:0-2799 GCA_035345935.1 Rhodocyclaceae bacterium | reverse complement strand
AGGAGCGGGGGAAGTGTCTCGGCGACGAAGACGTCCCAGTTGCGGGCCTCGCCGAGGGACGCGGCGAGAATTTTCCAGGCATCTCCCCAATTTCGGGAAAAATCATCGGGGAGAACGGGGGCGAAAACTTTCAGGGCTGAGCGTAGCCGCCGCAAGGCGACTCGCGCCTGATGGAGGTATTCCGGATCGGTTCCGGCGGAGATTCCCGGGACATTGCGCTGGAATTGTTCCAGGCAGCTCAGGGCGACGGTCTGGAAGGCGGCTACCGGCGGGATGTCCGGCGAAAATCCGGGAGCGCGGGCCTTGAACGGCTCGCTGGGCAGACCGGCGAACAGGCGGTAGCCGCGCTCCGCCTTGCTGGCAACCGCGGGGAACAGGGGGCAGGTGACCTGGAGTTCGCTCGCGAGGGCGAAGAGATCCGCCACGTTCCCCCGGACGAGTTCGAGCTCGACCTCGCAGATTCTTTCCTGCCGCCCTTCGCTCGCGACCTGGCCGCGGTCAAGGGCGACCTCGATGCACGAGCCATGGTACTCGAAGGTCCAGGCGGTGCGTCGGAAGTGGGTGGTGAAGATCGGGGCAAGCTGCGGGATTGCCCGCTCCAGGCGGTTGCGCAGGGAATCGTCGTCGACGTGGCCGAAATCCCACTGTCCGGGGACTCCCCGGGTTTCCCACTCGCTGCGGCGAGCCAGGCCTCCACTCGCCGGTTCGGCCGACTTGACGGTCAGCAGCCATTCCCGTCCCCGTTTGCGATAACGCAAGGCGACCTGCTGTCGGCGAAAATCGAGGTCCGGAGTGTCGAAGTAGGTGTTGAAAAGCGAATGGGTGACCGGGGTGACTGCGGCCAGGAGCGGGTGCTGCGGCAATGTCCGGGCGGCAGCCGGCGAAAGCGACAGCTTGAGTTCGATTTCCGTCGCCATGGCCCGGAAAGGCTTAGCGTTCGTGGGCGCGCAGCCGGTCGATATCCGGGATGTGGATTTTGCGCCCTTCGACGACGATCAGGCCCAATTCGGTCAGCTCGTGGAGGATGCGCGAGAAGTGTTCCTGGGTCAGATTGAGGCGGGAGGCGATGATGCCCTTGTTGGTGGGCAGGGTGACCGTGAGGTTCTTACTGTGTTCGCTGGTCGGGACTTCACGGACCAGGTAGCCGACGATGCGCTGCTTGCCGGAATGGAGCGAGTAGGACTCCACGTCGGTCATCAACTGGTGTAGGCGCATGGCCATGCCGGCGATCATCTTGCGGCAGAGGATAGGGTCGCGCTCGAGTTCGTCGAAGATGACCGACTTGGAAATGTGCAGGAGCAGGGAGTCGGTCAATGCCTGGGCAAAGACGATGTATGGCTTGTCCATGAACATGATGGCCTCGCCGAAGCTCTGGCTCTGGCCGATGATTTCGACCACCTTCTCGCTCCCCTGGGGCGAGGTGAAGCCGAGCTTGATCTGGCCATAGACCACCATGTGGAATCCGCTGCAGGGGTCGCCCTTGTGGAAAAGGATGTCGCCCTTGGTCGCGTGGATTTCCCGGGTCCCGCGGGCCACCTTGGCAATTTCCTGGGGGGCGAGGCCGTTGAACAGGGGGACGTGGGAGAGCAGCGCCTCGATATTGATGGGGTGGCTTCCTTGCATGATCGGCCCAACCTGAAGAAAACAGACCATCTTGGCACTGGATTAGGCCAAAGGCAATACACCCGAGGGCTTATTGACGAGTGAGTTGCGCGTAAAGCAGTGGGAGTCGCCGCGGCAATTCCGCCGGATTTCGGATGACGCAGAAGCCGGCGGGGCCGAAGAGATAGGGCAGGTAGGCGCCGGCCTCGCGGTCGATGGTGACACAGAAGGGCGTGAGCCCCAACCGGCGGGCCTCGAAAACGGCCATGCGGGTGTCCTCGATGCCGTAGCGGGAGTCGTAGAGATCCAGGTCGTTGGGTTTGCCGTCGGTGATGATGAGGAGCAGGCGCCGGCCGGCGGGCTGCTCGGCGAGGATGCGGCCGGCCTGTCGCAGGGCGGCTCCCATCCTTGTGTAATAGCCGGGTTTGATGGCCAGGATGCGACCGCGGGCCAGGCCGTCGTAGCGGGCGGAGAAATCCTTGAGCAGGTGAAAGCGGATGTTCTGCCGGCGCAGGGAGGAGAAGCCGTAGATGCCGAAGCGGTCGCCGGTGGCGGAAAGGGCTTCGGCGAAAAGCAGCAGGGAGTCGCGGATGACGTCCACGATGCGATGGCTGTCGGAAATCCAGGCGTCGGTGGACATCGAAAGGTCGGCCAGGAGCAGGCAGGCGAGGTCCCGCTCGCAGCGGGCCTGGGCAAGGTAATTGCCGATATCCGGGGTGTGTCCGGAGGCGCGGTCGGCGACGTTGCGCACGCAGGCGTCCACGTCCAGTTCGGGGCCATCCGGCTGGGCCTTGAGCCAACGGCGCTGGGGCGCGAGGGCGGCGAACTGGCCGCGCAGCTTCTTGGCGACACCGGCGAGTTCGGCGGGGAGAGGCGCGGCGGCGGTGTCCCGGGCGATCATGGGTTGCAGACGGCAGTGGTCGGGGAGCAGGAGCGCGCTGCGGTAGTCCCACTCCGGTAGCGGCAGGCCGGGACCGAGGGGGAGGTCGTCCTCGGCGGCGGAAGGGAGGTCGAGGTCGAACTTGACGCGGGAGACGCTGGTCTGGCCGTCCCGGGTCAGGGACAGCTTGTCGAGATCCTTGGCGGCGTTGCGGGCATCGGGGTCGAGGTCGTCATCATAGGCCCGGTTCACCCGCACGTACTCGGTCCAGGTGGGCAGGCTTTCCGCACGGAAGCTGAAGACGAAGGCGTTCTTGT
>DAORDK010000219.1:0-2823 GCA_035345935.1 Rhodocyclaceae bacterium | reverse complement strand
CGAACTTGGGAGCGGCCGCGTGGATCGGGCGCACTTCGTTGGTGTCGATCGGACCGGCTTCGTCGATGGGACGACCCAGCACGTCCATGATGCGGCCCAGGGTGCCCATGCCAACGGGCACGGAAATCGCGACGCCGGTGTTGTTCACCTTCATGCCGCGACGCAGGCCGTCGGAGGAACCCATGGCGATGGTACGAACCACGCCGTCACCGAGCTGTTGCTGAACCTCGAAGGTCAGGCCGCTTTCGGCCATGCCGTTGGATTCGGAGGCATCGAGCTTGAGGGCGTCGTAGACCTTTGGCATCGCGTCGCGCGGAAAGTGGATGTCCACAACGGCGCCGATGCACTGAACGATTGAACCTTGACTCATATTCAAATCCCCAAAAATAAAAATCTACGCGTCACACCGCGGCGGCGCCGCTGACGATTTCCGAGAGTTCCTTGGTAATCGCAGCCTGACGGGCCTTGTTGTAAACCAGCTTCAACTCACCGATGACGTTCTTGGCGTTGTCCGAAGCGGACTTCATGGCCACCATCCGGGCAGATTGCTCGGAGGCCATGTTTTCGGCCACGGCCTGATAAATCAGGGCCTCGACGTAACGGATCAGCAGGTCGTCGATGACTGCCTTGGCTTCCGGCTCATAGACGTAGTCCCATTTGGTCTTGGCGGAGCCAACGGCGTCGCCGGACAGAGGGAGCAATTGCTCAGCCACCGGTTCCTGCTTCATGGTGTTGATGAAGCGGGTATAGACGATGTAGAGCGCGTCGATTTCACCCTTGACGTAAGCATCGAGCTGAACCTTGACGGGACCGATCAGCTTTTCCAGGTGCGGCGTGTCGCCCATGGCGGTGACGTGGGAGACCACGTTGACGCCATTGCGCTGCATGAAGCCGAAACCCTTGTTGCCGATACAGGTCGCCGCGATCTTGGCCCCGGAGGCTTCCCATTCCTTCATCTTGCCCACGGAGAGACGCAGCGCATTGCTGTTCAAGCCGCCGCACAACCCCTTGTCTGAGGTGACGAGGATCAGGCCGACGTTTTTAATCGCGTCGTGCTTGACCAGGAAAGGATGCCTGTACTCGGTGATGGCGTGGGACAGGTTGGCCGCAACGCGCCGGATCTTCTCGCCATAGGGACGGGCAGCCCGCATCCGGTCCTGCGCCTTGCGCATTTTGGATGCGGCCACCATCTCCATGGCCTTGGTGATCTTGCGCGTGTTCTCGACGCTCTTGATCTTGTTGCGAATTTCCTTGCCGCTAGGCATGGCGTTCTCCTAAGCGATCAGGCCCAGCTGCTCTTGAACGCCTGGATGCCGGCGGCCAGCTTCTTTTCCGTCTCGCCATCAAGCTCAGCCTTGGACTCCATGGTGTTCATGACGTCGGCGCAGTTAGACTTGAGGTATCCGATCATGGCCTTTTCGCACTCGAGGGCGCGCTTCACTTCGACGTCGTCGAAGTATCCCTTGTCGGCGGCGTACAACGTGACGGCCATTTCGGAGATGCTCATGGGGGCGTACTGGGGCTGCTTCATCAGCTCGGTCACCAGACGACCACGTTCCAACTGCTTACGGGTGGCATCGTCCAGATCGGAAGCGAACTGGGCGAAGGCCGCGAGTTCCCGGTACTGGGCGAGGGCCAGACGCACACCACCGCCGAGCTTCTTGATCAGCTTGGTCTGGGCGGCACCACCGACGCGGGACACGGAAATACCGGCGTTGATGGCGGGACGGATACCGGCGTTGAAGAGGTCGGTTTCCAGGAAGATCTGACCGTCGGTAATGGAGATCACGTTGGTCGGAACGAAGGCGGACACGTCGCCGGCCTGGGTTTCGATCACGGGGAGAGCGGTCAGCGAACCGGTCTTGCCCTTGACTTCGCCGTTGGTCAGCTTCTCGACCCAGGCGGCAGAAACGCGAGCGGCGCGCTCCAGCAGACGGGAGTGGAGGTAGAACACGTCGCCGGGGTAGGCTTCGCGGCCGGGCGGACGGCGCAGCAGCAGGGAAACCTGACGGTAGCCCCAGGCCTGCTTGGTCAAGTCATCGTAAATGATCAGGGCGTCTTCGCCGCGATCACGGAAGTATTCGCCCATGGTACAGCCGGCATACGGTGCGATGAACTGCAGCGCAGCGGATTCCGAAGCGGAGGCGGCGACCACGATGGTGTATTCCATGGCGCCGTGCTCTTCCAGCTTGCGCACCACGTTGGCGATGGTGGAAGCCTTCTGGCCGATGGCGACATAGACGCAGTAGAGGTTCTTGCCCTTCTGGTTGATGATCGCATCGACGGCGACGGCGGTCTTGCCGGTCTGGCGGTCGCCGATGATCAGCTCGCGTTGGCCACGGCCGACGGGCACCATGGAGTCCACGCACTTCAGACCGGTCTGCACAGGCTGGGAAACGGACTGCCGCCAAATAACGCCGGGAGCGACTTTTTCGATCTTGTCGGTCAGCTTGGCGTTGATCGGGCCCTTGCCGTCGATGGGACGACCCAGGGAGTCCACGACGCGACCGAGCAGCTCGGGGCCGACGGGAACTTCCAGAATGCGGCCGGTGGTCTTCACCACGTCGCCTTCGGAGATGTGCTCGTATTCGCCGAGGACGACGGCGCCGACGGAATCGCGCTCGAGGTTCAGCGCCATGCCAAAGGTGTTGCCGGGGAATTCCAGCATTTCGCCCTGCATAACATCCTGCAGGCCGTGGACGCGGCAGATGCCGTCGGTCACGGAGACCACAGTTCCCTGGGTGCGCACTTCGGTGGCGCCCTGGAGATTCTGGATCTTGCTCTTGATCAGTTCAGAAATTTCGGAAGGATTCAACTGCATGA
>DAORDK010000218.1:0-2828 GCA_035345935.1 Rhodocyclaceae bacterium | reverse complement strand
GCCAAGGAAACCACCCTCGGCTGGATGCCCAAGTTCGAGGACATCGACTGGACCGGCCTGGACATCCAGAAGGACGAATTCGATGCCCTCACCACCATCGATGCCGAAGCCTGGAAGACCGAGTTGGCCGGCCATAAGGAATGGTTCGACAAGATGGGCGAAAAGATGCCGCGGGAACTGGTCCTCAAGCGCGAGCTGTTCGAGATGGGTATCTTCAAGGACGCCGCCTAAGAAAGCGGTCGCTGGCCTACTGCGCGACCCGATCCCGTTCCTGCGATGCTCGCCGTACGCCAGTACGGCTGCGCTTCTCGCAACGGCCTCGGGCCGCTCGCTGCGGCCCTCGGCCACTTTCGCAAAGCGTAAGGGATAATGGCTGCCGGCCTTGCCGGTGGCCATTGTTTTTTGGAGAACGCCATGTATCGCCCCGCTTCCCGGACCCGGGACATCGCGCCTTTCCACGTGATGGAATTGCTGACCCGCGCCAGAGCCCTGGAAACGGCGGGGCGGGACATCGTGCACATGGAGGTGGGCGAACCTGATTTTCCGACGCCGGAGCCCATCGTCCGCGCTGGGCAGGCGGCCATTGCCGATGGCCGGGTCTTCTACACGCCTGCCTTGGGGCTGCCCGAGTTGCGCGAGGCCATCGCCGCTTTCTACGCCGCCCGCTACGGCAAGGCCATCCCTGCCTCCCGCATCGTCGTCACCACCGGCGCTTCCGGTGCCCTCACCCTGGCTCTCGCCTGCCTGTGCGAACCTGGGCGCCAGTGGCTCCTCCCCGATCCCGGCTATCCCTGCAACCGCCACTTCGTACGCAGTTTCGAGGGCAATCCCAAGGCCATTTCCGTGGGCGCGGAAACCAATTTCCAGCCGACGGCGGCGATGGTCGACGAAGCTTGGAACGACGCCACCGATGGCCTCGTGGTGGCGTCCCCGGCCAACCCCACCGGAACCCTCCTGGCGGCGCCGGAACTCGCCGCGCTGACCACGGCGGTCAGACGTCGCGACGGCCACCTGATCGTCGATGAGATCTACCACGGCCTCAGCTACGACGGCGACTGCACCACCGCCCTGGAAGCCTCCGACGACGTCTGGGTGGTCCAGAGTTTTTCCAAGTACTTCCAGATGACCGGATGGCGCCTGGGATGGCTGGTGGTTCCCGAACCCTACTTGCGCGACGTGGAAAAACTCGCCCAGAACCTCTTCATCTCGCCGCCCACTCCTGCCCAGTATGCCGCCCTGGCCGCTTTCCACCCGGAAACCCTGGCCGTCCTGGAAGCACGTCGCGCGGAATTCCGCCGCCGCCGCGACTTCCTGGCCCCCGCCCTCGCTAGCCTCGGCATCCGGGTTGTCGCTCGCCCCCAGGGAGCCTTCTACCTCTACTGCGACAGTTCGGCCCTGGCTGCGGACAGCTTCGCCCTGGCCTGGAAAATGCTGGAAGAAGCAGGTGTCGCGGCAACCCCGGGCATCGATTTCGGCTCCCACCAGCCGGAGCGCCACCTGCGCTTCGCCTACACCACCGATGTCGAGCGTCTGGCCGAAGCCGTCCAGCGCCTGCAGCGGTTATTCGGGCGGTAGGGCGAGGGTCGGGTAGCGGTCCCGCACCCGCGTCCAGTCGAATTGGGGCCCGGGATCGGTCTTGCGTCCCGGCGCCACATGGCAATGGCCGACCACCGCATCGATGGGGTAACGCTCCCGCAGGGCGTCCAGAACCGTCCAAAGTCCTTCGTACTGGGCCTCGGTATATGCCCTCTCGTCCGTCCCTTCGAGCTCGATGCCCACCGAGAAATCATTGCATCGCTCGCGCCCCTGCCACGAAGACACCCCGGCATGCCATGCCCGCCGGTCGCAGGCGACAAACTGGACGACCTTCCCGTCGCGCGCGATGAAAAAATGGGCCGAGACCTTGAGGTGCGCAATTTCCGCAAAATAGGGATGGGCGTCGGGCGGCAGGCGATTGACGAAGAATCGCTCGACCCAATCGCCGCCGAATTCTCCCGGCGGCAGGCTGATGGAATGGACGACGGCCAGGGAGACGACGCTCCCCGGCGGCCTGGCCTCCTCGTTGGGAGAAGCGATCCGTCGCGCCCCCTGCAGCCATCCCCGGGCTTTCCAGGACTTCACTCGATGCCCAGCCGCTCAAGGCGATAGCGTAGGGAACGAAAAGTCACCCCCAGCAGGCGTGCCGCCGCGGTGCGGTTTTGGCCGGTCTTCTGGAGCGCGTCGAGAATCGCCTGCCGTTCGACCCGGTTGAGATAGTCGTCCAGGGTCTCGCTCCCGCGACCCAGGGCCTCGTCGCTGACCTCCTCGGGAGCGAGGTGGAGGTCCTCGGTCTCGATCCGCTCGCCGGAACACAGCGCCGTCGCCCGTTCCAGAATGTTCTCGAGTTCCCGCACATTGCCGGGGAACGCGTAGCCCTGCAACGCCAACATGGCCTCGGGCGCGACCTCCAGGGGCAGACTCCCGCCCAGGCGGCGCAGAATGGCGTCGGTCAGGACGGGGATGTCCTCCTTGCGCTCGCGCAGGGAGGGCATGCGCAATTCGATGACATTGAGCCGGTAGTAGAGATCCTGGCGGAAACTCCCTTTCTCGACGCACTCCCTGAGGTTGCGATGGGTGGCGCAAATGACCCGCACATCGACCGGCTCCTCGGCCGCACTGCCGACCTTACGCACCCGTTTTTCCTGTATCGCGCGCAGAAGCTTGACCTGCATGGCCAGCGGTAGATCGGCGACCTCGTCTAGAAACAGGGTCCCGCCATTGGCCGCCTGGAAAAATCCCTCGCGATCGCTGTCGGCTCCGGTGAACGCTCCCTTGCGATAGCCGAAGAA
>DAORDK010000217.1:0-2837 GCA_035345935.1 Rhodocyclaceae bacterium | reverse complement strand
AAAGAAGCCGCATAAAGGGGTCATCTCAACGACGCATCACTTTGAATCACACCCAATTGAGCCTGTGGCGTTGATCTTCCACCTTTAGGTGGCGCAAAATAGTCAGGGTCGTGTTAGTGGCCTTGTTTAGCCGCTGTCAGCGGCTCACATAATGAAAGCCCCCGGCCTTGCCGGGGGATGGTTACTTGTTTACGCGGCCTAACGGGGTTGGCGAGTGTCATCAACGGGGTTGATGATCTTCTTGGGTGCGGGTTTTGAAGTAGGTCATCAGTTCGTCGAGCTGGCAAGCATGCTGCGTCAGCTCCTCCGCCGTCGCAGCCAACTCTTTGGCGGCAGACGCGTTCATCTGGGTCGAGCGCTTGAGATTGGACATCGCTTGTGTGACCTGTGTGACGTTACCGGTCTGCTGGTCCGAGGTCTGATTGATCTCGCGCACCAGATCGGAGGTCTCTCGGATTCCGGGCAACATTGCCTCAAGCAGGACCCCTGCCTTGTCAGCAAGATCAGTGTTGTCGGAAACGAGGAGACTGATCTCGCCAGAGGCTTTCTGCGATCGTTCGGCCAGTTTACGTACTTCCGATGCCACGACGGCGAAGCCCTTGCCCTGTTCACCGGCTCGGGCGGCCTCAATGGCGGCGTTCAGCGCCAGCAGGTTAGTTTGGTAGGCAATGTCGTCGACGATGCGGATCTTGTCGGCAATTTCTTTCATCGCGGCCAGGGTGGCGCGTACGGCGACGGCGCCGTCGTTGGCGGTATGGTTCGCTTCCTGGGCACGCTGGTCGGTCAGGGTGGCCTTGGATGCTATCTCTTTCAGGGAATCAGAGAAGGTTTTTGCCAAGTGGTTGGTCGTATCGGCCACAGAGGCCTGCTCCGACGATGATTGGGAAAGCAACTGCGCGGTTGCCGACACCTGCTGCGCCGATTCCTTAAGTCCGTCGGCCGAATCGCGCAGCTGGGCAATAATGTCGTTCAGGCGATTCGACAGGTAGGAGAAGGACGCCATGAGGGCGCCCACTTCGTCACGGCCGGCGGTGGTCACACTCTGGCGCAAGTCTCCTGCGGCCATTGTGTCGGCGACCTTGACAGCGGTGTCGACACGGCGCACGAGGTCAATGATGGCGAACAGGAATACTGCGATAATCCCGATCCCGAGCGCAGTCAAGGCGCCGGAAAGCCAGAGACTGCTACGTGCGCCACCTTCGAGCCGAGTGACGAGTTGCTCTAGTGAGGCGACGATGAGGTCCTCGATCCTCTTCATGCCATCGATCTTGGTCGTGATGGTGGCAAACCATTTCGGTGCTTCGATGCCGAAATCACCGGTCGCGAACTTGTCGAGCGCATTCCGGCGCATGGATTCAACTTCCCTGTACGACGGGGATTCGAGCACGGACTGCCATGCCTGGACGAATTCGGGTTCCGCCAGGGTCTCGAAGGAGTTCAGGTACAGTCCCTGGGCTCCGACAATGCTAATGAAACGGCGATACAGGGCCGGATCCATTGGCGTATTGGCGGAAAACGCCGCATTTAGCGTCGCTCGTTCGCGGCCCGCGTACTCCTTGGCGTTAATGAACATGGTGTAGGCACTGAGCATGCGGGAGGCCGTAGCATTGTCGGCCTGGGCGGTCGAGTCTGCGACCTGTCCGATCAGACGTTCGATTGTCGAGGTGTAGTAGGCAAAAGAGTCCGGCCCGGTGAGGCTCAATGTATCGATTCCCTTGCGCTTGTCGCCCATTTCGCCAAGCCGACTTGCAGTGCCTGACAGCGTACTCTTGATTCGCGTCGAGAAAATGGACGCCGGTGTGTCCTTAAGCACATTTTCATAGGCGCCATGCAGGCGGTCGGTCAACTGCCGCTGCTCTTTCAGCTCGGGGGCAAAGCGGGCACCCTTTGAACCGATGAAGCCCGCCGACAAACCGCGCTCTTTCTGGAGTTCGTGCACCAAGTTGCTCGCCGCTACGGCGATCCTCTCAAGGTGGACGACGGTTTCCAAACGCGTCAGCTTTTTCCAGTCGCCAACGAAGTGGCTAACCGAGAAGTAGAAGAGAGCGGCGCCTAGTATCGCGATCAGCGCGAGCAGTCGGGTCTTGAGGGACAGGAAGATGTCGGAAGTTCTGTTCATTCGCTTCCCCCAACGATTAGTATGGAACTCGTTTTGATCGATCTCAGCGCCGGTCATCCCACGCAGTTTTCGGTCAGCGGAAGAAGGATAGGAGATCCAACTCCACTTCCGCAAGTGCGTATTTCGCGGAACGTGACCATTGGAGAGATGCTGCATGGATAGGGTTGAATGTTACTTCAATCGGTCACGCTTTTGATGAAATGGCGGTCATGGTTTCGTGAAATAGCGGTCACGGGAGTGAGAAATGGATGAGGGCCTAGCCCCGTTACAGGGTAACGAAGGGTGCGTTGAGGGGGCGGTCAAGGGCGGGCGCAGCCCGGCGAAGCGAACCCTTGAGGGCCCCCTCAACGCGGATACGCTCCAGGGCTTGGGGCTGGTTGCGGATTTTCGCAGCCGGCCCCCGAGCCCGTCCGGCGGCGAGGACTTCCCCGCCCTTGGGGGCGGGGTCAGGGGTGAGGGAAGCGCTGGGGTTTGGCAAGGGCGCCCGCTCTTGCGAAGGTCCGCTTGGAGTCGCAGACTCCATCGTGCAGAGAGGGATGGAGACTCCAGGCTGAGCCGATAAGGCCAAGGACCGTTAGTCCATCGTTGGGGAGTATCTGGCGCATGGCGACTCATTGTTACACGGTAACGCGAAGTAGTGATCAAACTCGTCATCGCTCATTGCCTGCGTGACGACCCGATCGGCGTCCTGGATGAGCTGTTCGAGGACCGCGCGTTG
>DAORDK010000216.1:0-2870 GCA_035345935.1 Rhodocyclaceae bacterium | reverse complement strand
GAGCTGTGACGTTCTCCCAACCAGCGCAGTAGCGTTTCGTACAATTCTTCCGGCGCCACCGGTTTGGCAATGAAATCGTTCATGCCGGCGGCGAAGCAGGCGCGCCGGTCTTCTTCGAAGGTGTTTGCCGTCATGGCCAGGATGGGCGTCGCGGTATTGAGCGAATCCTGCCGAATCTCCCGGGACGCATCTACACCGTTCAGGTGAGGCATCTGCATGTCCATGAGGATCAGGTCGTAGTTGAATTTGCGAGCCAGCGCGACGGCTTCCTTTCCGTCATTTGCGATATCCACCCACAACCCGGCGTCCGACAGAAGTTCCCGCGATACTTCCTGATTGATCGGTTCGTCCTCGGCCAACAGAATGCGCGCCCCGGCATGGGCGTTGAGCAGCGCTTCGCCAGCGGAACTGTAGTCCGCAGGTGCTTCTGGCGGGATGGCGACTTCGGTCGTCGCCTTCTTCAGTCTTACGGTGAACCAGAAGGTGCTGCCCTGGCCCGGTTCGCTCACCACCCCGATCTTGCCGCCCATCATCTCGACCAGGCGCTTGCTGATCGCGAGTCCCAGTCCGGTGCCGCCGTAATTGCGAGTCGTCGAGCCATCCGCTTGCTCGAAGGCGGTAAAGAGGCGCGGCAGGCTTTCTGCCGGGATGCCGATACCGGTGTCCTGCATTTCCCAGCGCAGCAGGAGATTGTCCGCATTGTCCTCGGCGATGTGGCAGCGCAGGGTTACGGTGCCGGCGGGGGTGAACTTGATGGCGTTGCTGGCAAGGTTGAGGAGAATCTGGCCTAAGCGCACGGGGTCGCCCATGAACGGAGTGGCCGACAGGCCTGCGGGTTGGGTGAGCCGTAGGTTTAGGCCTTTGTCTCTCGCGTTCTGGCTAATGAGATTCATCAGATCGCTCAGCACTTCGGCGAGCTTGAAATTCGTACACTCCAGCGCGAGTCGGTCGGCCTCGATCTTGGAGATGTCGAGGATGTCGTTGATCACGGCGAGCAAGTGATGGGATGCCTTGAGCACCTTGTCGAGTTGTTCTTTCTGTTGGGCATCGCTCGCCCGCCGCATCGCCAGGGAAGTCATCCCCATGATGGCATTCATGGGGGTGCGCAGTTCGTGGCTCATGTTGGCGAGGAAGGTGCTTTTCGCCCGGTTGGCGGCTTCGGCGGCTTCCTTGGCGACGGATAAGTCGGCAGTTCGCTCGGCAACGAGCCGCTGCAGATTCGTATGCACGCGTTCGACCTCGGCTTCGGCTGCCGCCCGGGTCGCCTGCAAGTCGTTGAACGCGGCAACGACGTCGCCCAGTTCATCGTCGTTGCTCCAGGGGATGGGTTCGGGCAAGGCTTTTTCCCTGGCCTGTGCGATTCCGGTGGACAGTAGCGCCAGGGGGCGCTTGATGACGCGGCGCGAAGCGAGTACGACCCCCAGGATCACCGCGGTCAGTGCGACCGCCAGAACCGCGACATTTTTTGGCAGATGATCGTGGAGCTGCCCGGTGACGCCGCGCGTATGCAGCGTGATGCGCAACTCGCCCAAAGGAACCCCTTCGTGACCGAGCTTGCCGATGCCAAGCAGGTTGGGGGATTCCAGGGGGGCGTCGACGCGCCCGGCCTGCGCCCGCACTTTGCCCCGCGTATCGGTGACAATTGCCGATTCGACATTGGGCGAGTGGGCGAGACTATCGACGACCAGTTGCAATTGCTCTTCGTCGACTTCCCACAGTGCGTTGCTGGCTGGGGCCGTCTGGAGTTGGAGCAGGCTGTCGACGCTGCTTTCGAGCGCCGCCATTTGGTCACGGTAGAAGCCGAATTCGAGCAGGGCAAATACGGCGACCATCGCCGCGATAACCACGGGGAGCTGAAATTGCAGCAGTTCCTCGGCTACCCCTCCGTTTTTCCGGAGTATCGCGTCCTGCGACTGCTCGACCATATTGACGCCTCCAGTGGAGAAGCGGAATACGACACCGGAATGATTTGCGTGGATCGCAAAACCCGGTACCATTTTCTCCCATACTCGGCCGGAGTAGTCGCTCATGAAGCAAAAAAGACGCAAGCTCCAGATGGTTGCGGTTCTGGTGGCCGCGCTGACGATGTCTGCCATTGCAGAGATCGCAATCGCCGAAAGCGGCAAGGTCAAGAGCATCACCCTCGCCACCACGCCGACCAGAATTCCGGCAGTGCGCCCGGACGGCCGGATCGACACCCCCGAACGCCCGGGTTTTCGCGTGGAAATTCTGCGCAGCGCGGGCAGACAGTGCGGCGTCGATGTCAATTTCGCTCCCGTACCCTGGGCGCGCGCACTGGAGTTGGTCAAGAATGGTGACGTTCAGGGCGTATTCAATTCTTCCTACTCGGAGGAACGCACGGCTTACGGCGCCTACCCGATGAAGAACGGCGTTCCCGATTCCCGCAAGGCGATGACGGCCTATACCTATGGTTTGTACGTCCATCCGGACAGCCAACTGGGCTGGGATGGAAAGACAGTCACGGCGCTGGGATCGGACAAGAAGATCCTTGTCGAGGAGGGTTCCGTCGCCGTGAAAATGATCGGTCAAGCCGGCCTGCAGCCCCTGGAGACTGCCCGTTATCCCAATATGGTCCGCATGTTGGCGGAAAAACGCGCTCAGGGCATGGTGGCGATCGACACCAACGTGGTTGAAGTTTTAGCCAAGGAACCTCAACTGGCGGCGCACATCAAGCGCCTGGCGCCCCCGTTCGCGACGGTCTACGGCTATGTCATGTTCGCCAGGCCTTTTTACACTGCGAATTCCGAACTCGTCGAGTGCTTCTGGACCGCACTGGGCGAGATTCGCGCGAATCCGGAGTACGAGGCGCTGGTGCGGTCCTATAACAACGGCCAGTTCATCGAATAGGC
>DAORDK010000215.1:0-2942 GCA_035345935.1 Rhodocyclaceae bacterium | reverse complement strand
TGAAGGCGGTCGTACCGTCGGCGCCGGCGTCGTCGCGAAAATCGTCGAGTAATCGTTCTTTGTGAAACCCGGGGTGGAGGCGACTCTACCCCTTGCTCTTTGGAAAACGCCATGCAAAACCAGAAGATCCGCATCCGCCTCAAAGCCTTCGACTATCGCCTGATCGACCAGTCCGCCCAGGAAATCGTCGAAACCGCCAAGCGTACCGGCGCCGTCGTCCGTGGCCCCGTGCCTCTGCCGACCCGCAAGCAGCGGTTTGACATTCTGCGTTCGCCGCACGTCAATAAGAGTTCGCGCGATCAATTCGAAATTCGCACCCACCTGCGTCTGATGGACATCGTCGATCCCACCGACAAGACCGTGGATGCGCTCATGAAACTCGACCTTCCCGCGGGCGTGGACGTCGAGATCAAGTTGCAGTAATTCAGCTTTTGCGGATATAATCCGAAGCTTTTCGGGGGTGGCCGGCGACGGTCGCCCATTTGTTGTCACACATCGGCCGGCCAATCGCAGCCGGCGATGAGGAGAATAACCATGAGTCTAGGCCTTGTCGGTCGCAAGGTCGGCATGACTCGCATTTTCGCCGAGGATGGCGCGTCCATCCCGGTGACTGTGCTTGACGTGTCGAACAACCGCGTGACCCAAGTCAAAACGCCGGAAACCGATGGCTATGCGGCCATTCAGGTAACTTTCGGCAAGCGCCGTGCCTCCCGCGTCACCAAGCCTGAAGCCGGTCATCTGGCCAAGGCGGGGGTGGAATCGGGGCACGTCCTCAAGGAATTCCGCGTCGAAGCCGACCAACTCGCCAGCTTCAAGGCGGGCGATCAGGTCGCCGTCACCATCTTCGCCGAAGGGCAGAAGGTCGATGTGACCGGCACTTCCATCGGTAAGGGCTTCCAGGGCGGCATCAGGCGCCATAATTTCAGCTCGAATCGCGCCTCCCACGGTAACTCGGTCTCCCACAACGCTCCGGGCTCCATCGGTATGGCCCAGGATCCGGGTCGCGTCTTCCCCGGCAAGCGCATGGCCGGCCATCTGGGCGCGGTCCAGAGCACCATGCAGAGCCTGACGGTGGTTCGCGTCGATGCCGAGCGTCAGCTGCTCCTCGTTCGCGGTGCGGTTCCCGGCTCCAAGGGTTCCGACGTCGTCGTGCGTCCGGCAGTCAAGGCTTAAGGGGACGACATGGAACTCAAGGTAATCAACGATCAAGGTCAGGAAGCGGCCAAGTTGCAGGCTTCCGACGTGCTGTTCGGTCGCGAATTCAACGAGGCTCTGGTCCATCAGGTGGTCACCGCCTACCAGGCCAATGCCCGGGCGGGTAATCGCCAGCAGAAGGACCGTTCGGAAGTTCGTCACACCACCACCAAGCCGTGGCGCCAAAAGGGTACCGGTCGTGCCCGTGCCGGCAGCAATGGCAGCCCGCTCTGGCGCGGAGGCGGTCGCATCTTCCCGAATTCCCCGGAAGAGAATTTCAGCCAGAAGGTCAATAAGAAGATGTTCCGGGCCGGTATGGCCGCCATCCTCTCCGAGTTGAACCGCCAGGAGCGTCTGGTGATCGTCGATGCGCTGTCCGTCGATGCACCCAAGACCAAGCTCTTCGCCGAAAAGCTCAAGAACATGGGGCTCGATCAGAATCTGCTGGTGATCACCGGCGATCTGACCGAAAACCTCTATCTGTCGTCCCGCAACCTGCCCAACGTCCTGGTTCTCGAGGCTCAGGAGGCCGACCCGGTTTCCCTGGTCCGCTTCCCCAAGGTGCTGGTGACCAAGGATGCCGTCGCCAAGTTCGAGGAGATGTGGGTATGAGCGCCAATCTGAATCAGGAACGCCTGCTGCAGGTGTTGTTGGCCCCGCAGATTTCCGAAAAGGCCACTTTTGTCGCCGACAAGAACGAGCAAGTGATTTTCCGTGTGGCAACCGATGCTACCAAGCCGGAAATCAAGGCTGCCGTCGAGTTGTTGTTCAAGGTCCAGGTCGAATCGGTCCAGGTCGCCAACGTCAAGGGCAAGGTCAAGCGCTTCAAGGGCACCACCGGCCGCCGCAAGGGCTGGAAGAAGGCCTTTGTCAGCCTCAAGCCGGGCCAGGAAATCAATTTCGTCGAGGGGGGTAACGCGTAATGGCTCTCGTCAAAGTCAAGCCCACATCCCCGGGTCGCCGCGCCGTCGTCCAGGTCGTCAATCCCGACCTGCACAAGGGCAAACCCTTCGCTGGCCTGATCGAGTCCCAGTCCAAGAAGGCGGGTCGCAACCACAACGGCCATGTGACCGTGCGTCACCAGGGCGGTGGTCACAAGCAGGCCTACCGCATGGTCGATTTCAAGCGGGCCAAGGATGGTATCCCCGGCAAGATCGAGCGTCTGGAATACGATCCCAACCGCACCGCCAACATCGCGCTGGTCTGCTACGCCGATGGCGAGCGCCGCTACATCATCGCCAACAAGGGCATGGTGGTCGGTCAGCAGGTCATCTCCGGATCCGAAGCGCCGATCAAGCCGGGCAACGCCCTGCCGATCCGCAACATTCCGGTCGGTACCACCATTTGCTGCGTCGAGATGCTGCCGGGCAAGGGTGCCCAGATCGCACGTTCGGCCGGTACTTCGGTCCAGCTCCTGGCTCGCGAAGGTACGTATGCCCAAATCCGCATGCGCTCCGGCGAAGTCCGCCGGGTTCACGTCGAATGCCGCGCCACCATCGGTGAGGTCGGCAACGAAGAGAACAACCTGCGCAAGATCGGCAAGGCTGGTGCCCAGCGTTGGCGCGGCATCCGCCCGACCGTTCGTGGCGTGGCCATGAACCCGATCGACCACCCGCACGGCGGCGGCGAAGGCCGTACCGGCGAGGGTCGCGTGCCGGTCAACCCGTGGGGCCAGCCCACCAAGGGCTACCGTACCCGCAAGAACAAGCGCACGAACAGCATGATCGTTCAGCGCCGTCATAAGCGTT
>DAORDK010000214.1:0-2955 GCA_035345935.1 Rhodocyclaceae bacterium | reverse complement strand
GCGCTGGTCTAACGTGCCATCCGGGTTTCCTTCGAGATCCGGAAATCTGCACTTGTTACGTTCCGCCCTATACAAGAATGCGTCCGACGCTGATCCAATTCGTCGTCCAACGCTGGCTAAATGTCGCGACCAATGATTCGCAGCGGCCCAAGATCTGATCGCGCGCAACTGCATCCTTCGGCGAAACGAATTGACCACACACGAGCGCGAGTGCAACGCTGCGCAATGCACGGGTCGCGGCTACGCGACAGTATCGCACGGGAGAAGAAAGGTCTCGGCTGCCCGCGAAGCCGGTATCAGCCTGACACTTGGTGGGTGAGGTCAGCCGCCAGGTTTGCGCGCACCAAGGTCGAGAGAACGGTGCGCCCGGAAAGTGGCATCAAGCAGCAAGCCAAGCGGCAGGGCTTCGCCCTGAACCTGGCCAAGGCAACGGCGCCTCCGAGGCGAGCGGGTGCCGGCCACGACCAGCCGCCGACCGGCGGCGGTTGGCGTGCGGGAGCACACGAAGGCGGATCAGCCAAGGTCATCTGAGCCAGCCTTGTTTTCGGCCGCTGTCGTGTGCGGGCCGCGAACGCGCCGCCCGGCGCCTTGCGTCACGAAATGCGGCCCGCACGCCCGCAGTTCTTTAGCGCAACCGCCGCCGGCTAAGCAGCAGGACAGCCAAACCGGTCAGGCCAAGCAACCACGTGGGCGGAACAGGCACGACGGCAACAGCGAGGAAGACCCGATCCCGGATCGTTTGCTGAACAGGGTCGAAAGACTCTACCCGGAAAGCGATCTGATTGCCACTGAGTCCCTGGCGAAAGAGATCGATGCTGTCCATGTCCAGTTGCTCGTTCGGAAAGAGCGCCAGAAAATCACTGAAATCAAATACCTTGCTCAGTGCGCCGGCATAATTGGCGTATACACCAGGAGCGCCGTTGGCGTCGAAACCAATAAAGGCCACCGCTTCGTGATTGATCGACGGGTAAGCAAATCCGCGACGGTCTGCAAATCCGGAGAATACGCTGGACGTGCCCGGAATCAACGTGTGCGTGTCGGCGACGAGCGAAACCTCAGCGCCAGCGGTGCCGGTATATATTCCCTTTGTACCGAGTGTTCCCTCCGCGTAGAACGCGACGATGTCGTCGTCAATCGCTGGCGACAGGAAACTGGCGAATCGCTCGCTGTTTTGCCCCGGCAGAAATTTCGGAGTCTCGACGACGACCTTGGGTGCGGCAAGATCGGTGCGGACGTAGATGCCGGATGAACCGCTCAGATAATTCGTGGACGCCTGGAACGCTGTGGTCAGCTGAGTCTTGCTCTCGTTCCAGTCGACCATCGGAAATGCGCCAAATCCGGTAAAGCTGCCGCCGCTTATTGGCAGGTCCGTCGGTGCTGCATCTCCTGTAGACACCCATTTCGTAAGCGGCAGCCCGGCAGCGTTCACTGAAAACACGCCTTCGCCAACGCTGTCTCTACCCTGAAAGACGGTCTGGCCAAAGGCGATCGAGGGTACGCCAGCAACGGTGAGCAGCGCGTTCGAACCACCGACCTGCGTCACTCCCGGAACAGCCACAGCCCCCAAAGTGCCGCGGCCACTCCATTCGCTGAACACAACCCCGCTTCGCCCTGCCGGTGTATTCACCGTAGCGAGAAAGCTCACCCCACCAAGTGCCCTGTCGATTGCCGGCGACACCACCGGACGCGTCTGGCCGGGAGAAAACGAAGCATCGTCGAAGCTCGTTCCCAGATTGGGAGCAGCCTCTCCCGTGCGCGCCACCGGCCGTACCGGCTGACCTGGTACAAACGGCTGTTGGACGTAAACCCCCGGCGTGCTGCCCCCGCCGAACCGCGCGTCACCCAACATGTACGCAAGCTCGCCTGCCGCAACTGCCGGCGCCGATAGAGAGGAGACCCCTGACGCTTGAACGACCTCCTGCCTTACCCAACCGACGACCCCTGCCGCCGCCTCAGCGGTCACTGCAAGTCCCAGGAGCAGTGCGCTTGCATTGCCCCGAATACCCCATTTTTCCAACATGGTATCCTCCGAGAGAACGTATCAACGCGATGCGAGTTTCGCTGCGCGGCGCCGCTCACGACCCACCCGCCCGGCAGCACCAGGGTTGCCGGATTTGGCTCGCGCGACAGCAATTCACAGCGGACATCGCGCAAGCACGCTCCCCAGCTCCGGCGACCGCCGCGCCAAGTCAAAGCCACGACATTCCCCCAGTGCGCCAAGAGGGCAAGCAACATTCGTGCTGGAAAGCCATTATCCTCGGAAACTAAAAGACTTGCGTGTGCGGTCGGAGGATCGCACGGGACGGCTAGGCGCGCTCGTGTAAGAAATCTCGACAGGTGCCCATACAGTTGCCAGGAAGGACTATGGGATCGGACGCCACCCTCGCGAGCCTCCCGCGTCTTGCCCAGACAGAAAGGCTGCATCGATCCAGCCCGAACGACCGCGGAAGGCTGGCGCGCTACCGACGATCGCCCGCCTGCGCGGCGGAAACGCCTGTGGAATTGGCGCCGGGTCTCCTGTTCTGGACTGAATCTAGTGCCCTTTCCAGGCAATCCACGCCTTTCGCTACCACTGGACCACAACAAGGACGCGAGTGGCTTTCCGCAAAGCCAGTTTGGCCATGGGCAATTCGCACGCGCGTTCAGTCGGAAGTGCAAGGGATAGGCCTGATGCGCGAGGGCACGGCGGAGAAGCCCTCGTTTCCGCTGCCGCCGCTCGAACTGTTCGGCCGCCGGGCAGCGCTGATTCCACCCCCGCGCCGTCATCGGCATCGCTGCTACGGGATACGGGCACCCGACGCTCCGCTACGCGCACAGATCAACGCGCTTGCCGGCGTGCCAAAGAGTCCGACCGCACCTCTCGTTACAGCAACTGAAACGGAAACTGCGCCAATCGCAGCGCAAATCACCGCCGCTGGTGCGTCGTGCGCGAGATCCTCGCGCACCTGGGCGAGC
>DAORDK010000213.1:0-3063 GCA_035345935.1 Rhodocyclaceae bacterium | reverse complement strand
GAACCTGTCGCCCACCCGCCCATGCGGCGTGGATGATCCCGTGCCGCCCGGGATGGAGCAACTGGAACGGGCGGTCCGCCTGCTGCGGTCAGGGGAGCTGGTGGCCTTCCCCACCGAGACGGTCTATGGTCTCGGGGCCGATGCCGCCAACCCGGATGGGCTGGCGAAAATCTTCGCCGCAAAGGGCCGGCCGGCCGACCACCCGCTGATCGTCCACCTTCCCGATGCCGGTCACCTGGACCGCTGGGCCCGCGACGTGCCGGAGGCCGCCCGGGCGCTCGCCGCCGCCTTCTGGCCCGGGCCACTGACCCTGGTCCTGCGCAAGGCGCCAGGAGTTCCGGACCTCGTCACCGGGGGGCAGGACACCGTAGGAGTGCGAATTCCGGGCCATCCGCTCGCCCTGGAACTGCTGCGCGTCTTCGGCGGTGGAATCGCCGCCCCGTCGGCGAACCGCTTCGGCCGCATCAGCCCGACGACTGCGGAACACGTGCGCGGGGAGTTGGGAGAGCGCATCGCGCTGGTCCTCGACGGCGGTCCCTGCCAGGTCGGCATCGAGTCGACCATCCTCGACCTCTCCTCCGCTGCGCCGCGCATCCTCCGGCCGGGCCGGGTTTCCCCAGCCGCCCTCGCGGGCATCCTGGGTGTTTGGCCGACGACGGGCGTGGCTCCCGGCGCTCCGCGGGTTGCCGGTTCCCTGGAGGCTCACTACGCGCCGGCGACGCCACTGGAACTCGTCACCGCGGACGGCCTCATCTTCGCGGCCCGGGAGGCGCTGGCGCGCGACGAACGCCTCGGCGTGCTTTCGTGCCTCGTCCGTCCCCTGAGCGATGAACGCCTGTCCTGGTGCCAGGTGCCGACGGACCCGGAAGGATTCGCCCGCGCGCTGTACGCGGCCCTGCGGGAACTCGACGCCGCGGGCTGTGCCCGGATCGTGGTCCAGGCGCCGCCGGCCACCGAGGCCTGGGCCGCGGTCAATGATCGCTTGCGCCGTTCCGCTGCCGGATCGGGCATGAAGCGATGATTCCGTGAAATAGTGGTGACGCCGCTAGGCATCGCGCCCTAAACAGCCGCACGGGCGATACGTAGACTTTCGTACCAGGAGCCTGCAAAGGAGTCTGGCATGGGAAGGTCGAGCGGAATCGAGGGATGCGCGGGAACCGCGCATCGCCGCCATGATGCGGAATGCATCGGAGCGGCCATCCACGCCGCCCAGGAAGCCGGGCTGCGGGTCGGTCGGGCGGTGTCTCTCGGGGTCGTCCAGGGTGTCGTCCTGGGGTACAACATCTCCCGCCGCGGCCGTTTTCCCGGCGCGCGCTATCCCTTGTTGGTGGCGACCGCCTTCGGCGTCGTCAAGTGCCGTCTCGAGGAAGTGCGCGCCGTCTGAACGCGGCGCCGTACCGCGGCGACTCTGTTATACTGCGCCCCCTTCGGGCCGGTAGCTCAGCTGGGAGAGCGTCGCGTTCGCAATGCGAAGGTCGAGGGTTCGATCCCCTTCCGGTCCACCAGAAACAAGTCCTAAGCAGTCCGAAGAAGGCCGGCAAGCCAAGGTAAATCAAGGCTTCCGGCCTTTTTCACGTCCATAGCATTCCGATCCCGGCTATTGCAATCCGGGGGCAAGTGGGTGCAACATTGGGGACAAGTCGCCCATAACGCAGGGAGGTTGCCCCCAAATGCCGCTCACGGATACCGCGATTCGCACTGCAAAGCCGGCCGAAAAGACCCAAAAGCTGTTCGACGGCGGAGGGCTTTACCTGGAAGTTGCCCCTGCCGGGGGCAAGTGGTGGCGCCTGAAGTACCGATTCGGGGGCAAGGAAAAACGGATCAGTCTAGGGTCTGTTCACAATCAACCGAATCCCGAGATGCCATATGCAAGCGCGACCAAATAAGTTGTTGACGGTCAATGACATAGCGTGGGGCTGTTCACAAGGGGCTGAATATGGTCATATCCTGACTTTTCTGGGGAGTCAGGATGAACCGGAAGATGCTGCGAGATGACCAGTGGGCGCGTATTGAACACCTCTTGCCGGGCAAGGCCAGCGATCCGGGCTGCACGGCAAAGGACAACCGTACCTTTGTCGAGGCAGTCCTCTGGATTCTGCGCACGGGCAGCCCTTGGCGAGACCTGCCGCACGAATTGGGCAACTGGCACAGCACCTACGTTCGCTTTGCCCGTTGGCGTGACGGCGGCGTCTGGGAACGGGTGGCTGACGTCCTCGGTGGCGATGCCGACATGGAACAACTGTTCATCGATTCGACCATCGTTCGTGCCCATCAACATTCCGCTGGCGCCCAAAAAAAGCCGGCTGTCAGGAAATCGGCCGCTCGCGCGGCGGACTGACGACCAAACTGCACGTTGCCGTCGATGCGCTGGGCAACCCACTGCGCGTCATCCTCTCGGCCGGGCAGATCGCCGACATCGACCGTGCCTCGGCATTGATCGAGAATCTGCCTGGCCAAGCCGTCGTGGCCGACAAGGGCTACGACGCCGACCATTTCGTGGCCAGAATCGAGGCCACTGGCGCCGAAGCCGTAATTCCGCCCCGATCCAATCGCCTCGCACCGCGCCCATTCGACCGACATCTCTACCGCGCCCGCAATTTGATCGAGCGCTTCTTCGCACGTCTCAAGCATTTCCGACGCATCGCCACGCGTTACGACAAACTCGCCAAGTCCTTCCTGTCGTTCATTCATCTCGCGTGCGCATTCGTCTGGCTGGCTTGATTGTGAACAGACCCTAGACAGATGCACGCACAACTGACCTAGCTGCAACATGTACACCGGAGTCAGATCAATCTTTTCCAGGTACTGGCGATCCTACGGCGGCCTGGGTGCGCTTGTCCGATCGCCGTATCTGCATCTGGCATTTGTACTTCTCCTCGTTACCAGTCACTTCTGGTCAATGGAGAAATGGTGGGAACAACCACTCTCCATCCTTCCGAACCTACTTGGATTCTCGCTCGGTGGGTTGGCGATGTTTCTGAGCTTTGGCGATGAAAGGTTTCGATCCATCCTCACGGAACACACTGCCGCCGATGAACCATCTCCGTACATGGAGCTTTGCTC
>DAORDK010000212.1:0-3078 GCA_035345935.1 Rhodocyclaceae bacterium | reverse complement strand
ATAAATGATCGAATACGGAAAGTGGCGCATCGGCAAGGAGCGCAATTGCGCGGAAATCGGCGTGCCAATACCGGGAAGCTCGAGCAATCGTGCGGCGCTGTGCTGATAGTCGGCCACGAAGGCCGCGGCGGTTCGCGGTGTCCCGTTTCCCAGGTAGTAGGCGTGGGCATCCTCCAGCTCCGCTTGCGCAGCCTGGAGAACGATCAGTTTCATGCCGCGGCGAGTTGCGCCCGGAGTCGCGCGAGTGACTCGTCGAAGTCGACGGCCTCCATTTCGCCCCGCTCATAGGCGTCACCCCGCCGTTCGGCTTCTTCCACCCAGGCGGCGAGGATTTCGTCATCCTCGTCGAGGCTTATCAGCAGGTGCTCTACCAGCGTTGCGCGCTCGCCGCGCGTGAGTTGCAGGGCGGCGGCTTCAATGTCTTCAAGCGAGGAACTGATCATGATTCAATCTCCTTCGATCCTTGGGCAATGCTACCCCAAGGTGCTTGCCAAAGCCATCGGCGGGAGGCGGCGGTGAGCGCCGAACCCCTTGATCCGATTCCCATTTCCGCCCTCCAGCATTGGTGCTACTGCCCGCGCCAGTGTGCCCTCATCCACGTCGAGCAGGTGTTCGAGGACAACCTCTATACCCAGCGCGGTCAGGCATTGCATAAGCGGGTGGACGATCCCGGCTTCGAGGTCCGGGATGGCCTGCGGGTCGAGCGCGCCTTGCCGCTGTTCGACGATGGCCTGGGATTGATCGGCAAGGCCGACGTGGTGGAGTTTCTGCCGGACGGCACGCCCTATCCGGTGGAATACAAGCACGGCTCCCGCCACAAGCGGGCGGACATCGCCGCCTGTGACGACGTGCAACTGGCGGCCCAGGCCCTGTGTCTGGAAACCATGTTCGGCCGCCCGGTGCCGGCCGGGGCGCTGTATTACGCCAGTTCGCGGCGTCGGCGCGAAGTGGTCATCGATGGGGCGCTGCGAGCCCGGGTGATCAACGCCCTGGAAGCCGTGCGCCGGCTCCTGGCTGCCGGCACGCTTCCGCCCCCGCTCAACGACGAGCACTGCCGCGCCTGCTCCCTCAAGGATATCTGTCAGCCGGAGACCCTCCCTGTCATCGGCGACATGGCGGCGGCCCGCGCCGCACTATTCGACCCGGATGCCTGAACCGCCATGCAATTTCTCAATACCCTCTACGTGACGACGCCTGAAAGTTACCTGCATCTGGACAACAGCACCCTGCGCCTGGATGTCGAACGGGAGACCCGGTTAAGGGTGCCTCTGCACCACCTGGGCGCCGTAGTCTGCTTTGGTCACGTCTCCGTTTCTCTGCCGCTCATGCACCGCTTGGCCGATGAGGGCATCGCCCTGGTCCTCCTGGACGCCAACGGGCGCTTCAAAGGCCGGCTGGAAGGGGCTGTCTCGGGCAATGTCCTGCTGCGCCAAGCCCAGGGGCGCCGGGCCGACGACCCGGCGTTCGCCCTGAGCGTGGCGCGTAATTGCGTTGCCGGCAAGATCAAGAACTGCCGGCACGTACTGCTGCGAGGCGCCCGTGAAGCCAAGGCGGAAGACGAGTCCGCCACGCTGACCCGCGCCGCCGACGACCTCGCCGCCAGTCTGCGCGCCCTGCCGGTGGCGGAAGACCTAGATACCGTTCGGGGCCTGGAAGGGGAAGCAGCACGCCAGTACTTCGCGGCTCTGAACAAGCTGGTTCGTCCCGGTTCCCGCGGAGACTTCCGCATGGACGGGCGCACCCGCCGGCCCCCACGGGACCGGGTCAATGCGCTCCTCTCCTTTCTCTACACGCTTCTGATGAATGACTGCCGGTCGGCGCTGGAAGCTGCCGGGCTCGACCCGCAGATCGGTTTCCTCCATGCCGTTCGGCCCGGGCGGGCGGCGCTGGCGCTGGACCTGATGGAGGAATTCCGCTTCTTCGCAGACCGCCTGGCGCTCTCGCTCATCAACCGGGGTCAATTGCGCGCCCAGGATTTCGTCGAGCGCGAAGGCGGAGCCGTCCAGTTGGAAGGCGACGCGCGCAAGACCGTTCTGGTGGCCTACCAGGAGCGCAAGCAGGAAAGCCTGACTCATCCTTTGTTTGCGGAACCCATGCCACTCGGGCTGGTACCGCACATCCAGGCCCGTCTTCTGGCCCGGACCTTGCGCGCCGATACCTCCGAGTACCTGCCTTATGGGGTGCGCTGATGCTGGTGATCGTGTGCTACGACGTCAACACCGAGACCCGAGAAGGCCGTCGCCGCCTGCGACGGGTCGCCAAAATTTGCGAGAGTGTCGGCCAGCGAGTTCAGAAATCGGTTTTCGAATGCCAAGTCGATCGCGCCCGCTTTGAAGCGCTGGAGCGCGACTTGCTCGCCGAAATCAATAAGGCGGAGGACAACCTGCGCTTTTACCGCCTCGCCGAACTGAGGGGCTACGAAGTACGGGAGCACGGTTGCTTCCGTGCCACCGACTTCGACGGCCCATTGGTGATATGAGCGGGCGCGAACCGCAAGTGAGGAGCAGCGTACGGGAAGGTTCGCGCAGGCGCCAACTCCATGGTTTGATAAGGTTATTGCCGAACGCCGACGGTGCGTTAAGATCGGCGCTGCTCAGTAAACCGCCGGTTCGCGCAATGCGGCCGATTTGTCCTGTAATCCCCAAGGTTTACGAGAGATGAGCATCGCCCCCCGGAAGCGGGGGGCGTGGATTGAAACTTGTCTCGTGCGGCCTTGCGCCGTTGCTGTGCATTGCGCATCGCCCCCCGGAAGCGGGGGGCGTGGATTGAAACGCGCAGGGGCGGGTTGCGGTCTGTGCGCCAGCGGCGCATCGCCCCCCGGAAGCGGGGGGCGTGGATTGAAACGCCGGCTTGGTCAGCGAATCCTACAACCCCAGCAAGCATCGCCCCCCGGAAGCGGGGGGCGTGGATTGAAACAACGACCTCCACCTGGCGGAAGGCCTCCACGTCGTGGCATCGCCCCCCGGAAGCGGGGGGCGTGGATTGAAACTTTGGTGAGGTCGTCGATCTGGTCTCCGGCCGCCGCATCGCCCCCCGGAAGCGGGGGGCGTGGATTGAAACTCGGCATAGATCACCTGC
>DAORDK010000211.1:0-3088 GCA_035345935.1 Rhodocyclaceae bacterium | reverse complement strand
AAAAATCCGAGGACCGGCAACAAGAGCAGCACTTCCGCATAGCTGTGGGGCACAAAATAGGTGGCCGGCAGCAGAATGAGACTGCCGAAGCACATCAGGCCGAAGACGGGCAGGCGGCCAAACCGTTCAGCCAGCGGCCCGAACCCGAGATAGCCAAACAGAGCCCCCCCGTTCAGCGCCATGATGGCGTAACTCACCTTGGCCGTGAGGTCGGCGGGATCCTGGTCCTGCAGATCTGGCATGGTGCGGATGAGGGTCGGGGCCCAATTGGTTGCGCCCCAGAGGCCGAAGACCGCCACGAAAGCCAAGGTGGAGCCCACCAGCGTATCGCGGCGAAGGGACGGGCTGAACAATTCAGACAGGTGCATCACCGTCGTATGGGCTGAACGCCCCTCCCGTTCTTGTGCCCGTATCCAGCGCTCCGGTTCTTTCACCCACCGGCGGACGAGCAATGCCACAAATGCCGGCAGAATGCCGACCAGGAACAGCACCCGCCATTCGGAATCTTTCAACAGGAGGTTGCACCCGGCGGCAAGGAAAAAGCCCAAGGCCCAGGCTGTCTGTAAGATCCCGGCCGCCCTGGCGCGTTTCTCTTCAGGCCACGTTTCGGCCACGATGGCTGCGCCCGCCGCCCATTCTCCCCCGACACCAAGCGCCGTGAGAAAGCGGGCAATCGCCAGATGCCACCACTCTTGGGCGAAGGCGGCCAGGCCGGTGAAGATCGCATAAATCAAGATGGTGGCAATCAACGTCTTGGTGCGGCCGAAATAGTCAGCGGCAAGTCCGAAGCCGATCCCTCCGATGGCCCAGCCGATCAAAAAAATTGAAAAGACCAGGCCGCCGTACCAGCCGATGAGTTCGGATGTGACGGCGCCGTGAGCCGCTTCGGCGTGGAGCAATTCCTGCAGAGCGGGATGGAGCACGATCGCGTAAATCGTGGCGTCCATGGCGTCGAACACCCAGCCTAACCAGGCGACGAACAGGACCAACCATTGGTATCGGGTGACGCCGTGTGTCCAGCCCACGCAGATGCTCCTCATTGACACGATCGGATCGTCGCCAAGCTACGGGCAGGACGTCGTGCTGTCAAGGTGAAGCTGAGATAGTCCCGTGGTATAGTCGCCGATACTATGCCAAAAATTGACTATTACCGTGTCCTCGGCATCCCACGGGATATCTCCGATGACGACATCAAAAAAGCCTATCGAAAGCTCGTCTTCGAACATCATCCTGATCGAAATCCACACAATAGCAAGGCCGAAGAAAAGATTCGCGAGATCAACTCCGCCTACGAAGTCCTCGGTGATCCGGAGCGTCGGCGCACCTACGACCGCTTGCACTGGGGTGAGGAGCCCAGGGCCGAAGCCGCCGATCCTTCTCAGATTCTTGAGGAGATGGAGAAGAAATTGTTCGACGAGGGGCGGAAGGAGGTCTTTGCCGTCCTCATGAAGATGGTGCCCAGAATTAAATCGGAACTCGCTCTCATTCGCGAGCGTACCGTGGCGCATCAGGGCTATGACACGTTCAAGGAACCGATCGTCGAGGCGCGCGGCGCAGAAGTGATCGAGGAATTCGTGACGACGGAAATGGATGAGCGTAAGCAGCGCTTGCTCGAAGTGGCGGTGCAAATGATGGTCTCGCAGGCGGTCGTCGCGCGAGGCGATGAGGGCGGGATACGAGCGTTACGGGGGCGTCTGGAGGAGGCGTTTCGAAAAGGCCGGATCAACGGTTTTGCTGCCGCGCTGGAATTGCTCTACGAGCGGAGGTAGCGTCGATGCCCTCATGGTGGCGCTTCAACCATCCCGAGAGCGGATGGATGGCGTCGGGCACGGAGATCACATCTGCGAGAGGGGACCCGCCACGAAGCGCCCGCCTTGCATCACGCCGGCAATCCGCTCCTGTTTCATCAACACGCCGATCGTTCTCAAGGGATTGCCTTCCACAAAGAGGAGATCCGCCTGTTTTCCCACCTCGATAGTGCCGATGTGTTCGGATAGCCGTAGCAATCGCGCGGCGGCGGAGGTGCTGGTCATGATCGCGTTCATCGGCGTCATGCCGAGGGCCACCATGCGCTCCAGCTCCTGCGCGTTATCCCCATGATGATTAAACGGCGTACCGGCATCGGTGCCCAGCGCGATCGGCACGCCACGTCGCACGGCCGCGCGGAAGCTCTTCTCGTGTTGCTTCACCATATTCTTCGCTTTGGAGCGGGCGCTGTCCGGAATACCGCAGCCGGTCGGGCAGGCGGCTGTTGTTGCAAGTGCGGACAGGGTCGGCACCATGTAGACCCCCTGTCGGCTCATCATTCCGGCAGCCTCGTCGTCCATTAGCGTGGCGTGCTCGATTGAGTGCACCCCGGCCCGCAGGGCATTCTTCATCCCGGTGGCTCCGTGCGCATGGGCGGCGACATGCCGTCCCTGTGCGGCGGCGACGGCGACGGCGGCCTGCAGCTCTTCTACGGTCATTTGGGCGTCGTCCGGTGAGGTGCCGGGTGTCAGTACACCGCCGGAGGCAATGACTTTAATCACTTCCGCTCCGGCATTGAGTTGATCTTGCACGGCGGCTCGGACGGCTTCCACGCCGTCTGCTTCGCGACCGATGAAGCGTGCATGTCCCCCCGGCATGCAGATGGCCAGTCCGGCAGCTAGAATGCGCGGCCCCGGCGTCAGCCCTGCGGCAATGGCATGCTTCAGCGCAAAGACGGCATGGTCGCGAAACCCCACGTCGCGCACAGTGGTAAATCCGGCCTGCAGTGTGCGACGGGCCTGTTCAGCGGCTTTGAGTAGCGTGACGGAGGAAGATTCTCCTTCGACCGCCGCCACCACATCGGCTTCGGCGCCCAGGCAGAAGTGAACATGGCAGTCGATGAGTCCCGGGAGGACGGTGAGGCCACGGCCATCGATACGGCGCGCGCCCTTGGGGATACGGACGGCGCGCTCGGGTCCGGCCGCCAGGATGCGGGTATTGTCGATCATGAGGGTGCCCTGTTCAAGCCGCCCGCCGAGGCCGTCGAGGATTCGGATGTGCTGGATTGCCGTAATCATGGAGCCTCGCTGATCGGAATGGTGACGATGACGCCGCCCATGAT
>DAORDK010000210.1:0-3166 GCA_035345935.1 Rhodocyclaceae bacterium | reverse complement strand
AGTCCCCCCGGCGACCGCGACCGAAGCGAAAATCGTCGCCGATGACCAAGTGTGCCACCTTCAGCCCCTGCACTAGAACCCGCTCGATGAACGCGTCGGCCTCGAGGGCTGAAAAGTCTGCGTCGAAACGGCAGACCATCGCTTGACGCGCACCGCACTCGGCCAGCAGTTCGAGCTTTTCCCGCAGCGTAGTCAGCCGCGCCGGCGCCGAGTCGGGAGCGAAGAACTCCCGCGGATGGGGCTCGAAGGTCAGCACTGTCGGCGTCAACCTGCGCAGGTCCGCCACGGCCACCAGACGTTCGATCAGAGCGCCATGCCCTCGGTGTACGCCATCGAAATTGCCAACCGCGAGGACGGTCGGAGCCGATACCGAGGACGAGAAGCCGCGAAAGACCCGCATGCGAAACCCAAAAAAGCTTAAATTATAGCGTTTCCGACTCACCCGGACCGCAAGAACCCCGCATCGGACTTTAGGAAAGTCGTCGGCGAGCACCCCAACCCGAAGTTATAATCCCTCCGATTTCAACCTGCTTCGGACTTGCCAGCGCTCTCGGTCGCCATGCTCCAGTTGATCAGCCATATCGTTCGCACTTCGTCGAAACGGGATCGCACCGAGATCAACGAGGCCCTGATCGATGCGCTGGCCGACCTCTTTCACCCGATATCCGTCACGATCTACCGGTGTTATGCCAGTAGCCGGGGAACGATGATGTTCGCCTGCGCCGGCCTCGATTCTCGCAGCCGCTACGTTCACAACGCTTACCTGCCTGACCGCCGCTACTGCCGACCCATCGACGACGACCCCCTCCTCGCGCGTTGCCGCCGGGAAAGGTCGGTCAGTCTGGAAGAGCTTCCCGGTGGCGCCAATCGGCTGGCCTTCCCCGTGGTTCAACTGAACCAGCTCGTCTATGTGATCGAGATCGTCGTTTCCGAGGATTTTCCCGCGGATCTGCGCGTCTTGCTGATGGCTGTCACCGAGTACTTCGGGAACCACATCGGACTGCTGGACTATGGAGAGACCGACACTCTCACCCAGCTCGCCAATCGCAAGACTTTTGACAAGCATCTTTTCGAACTTCTGGGTAAAGCCCAGGACGATGCAGCGGATGACCGGATCAAATTGAAGGCGCGCCGGCGGAGCGGCGGAAAAACCACCACCCACTGGCTGGCCGTTTGCGACATCGACCGATTCAAGTCCATCAATGACAACCACGGTCACTTGATCGGCGACGAGGTTCTGGTCACCCTGTCGCAGATTCTGCGCCGAAGCTTTCGCTTCGACGACCAATTGTTCCGCTTCGGCGGCGAGGAATTCGTCGTCGTACTCCAGCCTGCCAAGGCCGACGACGCCTGCAAGGCCCTGAACCGTTTCCGCCAAAATTTGGAACGGCACGTCTTTACCCAAGTCGGCCAAGTAACGGTCAGTATCGGCTTCAGTCGACTGCAGGGCGCCGACACCCCAACGGACGTCATCGATAGGGCCGACGAAGCGCTGTACTACTGCAAGCGCAATGGCCGCAATCAGGTGGCCTTTTACGAAGAATTGGTGGAAAGCGGCGCCCTGGCAGCCAAATCGCTCCAGAAGGGCGAAATCGAGCTCTTTTGACGTGCGCGAACGGATTTACCCGAGGGCTGCCATCCGTGCCTTCGGCAAGGGCGGGTGTTTGGAGAAATACAGCCGTATTCCGCGTACGATGGCTTCCGCCAGTTTGTCCTGGTAGCGGTCGTCGTTCAGCCGGTGCTCCTCCTCCGGATTGGAGATGAAGGCGGTCTCGACCAGGATCGAGGGAATGTCCGGCGCCTTGAGTACGGCAAAACCGGCTTGCTCCACCTGAGCCTTGTGCAGGGTATTGATGTTGCCCAGTTCACCCAATACGTATCTGCCGAGCTTGAGGCTGTCGCTGATGGTGGCCGTCTGGGAAAGGTCCAGCAGGGTGCGGGCCAGGAAGGGATCCTTGACGTCCAGATTGACGCCCCCGACGAGATCGGCCTCATTTTCCTTTTGAGCCAACCAGCGGGCTGCCGAACTCGACGCCCCCCGTTCGGAAAGGACAAAGACCGACGACCCCTTTGCATCCGGCTTGATCCAGGCGTCCGCATGAATCGAGACGAAGAGGTCGGAATGAACCCTGCGGGCCTTCTGCACCCGCGTCTGAAGCGGAACGAAGAAGTCCGAATCCCGGGTCAGAACGGCCCGCATGCTGGGTTCGCCGTCGAGCTTCGCCTTGAGTCGCCGGGCCACTTCCAGGGTGACTTCCTTTTCGTAGGTACCCCCCCGTCCAACCGCACCGGGATCCTCTCCCCCGTGGCCGGGATCGAGGGTGATGGTCACCAGGCGGTCCACGACCGGCTTTGCCGACTTGCGCGACGTCTGCACCTCCGGCGCCTCGACCGTTTCGGCCCGCATCTGCGGCTGTGCTGGAACCGCTGCTTCCTCGTTTAACGGCGCGACCGCTTCTCGCTTGCCTTCCATCAGGGCCAAGAGCGGATCGGGCGCTTCCAGGGGATAGACGTCAAGGACCAAACGATGCCCATACTCCCCCACCGGCTTCAAGACGAAGACCTGGGGCGCCACCTTGGTCTTGAGTTCCATGACCACCCGGACGATTCCAGGCTTGAAGCGCCCCGCCCGAATCAGCTTGATGTAGGGGTCGTCGGTCGTCACCTTGCGGGCGAGACTGTCGAGAACGCTGTCGAATTCGACCCCCTCGATATCGACCACCAGGCGATCCGGATTCTCCACGAGAAAATGGTTAAATTTCAAAGGAGCGTCGTGCTCCAGCGTCACCCGGGTGTAATCGGCAGCGGGCCAGATGCGCACGGCCAGGACGGCGGGGAGCTTTGCCGCACCCCGGGCCAGCGGCGTCAGGGACAAGACCAGGGCGGCGCCGGCGAACCGCCCTAGGCGCCGCCGCGTTGCAGAGAAGCCAGACGGGTTACGCATGCCGCCCCCTTTTCCGTAAGTCCCAGGGCTTCGACGCGACGCCCGACACCCGCATGATGGAGGACGAGGCGCAGGTCTGGCGGCGGAACGCAGCCCTGAGCGCGCTCCGGCCATTCGACCAAGCAAACCGAATCATCGCGAAAATACTCATCCATCCCCGCATCGAGAAATTCCTCTGGCGACTCGAAGCGATAAAAATCAAAGTGATATAAGTATAAGCTC
>DAORDK010000209.1:0-3207 GCA_035345935.1 Rhodocyclaceae bacterium | reverse complement strand
CGCCTACTCAAGGATTTCCCCGACAATCCGGAAATCATCTATCCCGTGGCCATGCTGGCGCTCCAGGCCAATGACCCGGTCACCGGCAAGGCGCAACTCGAAAAACTCCTGACCGGCGATTTCAAGGACAAGGCGACCGTACACTTCTTTCTCGGCCAGATCGAGGAAGAAGCCAAGAATCTCGATTCCGCCCTCGCCCACTATCAGCAGGTCAGCGCCGGCGAACAGTACGTTCCCGCCCGGGCGCGGGCAGCCCAGATTCTGGCCGGGAAGGGACGCCTGGACGAAGCGCGCCAACTGGTCCGCGATACGGTCGGCCGCACGCCGGCGGAGAAAATCCAGCTCGTCCTCGCCGAGGCGCATTTGCTGCGGGAATCCAAACGGATCGACGACGCCTTCGCCCTGCTCAATGCCACACTGCACGCCAACCCTGACGACCTCGACCTGCTCTACGACTCGGCGCTGATCGCCGAACGGCTGGGCAAGTTCGACATCCTCGAGGCCCGCTTGCGGCGCCTGCTCGAAATCAAGCCCGATCATGCCCACGGCCTCAATGCCCTGGGCTACTCCTTCGCCGATCGCAATATCCGGCTGGCGGAGGCCTACGAGCTTATCGCCAAGGCCTCGGCCCTCGCCCCCAACGATCCCTTCATCATGGACAGCCTGGGTTGGGTGCTCTTTCGGCAAGGCAAGATCGATGACGCGCTGAAGACGCTGGAGCGCGCTTATGGTCTCAAGTCGGATCCGGAAATCGCCGCCCATCTGGGTGAAGTGCTGTGGAACGTAAACCGCAAGGAAGACGCGCGCCGGATTTTGGTGGAAGCAGCCCGCAAGAATCCTGAGAACGAGGTTCTCGGTCAGGCCGTCAAGAAATTCGCCCAGCCTTGAGAGCCGCCTTAGCTGCCTTGCTGGTTGCGGGCTGCGCTTCCCTGCCTCCACCCGAAGCCGATCGCGAGCGGGTCGGAGATTTCGCGGTGGAAGCCCGCTTCGCCCTGCGCACCCTACGCCCCGGCGAGACGGTCCAACAGGCGAGCGGGCACCTGTCCTGGTCCCACGACCGGGAAGCCGACCGCATTCTGCTTGCCTCGCCCTTTGGCCAGGGGCTTGCGGAAATCGTCATCGACAGCACCGGTGCGCGCCTCAGAACCAGCGACGGCTCCCTCAGGCAAGCGGCCGACGCCGACGCTCTTCTGGCCGAAGCCACAGGCTACCGCCTACCCTTGGGGGAACTGCCCGCCTGGCTTCTGGGCCGCGGCGGGCCGACAAGCCAGATCGACCGGGATTTCGCCGGTCGCCCGCGTCTGATCAAGGAAAACGCCTGGCAGATCGAATACGGTTACGACGACGACCGCCCCACATCCCTGCCCACCCGACTCACCGTCACTCGCGACAGCGAACTCGACCTGCGGCTGCGCGTCGAGGAGTGGAGAATCCCTTGACCGATCCAGCCCCCAGCCCCTGGGAGAACACCTGGCCGGCCCCGGCCAAGCTCAACCTCTTTCTTCACGTGGTCGGCCGCCGCCCGGATGGCTACCATCTCTTGCAAACCGCCTTCCGGTTCATCGACCGGGGCGATCGCCTCTGGTTTTCGCCGCGTTCCGACGGTCGCATCGTGCTCGAAACGCCGATTCCCGGCGTGCCGCCCGAAACCGACCTCACGGTCCGCGCCGCCCAAATTCTGCGCAACGAAACCGGTGCCGTCCCCGGTGTGTCGATTCGACTCGACAAGCACCTTCCCCTGGGGGGCGGCCTGGGGGGAGGAAGTTCCGATGCGGCCACCGTCCTCCTGGCGCTCAATCATCTCTGGAAGCTGGGCCTTTCGCGGCCGCAGCTGCAATCCCTGGCCTTATCCCTGGGCGCCGATGTCCCGGTGTTCGTCGCAGGGCGCAACGCCTTTGCCGAGGGGGTAGGAGAAGCGCTCACTCCACTCGATCTGCCACCCGCCTGGTACGTGGTGGTCGAGCCGGGGATTCAGGTACCGACCGCAGCGATATTCTCGGCGCCCGAACTGCGTCGGGACGCCCCTCCCCTGCGGGCAGCGGACTGGCGCCCGGGCCAGGGCAGCAATGATCTCGAGCCGATCGCCTGCGGGCGCTTTCCGGCCGTCGCCGAAGCCTTGAGGGCTTTGCGGGCAGTGGCGCCGCGGGCGCTGATGACCGGATCCGGCGCCTGCGTCTTTGCCGAGTTCGACGACCCGGCAGCCGCTGCCCGGGCGCTTGCCGCACTTGCGGGCCGATTCACCGCCTGGGTGGCGGCCGGCCTGGACCGACATCCCCTCGCGGGCTTAGACTGACACCGATTCGACCTTGCCCCTTACGCCCACCATGAACGTCTCGACCACCCTCGCCGGCAATGGCGCCATCCTCGTCCTTTCCGGCCGCTTCGATTTCTCCGCCCATCGGGATTTCCGCGGCGCTTACAAAGCACTCCTCGACAATCCGGAGGTAAAGGAAATGCTGGTGGATTTCAGCAAGGTCGATTACATGGACAGCTCCGCGCTGGGCATGCTCCTGCTGCTCCGCCAGGGTGCCGAAGACGCCGGCAAGACGGTTCGACTCCGCCCCGGCGAAGGCGCCGTGCGCAAAGTCCTCGAAATCGCGAATTTCGCCAAGATATTCGGCTTCGCGTGACCGCTCCAGCCCGCCTTCGCGGGCGCGAGTGGTATGGATTTTCGAGGCGGCTTCCTGTATCATCCGCGCCTCGTTCGCACGGTGCCCCGTGGGAACGACCCGCTGGGGAGTCGCCAAGTTGGTCAAGGCACCGGATTTTGATTCCGGCATCCGAAGGTTCGAATCCTTCTTCCCCAGCCATCCAGTTTTCCTCGGGCAGGCCGCAAACCTGCCCGAGCGCGCTTCTGGCAGGGCCTGGCTGTTCCGGCCTCCGCCGCAGGGAATTTGATCGAAATGGCTTACAACAGTCTGATGGTCTTCACCGGCAACGCCAACCCCAAGTTGGCCTCCGATGTGGCCAAGCACCTGAATGTCGACCTTGGCCGCGCCAACGTCGGCCGCTTTTCCGACGGCGAAGTCAGCGTCGAGCTCCAGGAGCACGTCCGTGGCCGCGACATCTTCGTCCTGCAATCGACCTCGGCTCCCTGCAACGACAACCTCATGGAATTGCTGGTGGTGGTCGATTCCCTCAAGCGCGCCTCAGCCGGCCGCATCACCGCCGCCATCCCCTATTTCGGCTACGCCCGCCAGGATCGCC
>DAORDK010000208.1:0-3214 GCA_035345935.1 Rhodocyclaceae bacterium | reverse complement strand
CCCATGATGCCCTGCAGTTCGGGGAATTCGCCCACCATGTCGGTCAGCAGGTCGGCCTTCGCCAGCAGCGCAGCCTGATCGGCTTGAAGCGCCAGCGTTTCGCCGCCCAAGGCCTCTCCAATGGCCTTGGCAATGGCGCACACCCGCTGCACCCGTTCGCCCTGGGTGCCCAGCTTGTTGTGATACACCACCTTGGCGAGTCCAAGAACGCGGGACTCCAGCGTTTTCTTGCGATCCTGGTCGAAGAAGAATTTGGCGTCGGCCAGCCGCGGACGCACAACCCGCTCATTGCCGCCGATGACGGCGCTGGGGTCGCTGGGGCTGATGTTGCTCACCACCAGGAATTTGTTGGTCAGTTTTCCGCTGCCGTCCAGAAGGGGAAAATACTTCTGGTTCGCCTTCATGGTGAGAATCAGGCACTCCTGGGGAACGGCGAGGAACGCCTCCTCGAACTGGCCGATGAGCACATTGGGCCGCTCGACCAAGGCGGTGACTTCGTCCAGCAGGGCCTCGTCCTCGATAGGCATGCCGCCGGCCTGTTGCGCGGCCGCGGTCAATTGCCGTGCAATCTCGGCCCTGCGCTCGGCGAAACTCGCGGTGACGGCACCGTCGCGCTTGAGGGTCTCGGCGTAGCTGTCAGCGTCGGCGATCACCACCGGTTCGACGGCTGCCTCGAAGCGGTGGCCTTGCGTCGTGCGGCCAGATTCCAGGCCCAGGACCGAAACCGGCACGACGTCGCTGCCGTACAGGGCCACCAGACGGTGGGCAGGGCGAACGAATTGAACGCTACTCCAGCCATCTCGCAACTGATAACTCATCACCTTGGGGATGGGCAGAGCGGCCACGGCGGTCTCGATCGCCTTCTGCAGGCCCTCCGCCAGGGTCACGCCCTTGGCCAGGCTGTCGTAGAACAGCACCTCGCCCTTCCCATCCACCTCACGCCGCAGCCGGGGCACCACGGAAGCATCTGCCCCCAAGGCCGAAAGTTTCTTCAGGAGCGCAGACGTGGGGTTGCCGCCGGCGTCGAGCCCGACGGCAACCGGCATCAGCTTCTGCACCACCGGCTTATCGGCAGCGGAGGCGACGACCCCCGCCACGCGGGCCGCCAAGCGGCGCGGGGAAGCATAGGCGACCACGGCAGCCTCGGCCGAGGCCAGCCCTTGGTTCTTGAGCGACTGGGCAAGGGCCTGGGCGAAGGATTCGCCCAGCTTCTTCAGGGCCTTGGGCGGCAGTTCTTCAACGAACAGTTCGACGAGGAGATTCTTGGCGGTCATGTCAGGCGGCTTTCTTGGCGTTCTGTTCTTCAAGCTTCGCCAGCACTTCTGCGGCCCAGGCCTTGGGCGCCATGGGGAAACCCAGACGGGCGCGGCTGTCCAGATAGCTCTGGGCGACAGCCCGGGCCAGGTTGCGGATACGGCCGATGTAAGCGGCGCGCTCGGTAACCGAAATAGCACCGCGAGCGTCCAGCAGGTTGAAGGTGTGGGCGGCCTTGAGCACCTGCTCGTAGGCGGGCAGCGCCAACTGGGCGCCCATCAGGTGCTGGGCCTGCTTTTCGTGGGCACCGAAGGCCGTAAACAAGAAATCCGCGTCCGAATGCTCGAAGTTGTAGGCGGACTGTTCGACCTCGTTCTGGTGATAGACATCGCCATAGGTCAGGTCACCGGTCCACGTCAGGTCGAAGACGTTCTCGACGCCCTGCAGGTACATGGCCAGACGCTCCAGGCCGTAGGTGATCTCGCCGGTGATCGGCTTGCAATCGATACCGCCCACCTGCTGGAAGTAGGTGAATTGCGTCACCTCCATGCCATTCATCCACACCTCCCAGCCCAGGCCCCAGGCGCCGAGGGTGGGGTTCTCCCAATCGTCCTCGACGAAGCGCACGTCGTTCTTCTTGAGGTCGAAGCCCAGGGCCTCGAGGGAACCCAAGTACAGTTCGAGGATGTTCTCGGGGGCTGGCTTGAGCACCACCTGGTATTGATAGTAGTGCTGCATGCGGTTGGGGTTCTCGCCGTAACGGCCATCCTTGGGCCGACGGGAGGGCTGGACGTAGGCCGCCTTCCAGGGCTCGGGACCCAGTGCGCGCAAGAATGTCGCGGTATGGCTGGTCCCCGCGCCGACCTCCATGTCGTAGGGCTGGAGCAGCGCACAGCCTTGCTTGTCCCAGTATTCCTGCAGGCGCAGGATGACTTCCTGAAAGCTCGGTTTTCGGACTTGCCGGGGGACGGATGCGGAGGTGGCCGTGGCGTTCATCGCAGTGCTGATTGAAATTGGGAAAGCCTTGAATTTTACTTGCTTTCCCGAAAAGCCGGCATCCGCGCAGGCATAAAAAAACCCGGGCCGGAGCCCGGGTTTCTGGAGCAGAACCTCGCGTTTGCTTAGTGCGCGGAGGCAGAGGCAGCGCCGAGGCCGGTTTCGGACCGCAGTTGCTGGGCCGGGAACAGGGCACGCTCCTTCTTGGCCTGCTCGGAGTTGTCCAGGATGGACACCAGCCAGATGGTCACGAAGGCGGCGGTCATGGAGAAGATGGCAGCCGAGTTGTAAGGGAACCAGGCGGAACCCTTCGGATTCTGCAGCACGGCTTCCCAGACGCTGGCGGAACCGATGGTCAGGACCACGGCCAGGATCAGACCAACGAAGCCACCAACGACCGCACCCTTGGTGGTGCAGTTCTTCCACAGCACAGACATGAACAGCACCGGGAAATTGCCGGAACAGGCGATCACGAAGGCCAGCATCACCATGTAGGCCACGTTCTCCTTCTCGAAGGCGATCCCGAGAACCACCGCCAGAACACCGAGGCACAGGGTGGTGATCTTGGAGACGCGCAGTTCGGCATCGGAAGACGCTTGGCCATGCTTGAACACGGAGGCGTAGAGGTCATGGGACACGGCGGAGGCACCGGACAGGGTCAGACCAGCCACGACGGCGAGGATGGTGGCAAAGGCCACGGCGGAGATGAAGCCGAGGAACAGGTCACCGCCCACAGCCTTGGAGAGATGCACCGCAGCCATGTTGCCGCCGCCCTTCAGACCCAGCTTACCGGTCGCATCGGCGACGTAGAACATGGAATCCGGAGAGGCCACCAGATTGGTGATGGCGCCAAAGCCGATGATGAAGGTCAGGATGTAGAAGTAGCCGATCCAGGTAGTCGCCCAGGCGACGGACTTGCGGGCTTCCTTGGCGTTCGGCACGGTGAAGAAGCGCATCAGGATGT
>DAORDK010000207.1:0-3258 GCA_035345935.1 Rhodocyclaceae bacterium | reverse complement strand
GGACGATTCCCCCGGCGCGCTGGAAGCCGGTCTCGTTGTCACCGTTCCGCCCGGCACCGAGCTCTACACCGAACGGGGAGGGTCTCCGCTCCTGGTCAAGAAACAGGTGGTCCTCACCGGCGACCGGCTGACCGACGCCCAGCCCGGCTTCGACGGCCAGACCCACGAACCGGCGGTGCACCTCAATCTCGATTCCGCCGGCGCCCGCATCTTCAAGGACATCACCCGGGAAAACGTCGGCAAGCGCATGGCCATCCTGCTGATCGAAAAGGGCAAGGGCGAGGTCATCACCGCTCCGGTGATCCGCACCGAAATCGGCGGCGGCCGGGTGCAGATTTCCGGCCGCATGAACACCGTCGAAGCCAACGACGTGGCGCTGCTCCTGCGCGCCGGGTCGCTGGCCGCACCGATGGATATCATCGAGGAACGCACCATAGGCCCCAGCCTGGGCGCCGAAAACATCAAGAAGGGCTTCCACTCCACGCTCTGGGGCTTCCTGCTGATCGCGACGTTCATGATCGCCTATTACCAGATCTTCGGCGCCATCTCGGTCGCCGCCCTGGCCTCCAACCTGCTCTTCCTGGTGGCCATCCTGTCGATGCTGCAGGCGACCCTGACGCTACCCGGCATCGCCGCCATCGCGCTGACCCTGGGCATGGCCATCGACGCCAACGTGCTGATCAACGAGCGCATCCGCGAAGAACTGCGCTCGGGCATGCCGCCCCAGGCGGCCATTTCCGAAGGTTATGAACGGGCCTTCGGCACCATTCTGGACTCCAACATCACCACCCTCATCGCCGGCCTGGCGCTGCTCATCTTCGGCTCCGGCCCGGTGCGCGGCTTCGCCGTGGTCCATTGCCTGGGCATCATGACTTCGATCTTCTCGTCGGTGGTCGTCTCCCGCGCCCTGGTCAATCTGGTCTATGGCCGCCAGAAGAAGCTGGCCAAGGTGGCCATCGGCCAGGTGTGGCGCGCTGGCGGCGCCGCACGGTGAGGGGTAAGGAGTGAGGGGTGAGGAGTAACACCAATGACCGCTCGCAGTCACCACGATTTGCTGGCGTGGCAGGAGGCCATGAGCCTTGCCAAGGCGGTGTACTCCCTGACCTCGACTTTTCCCCGGGAAGAAAACTATGGCCTGACCGGTCAAATGAGGCGGGCGGCAGTTTCGGTTCCATCAAACATTGCCGAGGGGGCTGCCCGCGCCACCCGCAAAGAGTTTCTGCATTTCCTTTCCATTGCCCGTGGTTCTCTCAGCGAACTCGACACCCAGCTCATCCTCGCTCGCGACCTGGGCTACCCGGGCGACTTCAACGCCACGTCAAACCAAACCGCCACTGTATTCAAGCTTCTCGGCGGCCTGATCAACTCCCTAGGGAAGCAAGCGTGACGGTTTCGCTCCTTACTCCTCACCCCTCACCCCTCACGGTGCTCTGATGGAATTCTTCCGCATCAAGAACGACATCCCCTTCATGCGCCATGCGCTGAAGTTCAACATCATTTCGCTGCTGACCTTCGTCCTGGCCGTGATCTTCCTGTTCGCCAAGGGCCTGCACCTCTCCGTCGAATTCACCGGCGGCACCCTCATCGAGGTCCAGTACGAACAGGCGGCCGATCTCGAGAAGGTCCGCGGCGCCCTGGGGAAATCGGGCTTTTCCGACTACTCGGTGCAGAACTTCGGGTCCTCGCGGGACGTGATGATCCGCCTGCCGCTCAAGGCCGACCAGAATACCGCCCAGCTCGGCGAATCGGTGATGAAGTCCCTGGAAGCCGAAGCCCCCGGCGCCAAGCTGAGCCGGGTCGAATTCGTCGGTCCCCAGGTCGGCAAGGAACTGGCCGAAAACGGCGCCATGGCGCTCCTGCTGGTGGTCATCGGCATCGTCGTCTACCTGGCCTTCCGCTTCGAATGGCGCTTCTCGGTCTCGGCCATCATCGCCAACCTGCACGACGTGGTGATCATCCTCGGCTTCTTCGCCGCCTTCCAGTGGGAATTCTCCCTGTCCGTCCTGGCGGCGGTGCTGGCCGTCCTGGGCTATTCGGTCAACGAATCGGTGGTGGTATTCGACCGGGTGCGGGAAACCTTCAAGAAAAAACGCGGCCTGACCACCCCCCAGGTCCTCGATCACGCCATCACCAGCACCATCAGCCGCACCATCATCACCCACGGCTGTACCCAGCTGATGGTGCTTTCGATGCTCATCTTCGGCGGCGAAACCCTGTATTACTTCGCCCTGGCGCTGACCATCGGCATCTGCTTCGGCATCTACTCGTCGGTCCTGGTGGCCAGCCCCCTGGTCATGTGGCTGGGCGTGTCCCGCGAACAGTTCATCAAGCAGAAGAAGGTCATCGAAGGCGCCAACGAGGAAGGCGCCGTGGTCTGATCGACCCCCACGGCACGACGCCAGACGGGCGCCCGCGGGCGCCCGTTTTCTTGCCGGCTTCGCCGGCGATCAGACGGCGAACTGGTGCTTGACCCGCAAGGTCTTCTGCCCGGCCTCGACCTCGATCAGGCGATCGATGTTGGGATGCTTGCCCGGATGGGCGCGGGCATCGTCGGTGTGCTCGGCGTAGAGTTCGAGACCCTTTTTCGCCGCCTCGGCGTTGATCGCCCCGTAGGTCTGCGCCAGATGGTTGTAGACGGCCAGCGAGCCTTGGCTGCCGGCTTTGTTCTCGATGGTGGCCAGCACCTTGCCATCGGCGTCGAGGAGATTGAGGGCTGCCAGATGGGAGATGCCCGGCAGTTTCTTGAGGTTTTCGGCGAATTGACTCATTTCCAGTCCCGTTTGGCCTTGACCATTCCGATGATCAGGCCGGTGATGAAGGTGGCCATGGGTACGGCGAAGGCAATGGCCTTGATGCCGCGCACCGTCCCGTAGTAGGCGAGCAGCCCCAGGGCGGGCACCAGCCCCAGAATGAGGCCGACGATGGCGCCCCTGATGCCGCCGGCGATGACCTCGCCTTGCGTGGTCTTGCCCTCGCCCGCACAGTAGGGGCAGTAGATGGCCCCTTCCGGCACTTCCTGGCCGCACTTGCCGCAACGCATGGGGGCCTAGATGCGCTTGGCCAGCTCGGCAGCCTTGCCCGTGTAGTCCCAGGGCGTCAGCTTGAGGAGTTCGGCCTTGGCGGCGTCCGGAATTTCCAGGCTGGCGACGAAGGCCTGCATGCCCTCCCGGGAGACCCGGGTGCCGCGAGTCAGCTCCTTGAGCTTTTCGTAGGCCTCGGGCACCGCGTAGCGGCGCATGACGGTCTGGATGGGCTCGG
>DAORDK010000206.1:0-3277 GCA_035345935.1 Rhodocyclaceae bacterium | reverse complement strand
ACTTGGCCTTGTAGGCGATCTTGGCGCCTGCGGCGCCGGGTGCAGCGTAGAGCATTTGTTTCTCCTCAAAGAATTTGATAGGGAAAGACGCGTTGCAGCATGGGAGCGAGCTTGATATTTCTCTCGAGTCCGCAGGCTTGCAATAAGTGGTAAACTACATGCCTGTTAATCATATCCACTTGCCTTCGGATAAGCAATATTTTTTTTACTGCTTTAAATCGTTGGGCAGATGCTGACTTATTCCTGTGAGAAGTTGATCAACGCAGCACGTCTCGATGAAGGCAGTGCGCCCCGACTCGGGGTGGCATTGAATTCCACAAATGCCTGAGATTTTCTTTTGTCAGCAGGTGTCGGTCGGACTGTGCAAGATGCAGGGTCGAGTTTGATCAGAGGACCGGTTTGCGAATGAATTGCCACGCTTTCGCAAGACGAGTCACAGCGTCGGCATAGCGAGGTCCAGCAGGAGTCAATCAGCAGATCGACCGAAACCGGACCTGCCGATTCTTATCGCGGGCTCTTGGGCAGGTTTCGGGACGATGCGGCCGTTCTCGGAGGGGAACTGACCGCTCCTGGCCAGCTGTTGCCTGACGTGTCTACACGAGAGGCTGAATGGCAGTAGGCAACTCGTCCCGGTCGGTCGCCCCTTCAAACGGCGAGAGTCGGCACGCGTGCACCGATCATTTTTTCCGCGGCACCTCCTCCTTCACCCTAGGGTCGGGTGCCAACTGCCGCCTGGAAAATGAAGCTGAAGTCGGCGGAAACGGCTGTGTGGCTCGCGAGGGCGCCATTTACGTGGCAGGTGGTGCAGGTGGTGGTCTGGAGATACGTTTCCATCGTTGTATTGGGCACCGGCAGCGCTGGAATGGTTGGACCGAAACGGGCCGGAACGGCCTGGGGCACCTCCGGATCTTGCAGGGGACTGGGAGACCACTGTACGTTGATCAATTTGTAATAGCGCCATATGGAGTTCGCATGAGTTTTGGCAATGCTAGCCTGGACCACGCGGTTGGCGTTGTCGACATCGGCCTGAATCGGAATCGTGCGCACGGTCTGGATGGCCCGAGGCGGGGGGCAATTTCCGCCGATGTGGTATGGCGGGCGGGTATTGGGTTTGCACCCAATCGTCACCGACCTGGGCATGGGTCCGCCGTCCGGCTCCGCTAGACAGCGTCGATCGCTGACGATGACCTCGCGCGGCTGGCAACGATCGTTGTGGAGATTGAAGCTGCCGCTCACGGGTCCGTTTTCGTCGGGAACGTTGTCGACGTGCTCGAAGGTCGCCCAGAAGTAAGAGGGTTGGCTGGTAGTTTTCTGGATGATGTGCAACCCGACGAGGGCGACCCGGGTCAGACGGCAGTCCGTTCCTTCGGCATCGAGCACGGCGGCGTCACTGGTCTTGAAGTATCCCCATTTCGGATTCTCCGGGTCCGGCGCTTCCATCCAGGCTGCCTTCACGACGATCGCGCCGCTCCTGCCTTCCAGGCTGCCCTTGGGGAGCACCAACGGATGACCGGAGGCGACGAATGCCGCCTGGCCGTCCGTGCGGTAAAGGCGATTGGCAGCGATGAATTCGACGATTTCCCGATTGACGCGGATCTCGTACCAGAGGTTCGTGTCATTGCTGGCCCCGATCCAGGAGGGCTGGTGGTTCGGCGCCCCGGCCTGTTCCGTGTAGTTGATGCGGGGCCGCTTGCTCTCCGGCCCGGGAGGAGTCTGCAACACGGTTAACTCCTCTGGGCCTGCCAAGCCCGCAGCCTTGACCCGCGCCGCGCAGCTCGCCGGCAAGGAAACATGCCGATCCGCCGCAGGTGGCACTCCGCTAGGACGGAATACGTCGGCCAGACTCGGAAAAGTCTGCCATTGCACAGGACCTCGGTCGCCGGGTTGGCCGAACCGATCTCCGACGGCAGGCCAGTTCAGGGCGATGAATTGCTGCCAAAGATAGCAATTGACCGTCTTATGACTGGTGGTATTGGGCGCGTCGCCGGCCACCGCGCCGGAGTAGGACAAATAGATGAAGGCGGCGCATTTGCTCGCGTAGGACGACTCAGAACGCGCCAGGGATGGGAGCAGGAGAAAAACACCGAGGGCCAGCGAAATCAGGAGATGGAGAAGGACCTTCAATGTGCTACTGCTGCAGGATTCGCGCTCGCCCGCCGCAACTACTTGTGTTGTGGTGCAACGTGAGTACGGCACCCGGCCGCGATCCGTGGATATGGGATGCTGGAAAGCAAGAGAGGACATGGAATCTTCCATCCGAAGGTAGCGAACCGAATTCCGAGTGTAGCCAGCGTGCGCCACCCGCAACTTCCTTCGCCCCCGGGCAGGCAGCTCGAGTCCGCTTATCGGGCAAGTTGCCCGGCTGCTCGCAGAAATGGGGCGCGCTTCCCATCGTCCGCTTTAGAGATTTTCTTGAACGCCCACGTCTGTCCGGAAAGAGCCGGCTCGGCTGGATCCCCTACGCCGCCGTACGGAATGCCCTGCGGCGGCTATCGGGTGTCGGGCGGGAATACGAGTTCCCGGCCGACACCGGACGTTGCTTGCGTCGATTTATTTCCGGATACTAGGCCGCAAGTCGAGGGCGAATGCTTCGCCATGCCGATCGAGAAGCCTGGTTTTCTCCGACTCCTTCTGCCCATGACATCGGTGCGATTCGTTCTCTTCGTCATCTCCCTCACGCTGACTGAATCGGCCCACGCGAGTTATGGCCAGATGCGGCTCGACGGGCTGCTGACATTTCTTGGCTTGGTGGTTTTTTTCTGCCACGTCGGGCTCGTGAATCTACTCTTGTACGGTAAGTTGTTTCGCAAGCGCGCTCTGGTGGTCGCCGCCGGCGTGGTCTCTCTGGCGCTGGCTGCATTCCTGATTTTTGTCATTTCGTCGCCCAATGAGATGGCAGGTGTCGCCAAGCTTTTTTCCTACGGCCTGGCTCGCATACTGCTGGCCATTGCGCTGGTAGCGACATTGCCCTACGTGCTCCTGGCGCCGATCGCACAGTTCTCGGCCGTGGACGATGGCCTGCCTTCGCCGCGCTGGGTCAGTCTCGGGCTGTCGCTGCAGATGGCTTTGGTGCCGGCATTGATAGCGCTGTCCTTCGTCGACGACGCTATTCGTCACAAGGAATTTGCCGCAGGCCGTTCGGAAGGGATGGCGGTGAAAGCGGGGGATTTGTCATCGCTGCTGCAGCGCGCTGAGCAACGGCGCGAACGCATCTGGGCTACTCCGTGGTTTTATCCGTGGCGCGAGCGTTCTTCCACGACATCCTACTTTCCGTCTT
>DAORDK010000205.1:0-3332 GCA_035345935.1 Rhodocyclaceae bacterium | reverse complement strand
CCCTCGGCGATCATCCACTTCATCAGGGTGATGTTGGAGCGCATGTACTCGACCAGGAGCCGGTCAAGGAGCACCTGCTCATCACCCGCTACAACCCGGCCCGTGTGGACGCCGGCGAAATGCTCTCCTACAAGGACGTGCAGGAGATCCTGCGGGTACCCATCATCGGCGTCGTGCCGGAATCGGAAGACGTGCTGCAGGCCTCCAACCAGGGCGCCCCGGTGATCCACCAGAAGGAATCCGACGTCTCCCTGGCCTACCAGGACGTCATCGCCCGCTTCCTCGGCGAGGACAAGCCCCTGCGCTTCGTGGACTACGTGAAGCCGGGTCTGCTAAAGCGCCTGTTCGGAGGCAAGTGACAAAATAATCGGGGACAGACCACGATTTCCTGCGTTGCTTCACATCATCCACGGATTGATTACTGCTAGGCCGCTCGCCTGGAACGGCGCGACGTCCCGCGTTGCGACCGTTAAGGCGCGGGCGGCAGCCGTGGCGGCGATGTAGCCATCTGCTTTGCCGATCGCCTTGCCTTCGGATTTCGCACGCGCCATGAGCTCCGCGTAGGCTTGCGACGCCTCCAGATCAAAGGAGAGCACCCGACCTGAGAAGGCGGGCAAAACCTCCCGCTCCAGACGATCTTGATAGATCGAACGCCGCTTGCCTTCTGGCATGGTCGCCACGCCGAAACGCAGCTCGGCTACGGTGATGGCTGACAGGTACAAAGTTTCGACCGCCTGCGCGTCGATCCAGGCCAGCACGGCCGGATAAGGCTCGACCTTCCATAGCTCGGAAATCACGTTGGTGTCGATGAGGATCATTCAAACTTCATCGGCTCGGCCGGGGTCTTGTCGCGGAGTTGGTCGAAGTGCGCGGCTTCGCCGTCGGTCAGCCCGCCGGCTTCACGGGCGATGGAGGCTAGCAGCGAGCCAAGCTTCAAGCGACCTTCCGGCTTCGCCGCTTTCTCCAAGATGTCGCGAATCTCAGCCTCGGTGCTGCGCCCGTGCTGTGCGGCACGCACCTTCAAGGCACGGTGCACGTCATCGGGCAGATTCCGCACGGTCAACATTGCCATGGAATCACCTCTTGTTGCCACATTCAATGCATTCATTATAGACATATGAATGCAAACGGCAAAGATGATTGAATACTCGAATAATCGTGGCCAAATGGTCGGGGATTGACCACGATTTCCAACTCCCCCACGCGCAGGAGTCAGCCTACGACTTCCCAGCGTGATCCCGCGGACGCTTTTTTCCCGTGGCCACGAGGTTGTGCTTCTGCAAATGCTGCCAGTTCGCCCGACTTCCCGGAAAAATCAGCACCGGACTGTGAGTTCGCCTTGTTGAAAACTCCCGTCCAACTCAACTGAACGGCTGGTAATGGGTGTGTCACCGCCAGCAGCCTGTCTCCGCTCCACCGGCCGCGAAGGCAGAGAATTTCTGAGTCAGTCTCGGTGTTGGAAAGGATAGGAAATTCAACCACTATGCCGCGAGTTTCCCGGGGCTTGCCGGTCATCGTCAACCAGGAATTGCCACTGAATTGCCACTGGAATTTCCGCCGCACTTTCGCAAAACCCGCCATCCATTCCTGCCTGAGGCCCGCAAGACGCGGGTCGCCTGGCGTCTTGCGGGCCTCAGGCACAGACGCACCCGCCGGACTGCTGGAAAGCCTCCCCTACCACGCGATGCGCTGATCGAATTCGAACTCCGGGATGGGCTGGACCAGATCGTCGGCGCCACCCGGTCCGGCCGCCTCCCATAGCGGCGGCCCGCGCGCCGCCGCCAGTATGGGTGCTGCGGTAGGCTCGCCCAGGTGCGTCAGAATCTTCTTTACCTCGGTCGGGTCGTCGATGAAGGCGATGATCCGCATTTCCCCGCCGCACTTCGGGCAGGTCAGGGGGAACACTTCGTAGATGCGCGCCAGCAGCATTGCCCACACAACCCTTGCCGCCCGGCTGACGAGACTTTCCTCGGCCACGGTTTCGGCCTCGACCGGCCCGGGCTCGGGCGCCGCCGCCAGCGCCGTGACTGCCGGGCGCAGCGGCGAATTCGGTGCCAGCACACCGTAGTAGCGATGCCGGTGTCGCCGCGGCGGCGGGATCAGCGCGGCGAGGCGGTCCATGAATTCCAGCGGGGTCAGTATCTGACTGACACGCCCACCCGGACCGGGTTTGGGGCTCTCATAGACGAGATGTTCCGCGTCGATCTGGCGCAGCCGTTCCTGAGCAAAGGCCGGGCGCGGGCACAGTAACGCAACAGGCGCTCAAGCCCTTGCCGGTCGTTGGCCTCGAGGCGCCGGCATCGAAAGAGAAGCCGCCGCCGTGCTCGCAGGCGCACAGGGCCCTGCCATCGGCCCGCTCCAGCAGGCCACGCCGGACGAAGAGGCAGACGATCCGCTGTCGGATCGTCGCCTGAAGTCGCTGCACGGCGGCCGGTGTGAGGCGCGCTTCCTCAAAATGCAGGCTCTCGGCATCTTCTCCAGAAAACACGCCGTCGATGACTACCGCGTGATAGTGGAGGTGGGCATTGAGCAATCCGCCGAAGCGGTGGATGAAGACGATGGCGCCGAGGCGTGCCTGGCCGTCCGCCGCCACCAGACCATGCCGCAGCCCCTGTTCAATGCACCGTAGGACGCTGTGCAGTACGGCGGTCTGTAGATCGGCGTCATCGAGGTGATAGCGCAAGCGCTTGGGGAGCGAGAGCACCCATTGCCGGACCGGCATGCGCGGGAAGACATGGTCGACGAGATGCGCCGCCGTTTCGGCCCTGCGCCGGGTGGTGCAGGAGGGGCAGACGCCGCGGCCCCTGCAGGAATAGGCGACGATGAAATCGTGGCCGCAGTCGGCGCAGCGGGCACGGGCAAATCTGTGGGCGAGGATGCCGCAATCGAGGTAGCGGCGGAATTCGCGTTCGGTGAGCGCCGGAGCCGACCGACCCTGCCCGTCATCGTGCAGCGCCAGCCAGGTGGCGAGGTGCGCTTGGACGAGACGATAGAGGAGCGTGCGTTCGGGGCGCCGGCGGCGATAGACGGCCGGCGTCGGCATCCGGATCGTGGGATCGGGATGAATAACCGTATGTAAATACAGTTATTGAGGCAAGCCGGCATGAAAAACGGCGCCCCGCAGGGCGCCGCTCACTCTCGGGCAATACCCGAAAAACCTTACATCTCGACCGTCTCCGCCACTTCGACGAAGTCCTTGATCTGATCAAAGTTCATGTAGCGATAGACGTCGGCAGCCTTGGCATTGACCAGCTTGATCTGTTCCATGTACTCCGGCACCGTGACGATGCGGCCGGCCAGGGCACACATCGCGGCCAGCTCGGCGGAGCCGA
>DAORDK010000204.1:0-3426 GCA_035345935.1 Rhodocyclaceae bacterium | reverse complement strand
GCCTCCCGAAGCCGCGGCCGCGACACCCTCGGCCCAAGCCCCGGCGGCGACGACGGTGCTCGACAAACCCCTGCGCTCGGGCCAGCGCTTCTACGCCCGCGGCGGCGACCTGGTCGTCCTGGCCATGGTCAGCGCCGGCGCCGAAGTGATCGCCGACGGCCACATCCACGTGTACGCGCCGCTGCGCGGCCGCGCCCTGGCCGGGGCGGCGGGGAATGCCGGCGCCCGCATCTTCACCACCAGCCTGGAGGCGGAACTGGTCTCCATCGCCGGCACCTACCGCACTTTCGAAGAAGGGCTGCCGGCCGACCTGACCGGGCGGCCCGCCCAGATCAGCCTGGAGGGCGGATCGCTGCGCATCGCGCCGCTCGCCCTGCGTTAATTGAACCCCAAACCGAGATCAGCATCGTGACCCGTATCATCACCATCACTTCCGGCAAAGGCGGGGTCGGCAAGACCACCACCAGCGCCAGCTTCGCCACCGGCCTCGCCCAGCGCGGCTACAAGACCGTCGTCATCGACTTCGACGTGGGCCTGCGCAACCTGGACCTCATCATGGGCTGCGAGCGCCGCGTGGTCTATGACCTGATCAACGTCATCAACGGCGAGGCCACCCTCACCCAGGGCCTGATCAAGGACAAGCACGGCGACAACCTGTGGGTGCTGCCGGCTTCGCAAACCCGGGACAAGGACGCCCTCAAGGAAGAAGGCGTCGAACGGGTGCTCGCCGAACTCACCCACCAGGGCTTCGATTTCATCGTCTGCGATTCCCCCGCCGGCATCGAGCACGGCGCGGTGATGGCGCTGACCTTCGCCGACGAGGCGGTGGTGGTGACCAATCCGGAAGTGTCTTCCGTGCGCGATTCCGACCGCATCCTGGGCATCCTCCAGGCCAAGTCCCGCCGCGCCATCGAAGGCCGCGAACCGGTGAAGGAACACCTGCTGATCACCCGCTACAACCCGGGCCGGGTCGAGGCGGGGGAAATGCTTTCCTACAAGGACATCCAGGAAATCCTGCGGGTACCCATCCTGGGCGTCATCCCGGAATCGGAGGACGTGCTCCAGGCCTCGAACCAGGGCGCCCCGGTGATCCACCAGAAGGAATCCGACGCCTCCCAGGCCTATCACGATGCCATCGCCCGCTTCCTCGGCGAGGACCAGCCCCTGCGCTTCGTCGATTACGTCAAGCCCGGGCTCCTGAAGCGTCTGTTCGGAGGCAAGTGAGATGTCGCTGCTTTCGATGCTCTTCGGCAACAAGCCGAAAACCGCCCAGGTGGCCAAGGAGCGGCTGCAACTCATCATCGCACGGGAGCGGGACGGCGGCACCAGCCCCGATTTCCTTCCCGACCTGCAGCGCGACCTGATCCAGGTGATCTCCAAGTACGTCAAGGTCAATCCGGAAGACATCCGCGTCTCCCTGGAAAAACAGGACCGCTACGAGGTGCTGGAGGTCAATATCGTCCTGCCGGAAAAAGCCTGAGCGCACTCAGATGAGCGGCTCCAGCCCGTGCCATTGGCGCGCCCGGGAGCAGGCGGTGTGGTGGGGTTCGAACTCCCGGCAGGGGGATGGCCGGGCGTCGTAGATCGTACAGCTGACGGCTTTCCCCACCGTGCCGCCGAGGGCGCCGCAGCGGGGAGGCGAGGCGTCGGTGCCGGCCAGACGCATCAGGCGTCCGGTCAGCGGAACCGCCAGGACCGGGGGAACGCCGCTCCCCCAGGGGAGTTCGCCGCCGGCGAGTTCCGCCCGGTCGAAATCGACCCGGAAGGCGGCGCAGCAGGCGCCGCAGGTCTGACAGGGATTGGCGGCCGTCAACAACCGATGACCTTGAATTCGACCCGACGATCGAGGGCATCGCTGCCATCGTCCTTGCCGTTGCCGATCAGGGCTTCCCGCGAGCCGACGCCGTGGGCGATGGTGCGCTTGCCCAACCCGGGCGAGAACTGGTCCAGCCGGGTCTTGACGTATTCCGCGCGCAGGAACGAGAGGCGTTCGTTCATCGGCTCCGGCCCGCTGGGGCTGGTGTGGCCGGTCACCTCGAGACAGGTGTTGCGCCGCGCCGCACGGCTGGCCAACTGCGCCAGCCAGATCGGATAGGGCTCGCTCAACTTGCGGTCGGCAATGAAGGCCGTGGTGCCGGGACGGAAGAGAAACTTGACCCCGACCCGCTTGTTCTCGAGGCCGAAATCGACCATCTGACCGAAGGCGTCGGTGGCCGCTTCCTTGCGTCCCAACCGCCAGTTGGTGAGATAAAGCCCGGAGAACACCCGGAACTGGTTGCCGAAGGGCACTCGCAGAGCGCTCTCGTAGAGGGCCAGGGCATCGGCGTACTTGCCGGCGCCGTAGGCGTCGATGGCCTGGGCCACCATGGACGCCGCCAGGATGCGATCGACGTACAGGGGATTGATCGGGTCGCCGGCCTTGGTCCCCTGGCAGGTACGGATATAGCCCAGGGTCGAAGGATCTTCGGTCCATGCCGGACTGTCCTGGAAGAAGGCGGTCGGGGTGACATCCACATTGCCCGGCTGGGCGAAGGCCAATCCCTTGCCCACCAGCTTGCCCGACTTGAGATCGGCGAGCGCCAGGCAGATGCGGAAGGCTTCCCGCAGGCCCTCGGTCTTGCGCTCCTTGTTCACTCCGGTAAAGGTTCCCACCAGGACCAGGGGCGACTTGGCGACGTTGGCCGCCGTGAAGGGCAGCACTTCGTACTGGGGATATTTCTCCTTGATCAACGCGACGATGCGGGCGCCCATGGCCTGGGTGGCGGCGGACTGGGCGCCGGTCATGCCATCGATCAGGGGGTCGATGACCACCGGAAAGCGTGCACCGCCTTGCGCAGCGGGAAGTTGGGCCTTGCCGAGCAGGTTGTTGGCGGCGTTGAGAACGGCCTGGTCGTAGGGCAGGATGGGCGGCGGGGTCGGCGCTGCTGCGGGAGCCGGCGCCGCGGCAGCGGGAGCAGGCGTGGACGCAGCGGGAGCCGCCGCCTGAGGATCGGCGCTTCCCGACGCCGACTGGCGGGCCGGCTGGGCGCAGGCGGCGAGAAGCACGGCGGCCAGGACGGGCAACCAGGAACGGCTTGAGCTGGGAACACGGTTCATCGCTTGCACTCCTTTTGCAGAACTACGAGATCGTCGGGGGATAGACCTTCGCCCAACTGGAAACGTTGCATGAGTTCCTCGCAGCGGGCGCTGGAGGTCCGGCGGGCCACCGGCGCCGCCGTTTCGGGACGGGGCGTCGTCTTCGGCTTCACCGCCGGCTCGCCTTTCGCGGCATCGCGAACGCCGGGCGCGGGGGCCGGAACGGCCTCGGGAGTGCGCTCCGCGGGCCGCGCTTCACCGCTGGATTGCGCCGCGGGAGGGACTGCCGGCGCCGGGACTGCGGCAGGCTTGGCCGGCGGGGACGCGGACGGCTCGGTCGCGGGGGCAGGG
>DAORDK010000203.1:0-3467 GCA_035345935.1 Rhodocyclaceae bacterium | reverse complement strand
GGATCGGCGCCGTCTTCCAGGTACTGGGCCAGCAAGTCTTCGTCCTCTTCGACAATCTGGTCGATCAGTGCACGGTGGGCGGCGGCGACGGATTCGAAATCGGCATCGCCGGAATCGTGCTCCAGCACTTCCACCACGTCGGCAGAACCATGGGCGGGCAGGTCGAGAATCATGCAGGCCTTGCCGAAGCGCTCCCGGATGTCGGCCACGAGACCGGGGAGGTCGAGATTCTCGGCGTCGATCTTATTGACGACGATCATCCGACAGAGCTTGCGCTCCGCGGCGCAGCGCATCATGCGCTCGGTCATCAGTTCGATGCCGGTCTGGGCATTGATCACCACCAGAGCCGTATCCACCCCGGCCAGGGCAGCGATGGCCTGGCCGGCGAAATCCGGATAGCCCGGGGTATCGACCAGGTGGACGTGGGTGCTTTCATAGGGGAAATTGACCACGGCCGATGTCAGCGAATGACCGGCCTCCTTTTCCAGCGGATCGGCGTCGCAGACGGTGCTGCCCTTGTCGACGCTGCCCTTGGCGTTGATGGCGCCGGTAGCGAAGAGCAGGGCCTCGGCGAGGCTGGTCTTACCCGATGCGCCGTGCCCGACGAGGGCGACGGAGCGCAGGGTTTCGGTAGTGTATTTGGGCATTGTGGTCTCCCGTTACTTGTTGGAATCCGGAATGGGCGCTTGCACACCCGCAGCCACCAAGCGCTTGGCAAAGAAGGGGCCGGTGCCGTAAAGCAGGCCTGCCGCAAGGGCCATGAGGAGCAGCCCGGCGCCAAGCTGCTTGCCGGTCTTGGCGTTGCCTTCCCAGTGACTGACGAAAAACCGGTACAGGCCGATGGCATGGATCACGCCGGCCGGGGCGGCGAGCCAGCGGGCCACGACCAGGGGCTCGGGAACGGCCATAAAGGGCTGGGCGATGACCAGCACCGCGAAGGGAAGCGCGACCACGGCGAGCGGAACGACGGCCACCGCCAGAAGCCAGGGGCGCCCCGCGCCAAAGGCGGCGGGAATGACGTTGATGTATCCCACCAGGGCCAGCGAAAAACCGATCGCCGCCGTGAGGGCAACGAGGGCGACGAACAGCGCGAACCAGAGGTCCATTACTTGCGGACTTTCTCGGGACGCTTCCAGCCGGGCATGCTGATCTGGCGAACCCGCGACAGGGTCAGGGAATCCGGCGGCGCATCGGCGGTCAGCGTCGTCCCTGCGCCCAGCGTCGCTCCGCGGCCCACGGTGACTGGGGCCACCAATTGGGTGTCGGAGCCGATGAACACGTCGTCCTCGATGATGGTCTTGTGTTTATTGGCGCCGTCGTAGTTGCAGGTGATGGTTCCCGCGCCGACGTTCACCCGCTCGCCGATGACCGCATCGCCTACGTAGGCCAAGTGGTTGGCTTTGGACTGGGCGGCAATTTTGCTGTTCTTGACCTCGACGAAATTGCCGATATGCACTTCAGGTCCCAGCTCGGTCCCCGGTCGCAGACGGGCGAAGGGGCCGATCACCCCATCCGGTCCGACGACCGCGTCGTCCAGGTGACAGTAGGCGGCAAGGCGCGTTCCGGCGGCGATCTTCACATTTCGAAGCACGCAGTACGGGCCGACTTCGACGGCATCGGCGAGTTCCACCTTGCCCTCGAAGACGCAGCCGACGTCGATGGCGACGTCCCGCCCACAGCTCAGGACGCCCCGGACGTCGATGCGATTGGGATCGGCGAGGCGCACGCCCTGAACCAGAAGGGCGTCGGCGATGTTGCGTTGATGAACCCGTTCGAGCTCGGCGAGTTGGACCTTGCTGTTCACCCCCAGCACCTCCCATTCGCCGTCTGGCTGGGCGGTGTGGACAGGAAGGCGCTCGGCCACCGCCAGGGCGACGATGTCGGTCAGGTAGTACTCGCCCTGGGCATTGTTGTTGGACAGGCCCTTCAACCAAGCCTCAAGACGGTCCGAGGGAATGGCCATGATGCCGGTATTGACTTCCCGAATGGCCTTTTCCTCGGATGTCGCGTCTTTCTCCTCAACTATGCGCACCACGTGGCCCGAGGCATCGCGGACGATGCGGCCGTAGCCGGTAGGGTCAGCAAGGTTTACGGTGAGGATGGCCAGACCATCCCTGCCTGCCTGCAACAGACGCTTGAGGGTGCTAGCCTTGGTCAGCGGTACGTCACCGTAAAGAACCAGAGTCTGCCCTGCCGTGGACAGGGCGGGGACCGCCTGCATCACGGCGTGGCCGGTCCCCAGTTGGGGCTCCTGCTTGGCCCAGTCGAGATCCGGCGCTTGCAGGGCATTGCGGACCGCCTCACCGCCGTGGCCATAAACGACTACGATGCGGCTGGCACCCAGTTCCCGGGCGGTGTCGATGACGTGCTGGGCAAGCGCTTTTCCGGCGACGGGATGAAGGACCTTAGGGAGATTGGAGTGCATGCGCTTGCCTTGGCCGGCAGCGAGAATGACGATGTTCATGGGAATTGAGGGAATCAGAGGGGCCGGGGTCTAACCGGCCGGGGTTTCAGGCGATCTTCTTCTCTTCCTGGCCGGCGAGGATGTCGTTCAGCACCTGCTTGCCGCGAGGCGAGACGAACCAATGCAGGACATTCTTTTCGTTGATCCGGGTCTCGATGACGCCGAGGTTCTTCATGAGCGTCAGCCGCTGACTGACAAATTCGCGACCCAAGCCGGTGCGCTCGCAAACGGCAGCGAGATTGCCGTAGACGAAACTTTCTTCGGCCAGGGTACGCAAAATTTCGACATCGTTGTAGGTCAAGGCTTCCTTCGGTTCCGGCTTGACCTCGATGCGCGGCTCGACGGGTTTCTCCTCGCGGGTGGCGGCAGCCTGCTCCTGCTGCTGGCGCAAATCTCCGACTTCGCGCTTCATCTGCTCGACCTGGGTCTTGAGCTTGAGGGCCAGGTTTTCGAACAAACGCCGGGATGCGACCACGTAGATCAGACAGAAGCCGGAAAAGACGTAGAGGTCGACCGGTTTCGTCCGTGCCCCTTCGAGGAGGGTGCTGGAAATCATGTTGAGGAAAAGCGGGACGGTAAGGGCGGCCACCACGCCGAGAAGCGCGTAGCGTCTGGGATCGCTCGCTCCCGGTTCCCCCTGCCGGTCGGACAGATAGTAGTTGGCGATACCGCCCAGAACTCCGGCCACGACCATGATGCCCAGGATGACCAGCATGTGGCCGTCAAGTGCCCCGGAGGGTGGCGTTACCAGCAACGCCGCCTGCAATTCTGCGGACATTTTCTCCCCTTTTTCCCCTCTTGCAATGGCGGCATTTTCACACGATTGCCAGGGGCTGTGGAGAAAACAAAGCCCCGCCGGCAGGAGCGGGCGGGGCTTGGGGTCGCGGGCCAAAATCAGCGGGGCAAGGTGGTCGATCCCATCAAAAAGAGGTCCACTTCCCGGGCCGCCTGACGTCCCTCGCGGATCGCCCAGACGACGAGCGATTGGCCGCGGCGGACGTCG
>DAORDK010000202.1:0-3554 GCA_035345935.1 Rhodocyclaceae bacterium | reverse complement strand
GCGCATCGGCGGGCACATCGGCGGTGGCAATCAGCTTGACCTTGTGATCATAGAAGACATCCACCAGCCACGTGAAACGGCGAGCTTCGGAAGCCTGGTGGACGGTCAGCTTTGGAATTCCGGACAGGAGAACGGTATGGTGGCTGCGGGCAATTTCCAGATAGTCGTTCTGGGATCTGGGCCCACCGCAGAGGGTCTTGAAATCGAACCAGATGACTCCATTGGCGCGGCGCAAGGTGTCGATATCGCGACCGAGCACTGCGATCCGGCCGCCCTTCTTGCCCTCGCCCCCCGCCACCAGACGGAAGAAGTCGAGCATTTTGGCTTCCGCCTGGGCGTCGGCCGGATGATGGTAAATGGCGACCTGCTCCAGGGATCGCAATCGATAGTCGACTCCTGCATCGACTTCGATAATTTCCAGATGGTCTCTGAGGAGCGCAATGGTGGGCAGGAAATTCTCCCGCTGCAGGCCATTGGGGTATAGCCCGTCCGGAGGGTAATTCGAGGTCATGACCAGGATCACGCCACACTCGAATAGACCATCGAGCAGACGCCCCAAGATCATCGCATCGGCAATGTCCGAGACGTGGAATTCGTCGAAGCACAAGAGGCGCACGTCACGGCCGATCTTCGCCGCCACCTTCATCATGGGGTCGGCTTCTCCCTTGCAGGCTTCCAACTCTCGATGGATTTGCTGCATGAAGGCATGGAAATGGATGCGTTTCTTGCGCCGGTAAGGCACCGCGTTGAAGAAGCAGTCCATGAGAAAACTCTTGCCGCGACCGACACCGCCCCAGAAATAGATGCCTCGCGGAGGCCTGGGCGGCGCCAGGAGACGCTTGAACGTGCTGCCGCGGGCGACCTTGAAGTCCAGAAGTTCGGTATAGAGCCGTTGCAGCGAATCCGCCGCCGCTTTTTGGGCAGTATCGGCCGCGTACCCGAGTCGCTCCAGGAGCCCAAAATAGGCGTCGAGCATGCCGGTGGGGGAGACGTTGAGTTTTCGGTGGGACATGACTTGATTGCTGGGGCGAGATTGCCATTCTGCCAAAGATAGCCACCGTTTCGACAGACTTGGCGGAATGAAAAGGGCGGGGGCGTCGCCGCCACCCGCCCTGCTTTCCAGGCCGCCGGGTCTCAGAAGTGAAGCGACCGCTTGTCGCAGGCCAACGCCGCTTCGTGCATTACTTCGGACAAGGTCGGATGGGCGTGGCAAATACGACCCAAATCCTCCGACGCGCCGGCAAATTCCATAGCCACCACCGCTTCCGCAATGAGTTCGGACGCATTGACGCCGATGATGTGAACGCCCAGGATACGATCGGTCTTGGCGCAGGCGAGGACCTTGACGAACCCTGACGCGTCGCCGTGACCCAGGGCGCGTCCATTGGCCAGGAACGGCACCTTCCCAGGCTTGTAGGCGATGCCGTCAGCCTTCAATTGTTGCTCGGTCTTGCCCACCCAGGCAATTTCCGGATGGGTGTAGATGACACCGGGGACGGTCTCCAGATTGCAGTGGCCGGCCTGGCCGGCGATCAGTTCGGCGACCATGACGCCTTCTTCGGAAGCCTTGTGGGCCAGCATGGGACCGCGCACCACATCCCCCACCGCCCAGACATTGGGCAGATTGGTCTTGCAGTGGCCGTCCACTTCGACCTGACCGCGCTCGTTGAGCTTGAGGCCCACCGCGTCACCATTGAGTCCGTCGGTATTGGGAATTCGCCCGACGGAAACGATCAGCTTGTCGCATTCCAGCTTCTGGGCACCATCCTTCCCGTCGTATTCGAGGGTGACGCCCTTCTTGCCGACGGTAACCTTGTTGATCTTGACGCCGACATTGATCTTGAGGCCCTGCTTGGTGAACAGCTTCAAGGCTTCCTTGGCCACGTCCTGATCGGCGAAAGCCATGAAATCGGGAAGCGCTTCCAGAACGGTGACTTCGGCTCCTAGCCGGCGCCAGACGGATCCGAGCTCGAGGCCGATGACGCCAGCGCCGATGACCCCCAGACGCTTGGGCACTGCCGTGAAATCCAGTGCCCCCTCGTTGTCGCAGATGACCTTGTTATCCACCGGAATGCCAGGCAGATGACGCGGCTTGGACCCGGTGGCGACGATGACGTGCTTGGCCAGCACTTCTTCCGCACCGACCTTGACCTTGTAAAGCTCGCCTTCCTTGCCGACAAAGCTGCCGTGGCCATTGAGGGCGGTGACCTTGTTCTTCTTGAACAGGCCGCGAATGCCCCCGGTCAGTTGATTGACGATGGTATTCTTGCGACCGACCATGGTCGGCACGTCGATGGCGACACCCTTGGCGCTGATGCCATGGACGGCAAAGGAATGATGCGCTTCCTCGTACAGTTCGGACGAGCGCAGCAGGGCCTTGGACGGAACGCAACCGACGTTCAGGCAGGTCCCGCCCAGGCGGGGCTCGCCCTTGGGATCGGCATAGGGATTGGATTCGCAGCAAGCGGTGGACAGGCCGAGCTGAGCCGCGCGAATCGCGGCCACGTAACCGCCGGGTCCACCGCCGATGACGAGGACGTCGAATTGTTTGGACATTGTCTTCTCCTCAGTGAAGGGTGAAACGTGGAGGGCGAAGCGTCGGAACAGGCGACCTTCGTCCTTCCACTACATTTCACAAATCGCGTTTCACCGCATCAAACGCCCAGCAGCAGCCGGGTCGGATCTTCCAGGGCTTCCTTCATGGTCACCAGACCGAGCACGGCTTCGCGGCCGTCGATGATGCGGTGATCGTAGGACATGGCGAGATAGTTGATCGGACGCACCACCACTTGGCCGTTTTCGACCACGGCACGATCCTTGGTGGCATGAATGCCGAGGATGGCCGACTGGGGCGGGTTGATGATCGGGGTCGACAGCATGGAACCGAATACGCCACCGTTGGAGATGGAGAAAGTGCCGCCGGTCAGTTCCTCGATGGACAGCTTGCCATCCTTGGCCTTGTTGCCGAACTCGGCGATCTTCTTCTCCACCTCGGCAACGGTCATCTGGTCCGCGTTGCGCAGGATGGGAACGACCAGACCGCGCGGCGACCCGACGGCAATGCCGATGTCGATGAAGCCATGGTAGACGATGTCGTTGCCGTCCACCGACGCGTTGAGGATGGGGAACTTTTGCAGCGCCGCACAGGCCGCCTTGACGAAGAAGCCCATGAACCCCAGGCGCACGCCGTGGGTCTTTTCGAACTTTTCGGCATATTGCTTGCGGAGCGCCATGATCGGTCCCATGTTCACCTCGTTGAAGGTGGTCAGGATGGCGTTGGTGGATTGAGACTGGACCAGACGCTCGGCAATCCGGGAACGCAGCCGGGACATGGGAACCCGCTGCTCGGTCCGCGAAGCCTGGACGTCCACACCGGTGGCCGGAGTCGGTAGGGCAGCCGCAACGGCGGCGGGCGCAGCGACCGGGCCAGCTGCCGGTGCGGCCGGCTTCTGGGCACCAACGGCGTCTTCCTTGGTGACGCGGCCCCCGCGGCCGGTGCCGGCCACGTCAGCTGCAGCAATGCCTTTTTCGTCGAGAATCTTGCGGGCTGCCGG
>DAORDK010000201.1:0-3560 GCA_035345935.1 Rhodocyclaceae bacterium | reverse complement strand
AGCCTTGCCCTCAACGCTCCCGGCCGGCCTCATGCCAGGCCTTGCGTACCGGCGAGAGCAGATACTCCATGACGGTGCGCGTTCCGAGCATGATTTCAGCGCTGGTCTGCATGCCGACCCCCAAGGCAAAGCGTTCGCCATCCAGTTCCAGATAGCTCCGCGGCAATCCGATCAAGGCCTTGTACGCCAGAAGGCGAACACCTTGGGGGTTGGCCTCGCCGGCTGAAGGACTGTTGGCCGCCGCATGAGGGGTGTTATCCGCCGAATCGGCGCTGACATGCTCGACGCGCCCTTCGATCAGACCGTATTTCTGGAACGGGTAGGCAGCAAACTTGAGCTTGGCCGGCTGTCCCTGACGCACAAAACCGATATCGTCATTGCTGACCCAGACTTCCGCACGCAACCGATCATCGCGCGGGACCATGGTCAGCAGGACTGTCCCCGGCTGGACCACCGTGCCAGCGGTGTGCGTGGCCAGGTCCTTGACGACACTGTCATGGGCGGCCTTTAGTTCGAGGAGCGATTTTCGGTGGGTCTGCTTGGTCAGTTCCTGGGCCAGTTTGTCGGCCTGGGCCTGGGTTTCATGGCGTTCGCTGAACAACTGACGACGGTAGTCCGAGTCGATCTGGGCCAGACGCTTCTCTGACTGGACGACGTAAGCCCGGTTCGATTCGATGAGATGCATCTGGTTGCGTAGCTCCTGGTCTTTCTCGATGCGTTCGCGCTTCTTGTCGCTGGCCATGAGGCTGCCGGCAAAGCCGTCTCGCACGAGCTTGTCGAAGGCATTTTCCTGGGCTTGATAGTGCGGCAGGGTTGCGAGCAGTTTGGCCTTGATCTGCTCGGCCGAAGCGAGATCATGGCGGTAGCGCACCAGTCGGCTGCGCTCCTCGGCCAAAGCCGCTTCCCGCGCGGCGCGGTTGGCCTGGTATTGAGCGCCGATCTCGCGGGCGAGGTCGGCTGGAGTGTCGCCGCCGGGTAAGAACGCCTGTCCCGACAGTTCGGCGTCGATGCGGGCCAGGGTCGCTTTCTTGCGTCGATAGTCGGCTTCGATCGACTGGGTATCGGCCTCGCTGATCAGCGCGTCCATGCGCAACAGAACCTGGCCGGCGCGCACGTGCTCGCCTTCGCGCACGAGGATCTCCTTGACGATGCCAGCTTCGGCCGGCTGAACGATCTTGAGGTAGCTTTGCGGAATGAGCTTGCCGTCAGCCACGGCAACGATGTCGAGTCGGCCGATCAGGGCCCAGAGAAGGATCGCCAGAAAAAGCCCGATCAGGGCGTACAACACACTGCGCGCAAGCGGGCTGGGTGGCGCCTCGGTCAGCTTGACGATCGGCGGGTAGAAGTCCAGCGGGCGCGGGTCGTTGGCGAGCATGGCGGTCTTCAGGCGGGAGAGGATTCTCGATGACATATGGAATCGATCAAGCGGCACAAGGTGACGGGGGCAAGCAGGGTTGGCTCTCGGGGTGCGGGTCCAGGTTCGGAACTGCTCGACGATGCGGGCCCGCCGGCGACACCCCCGACCGGGCCCTTGGGCTTGATCGGGGGATGTGCGCCAGGGGCTCAACTCAACCGTATGCTCCCTTTCTCCAGAATGTCGAGGGCTTGCAGGGTTTGCGCCTGGCGGCCGAAGCTGGCATTGCCGATGACCTCCTGGGCCGCGGTCAGTCCGATTCCAGCGAGGGTGCCAGCCTTCCCGTAGTGGTAGGCGAGATCGCCACCCAGAGCCGCAGTATCCGACCCGGCCATCTGGAAGCGGGCGAGGGCGTTGGTCAGCGCCCAGTTGGTCAGGGTCGGGAGCGCGCCGCGGGCAGCGTCGTAGGCACCCACCAGCCCGCCGAAGTCGAAATTCTCCACTTTCTGGTCGAGCAGCGGGTCGCTGCCACCGGCATTGAAGCCGGTCATGGCTTCGGCAATCACCTGAAGGTTGACCACTGGCCGGGATGGCGTGGCAGCATACCAGTCTTTGAAGGTGATCCGTTCGATCGGTCCCATCGCGAGCACCAGATCGCTTGACGATTTGCTGAGGGTGAGTTCGCTGTAGGCGAAGGCGCCGCCGAGCGAGAGGGTATCGCCGCCGGTACCACCCGTGACAACGGTGTCCTGACCGTCACCCGTGTTGAAGCAGATGATGTCGTTGCCGGCACCGCTGGTGATGGTGTCGTTGTCGGGTCCGCCGATGAACATCTCGGCCTCGGCACAGCCGGCAAGGGTGTCGGTCCCCTCACCCGCATTGAAGAGAGCACTGCCGGCGATGATCGTCAACCGGTCGTTGCCGGAGCCGCCTTCGAGAACATCGTTGCCAAGGAACCCTTGGAGAACGTTGTTGCCGGTATTGCCGCGCAGCAGGTTCGCCTGAACGTTGCCGGTGCCGTCGAGCGCCGAGCTGCCGGTCAGCATCAGGATCTCGACTTCGGCTGGCAGTGCGTAGGTGATTCCGGACTGAACCACATCGATTCCGCCACCTTCCTCTTCTGCCACCAGATCACCGAGGTGATCGACGACATAGGTATCGTCTCCGGCACGTCCCTTCATCGTGTCGGCACCCGTACCGCCCGCGAGCGTGTTGGCCGCGCTGTTGCCGATCAGGAGATTGGCCAGATCGTTGCCGCTGCCGTTGATGGCGCCCATTCCGACCAAGGCCAGGTTCTCGACGTTAGCGGCAAGCGTGTGCGTTACGCTCGACTCGACGAGATCGATACCGGCACCAGAGCCTTCGATGACCACGTCAGAAGTGTTGTCGACGACATAGGTATCGTTGCCTGCACCACCGATCAGGATATCGGCGCCCGCGCCACCCACCAGGACATTGTCTCCGCTGTTCCCGGTAAGCGTGTTGGCCAGGGTGTTGCCCGTTCCATTGATTGCGGCTGTGCCGGTCAAGCTCAGGTTCTCGACGTTGTTGCTCAGTGTGTAGCTGACGCTCGATCGCACCAGATCCGTACCGCCGTTCGAATCTTCGGCTACGACATCGCGGATGTCGTCCACCACGTAGCTGTCGTTGCCCGCTCCACCGATCAGCGTGTCAGCCCCGGCGCCCCCGTTGAGAATGTTGCTGCCGCCATCGCCGGTGAGCACGTTGGCGAGAGCGTTACCGCTGCCGTTGATGATGCCACCCGTTCCGACCAAGATCAGGTTCTCGACGTTCGCGGCAAGCGTGTAAGTGACGCTCGAGTAGACGAGGTCGATCCCTCCGCCCATGCTCTCGACAAGCACATCAGCAGCATGATCGACGAAGTAGGCGTCGTTGCCGGCGCCCCCCATCAGCGTATCGGCTCCGGGTCCTCCGTCGAGTGTGTTGGCGGCGCCATTCCCTTTCAGAACATTGGCCAGGGCATTGCCGACGCCACGAATGGCGGCCGTACCGGTAAGGGTAAGATTCTCCACATTGTTCGCCAAGCCATAGCTCACCGACGAGAGAACGCTGTCCATACCCTCGTTCGCGTTTTCTCGAACCACGTCGGCTGGATTGTCAATGAGGTAGGTGTCATTCCCCGCACCGCCGATCATCGTGTCCTTGCCGGCGCCTCCGCTCAGGCTATTGGCAGCACCATTCCCCA
>DAORDK010000200.1:0-3587 GCA_035345935.1 Rhodocyclaceae bacterium | reverse complement strand
GCGAATTCGCGCCGGGCGGCGCGCTCGAATATCATGCTTTGACGAAACTGAAAAAATACGGGGATAATCCCCTGATTACTTGAATTTGCGTCATCAGGAGCGGCAAGTGGAATTTAGCATAAAAAGCGGGAGCCCGGAAAAGCAGCGCAGCGCCTGTGTCGTCGTCGGCGTCTTCGAGCCGCGAAAACTCACCCTGCCAGCCGAACTGCTCGATAAGGCCGCCAGCGGTTTCCTGTCCGACCTCCTGCGCCGGGGTGACATGGAAGGCAAGGCAGGATCCACCCTCCTCCTGCACAATGTTCCGGGAACCCTCTGCGATCGGGTACTCCTCGTCGGCTTGGGCAAGGAGAAGGAATTCCGCGAAAAGGAATTCGCTGCCGCCGTGCGGACCGCCGTCAAGACGCTGAATGAGACCGGGGCATTCGACGCATCCTTGTTCCTCACCGAAATCGCCGTCAAGAAGCGCAGCATTGCGTGGCGCGTGCGCCAATCCACCCTTGCCGCCCTGGAGACGACTTACCGCTTTGATCATTACAAGAGCCGCAAGGACGAAGTTCGCCGGCCGCTCCGCAAACTCACTCTGGCAGTAGAGCGGCGCAACGAGTTGAACCGGGCCGAGGAGGCCCTCGCCCAGGGGCTTGCGATCGCTGAGGGCTGCTTCCTCGCCCGCAATCTGGGGAATACCCCGCCCAACGTCTGTCACCCGACTTGGCTCGCCGATCAGGCCAGCACTCTGGCAAAAGAGCACGGACTGGCCTGCGAGGTCCTGGACGCGGCGGAAATGGAGACCTTGGGCATGAACTCTCTGCTCGCGGTCGCGCGGGGCTCGCACCAGCCTCCCAAGCTCATCATTCTGAGCTATCGGGGGGGCAAGACAGCCGACAAGCCGGTCATCTTGGTCGGCAAAGGTGTGACTTTCGACACCGGCGGCATCTCCCTTAAACCGGCAGCCGAGATGGACGAAATGAAATTCGACATGTGCGGTGCTGCCGCGGTGCTGGGGACACTGCTCGCCGTCTCCCGCATGAAACTGCCGCTCAATGTGACCGTGATCGTCCCAGCCGTCGAGAACATGCCCGGCGGCAGCGCCAGCCGTCCGGGGGACATCGTCACCTCGATGTCGGGCCAGACCATAGAAATTCTCAACACCGACGCCGAGGGACGGCTGATCCTCTGCGATGCCTTGACCTATGCCGAGCGCTTCGATCCCGATACGGTCATCGACGTCGCCACCTTGACCGGCGCCTGTGTGGTCGCGCTGGGCCACGTGGCGAGCGGACTCTACGCCAGTCGCGATAGTTTGGCGCGGGAGCTTCTGGATGCCGGCGATTCCGCCCATGATCGCGCGTGGCACATGCCGCTTTGGGACGACTATCAGGAGCTCCTGAAGAGCCCCTTTGCAGACATGGCCAATATTGGCGGCCGCTGGGGCGGCTCGATCACTGCAGCCTGCTTCCTGTCCCGATTCGCCAAGAAGTACGACTGGGCACATCTGGACGTGGCCGGAACCGCCTACCGATCTGGCAGCGATAAGGGAGCAACCGGTCGTCCCGTACCTCTCCTCACCCATTATCTGCTTGCCCGTTCAGGGAAACTCGACTGACGCGCCAGCCGTGACCCAGGTCTTCTTCTTTCACGGAGCCCGGGACAAGCTGGCCGCCGCCTGCTCTCTGGTCGGGAAAGCCTGGGGACAGAGAAAACCTGTCCTCGTCTATGCGCCGGACGGCGAGTCCGCTGCAGAATTGGACCGGCTTCTGTGGACCCAGAGTGCCTTGAGTTTTATTCCCCACTGCCGTGCAGACTCTCCCCTCGCCCCTGAAACGCCGGTCCTCATCGCCAGCACCCTGGACACGCCTTCCGGGCACCAGCGCCTGATGAATCTGAGCCAGGATGTCCCCCCTGGGCTCACTCGCTTCGAAAGTGTGATCGAAGTGGTCGGTGAAGAGGAATCAGAACGCAGTGCCGGCCGGCAACGTGCCCGGTACTACAAGGAGCAGGGTATTCCCGTTCAGTTCTTCGATCTGGGGAACTCCTGATGGACGAGTTCGACGGCATCGCCCCGCCCAGCCGGGTCTTCGCTCGAGCCGACGCCCTCATGAATCGCCGCCGTCCGGCGCAGCCGGAGGCCGAAGATATTCCTGTGCTGACCGACGTGGTCGGAGACGACGAGGTTCCGCTTCTGGACGAATCGCTCCCGCCCGAACAGCCCGCTTCCGCCGGCCATCCGGCGACCGAACAGACGTCTCCCCTTGCCGCCGAGCTCGCCGCCAGCCTGCGGCAACGCCTGGACGCGGAACTGCCTAACCTTGTCCAGGCAGCGCTCAATACTGCGCTCGTCAACCTGACCGCGGACCTTCGCAGGGGAATCGAGGAAACGACCCGCGCGGCCCTGGCCGAATTCACCGCTCGCAAAGACCGCTGAGTTCGCGCAAGGGAGCTGGCCCTTGCCGGTATAATTTGCGGTTTTCCGTTTTTCCCCAAGGCCATGGAACTCGCCAAAGCTTTCGAACCCGCGGACATCGAGCGCCGCTGGTATCCCGACTGGGAATCCAAGGGTTATTTCGCCGCCGGTCTGGACACCGCGAAGCCCGCCAGCGACGCCTTCTGCATCCTCCTGCCGCCACCCAATGTCACCGGCACTCTGCACATGGGCCACGGCTTCAACCAGACCTTGATGGACGCCTTGACCCGCTACTACCGCATGCGGGGCCACAACACCCTGTGGCAGCCCGGCACCGACCACGCCGGCATCGCCACCCAGATCGTCGTCGAGCGCCAGTTGGACGGCCAGGGCATCTCCCGCCATGACCTCGGCCGCGAGAAATTCCTGGAGAAGGTCTGGGAATGGAAGGAATACTCCGGCGGCACCATCACCCGCCAGATGCGACGCCTGGGCACCAGCCCGGACTGGACCCGCGAGCGCTTCACCATGGATGCCGGCCTCAACAAGGTCGTCACCGAAACCTTCGTCCGCCTCTACGAAGAAGGCCTGATCTACCGCGGCAAGCGCCTGGTCAACTGGGACCCGAAGCTGCACACCGCCGTTTCCGACCTGGAAGTGGTTCAGGAAGAAGAAGACGGCTTCCTGTGGCACATCCGCTACCCGCTGGCCGATGGCTCGGGCAGTTTGACGGTAGCCACCACCCGTCCCGAAACCATGCTCGGCGACACCGCTGTGATGGTGCATCCGGAAGACGAACGTTACAAGGCCATGATCGGCAAGACGGTCAAGCTGCCACTTACCGACCGCGAGATTCCCATCATCGCCGACAGCTACGTCGATCTCGAATTCGGCACCGGCTGCGTGAAGGTTACCCCGGCCCACGACTTTAACGACTATGCCGTGGGCCAGCGCCATGGCCTGCCGATGATTTCCATTCTCGCCCTGGACGGCACGGTCAACGACAATGCCCCCGAGAAATACCGGGGCCTGGACCGGTTCGATGCGCGTAAGGCCGTCGTCGCCGACCTGGAAGCCCTTGGCATCCTGGAAAAGACTGACAAGCACAAGCTCAAGGTACCCCGTGGCGATCGCACCGGCGTGGTCATCGAGCCCATGCTCACGGACCAGTGGTTCGTCGCCATGT
>DAORDK010000199.1:0-3601 GCA_035345935.1 Rhodocyclaceae bacterium | reverse complement strand
GGTCGCCGTTGGAGAGCCGGCTCCAGACGAAGACCATGGCCGTGCAGGGCGCCGCCGCCAGCAGGATGAGGCCGGCGACGTAGCTGTCCAGCTGCTCGGCCGGGAGCAGGGGGGCGAACAGGTTGCGCACGAATAGCCAGGCCAGGAAGGCCATGGAAAAGGGCTTCACCAGCCAGTTCACGAACAGGGTGACGGCGATGCCGCGGACGTGCTGCCTCACCTCGTGCAGGGCGCCGAAATCCACCTTGACCAGCATGGGGATGATCATCACCCAGATGAGCAGGCCCACCGGCAGATTGACCCGGGCCACCTCCAGGCGGCCGATGGCCTGGACCGGCTCCGGGGCCACCTGGCCGAGGACGATGCCGGCGACGATGCAGAGGAAGACCCACAGGGTCAGGTAGCGCTCGAAGACGCTCATGGGGACGCCGGCTTCGGCCTTGATGGCGATTTCACATTGGGCGGTCATGGCGGAGCCTCACAGAGCGAGTGCTTCGCGCACCGCGGCCACCAGCCGCGTGCGGATGTCGTCGCGCACGGTGACGAAGCTTTCCAGCGGCTCCCCGTGGGGATCGTGGAAGGGGACGTGGATGCGCTGCACCGGCCGTGGGAAGACCGGGCAGGTCTCGCGGGCGTTGTCGCAGACGCTGACCACCAGGTCGATGGGGGTGTCGAGCAAGGTATCCACGTCCTTGGGGAAGAGGCCTTCCGTGGGCAGGCCGGCCAGCTTCAGCGCTTCGATGGCGCCGTCGGCTACCTTGGGCTGGGGGCGGGTGCCGGCGGAAACCGCCTTCACCCGGCCGGCCAGGTCGTGGTTGAGGATGGCCTCTCCCATCTGGGAGCGGCAGGAGTTGCCTGTGCACAGGACGAGGACGGTGGGGATCATGGCGTTTCGGTTTCGGAAGGAATTCCCGGGCGGGAAGCGGTTTTCTGGAGGCTGCCCCGGCGCTTGGCGACGGTGTCGGCAGCCCGGGTCTTGGGCAGGCATTCGCCGCTGCCCTGGCAGCAATTGCGGGTGAGGAAGGCCAGCAGTTCGTCCATGGCGGCGTAGTCGGTGGCGTAGCGGATGAAGCGCCCCTCCTTGCGGCCCTGGATCAGCCCCACCCGGCTCAAGTGCGCCAGGTGGAAGGAAAGCGTAGCGGGTGCCATGGCCAGACCTTCTCCGATGGCGCTGGCCGTCACGCCCGCGGGGCCGGCTTCCACCAGCTGGCGGAAGATGGAAAGGCGGGATTCGTGCCCGAGGGCGGCGAGGAGTTCGGCGGCGGTTAATGTTTCCATGATTCGAATATTATCGAAATATTGGGTGTGGTGGGTGAAGAATTGGTGACAAGGGACACGAGAAGGGAGTTGGAACTGGCTCTTGATCGGCCGTTGCCGACCCCGGGAATTGGGCCTGAATCCAGCGGAAATGCTCCGACTACATGCCGTCCAGGTATTTCAACTGGGTGAATTGCGTAGCCATTGGCTTCGCGTTACGCCCTCCGTGTCGCTGCCAGCTCTATGGACAACCAGCTACCTAATCTGCATTTGAACAACTTGACGCGTACAACGTGCCATACCGGTATCGCTCCAAGATTTTCGACAGGAACCCCAATCTCAATGGCCTGTGCGAGCAGCAGATCGAAGCGCGATGGCCGGGCGAGTAAGGCGGGGTCGATGGCCTTACTCACCCGGTCTTGATGGGGGATGCGGTCAAGGTGGCAGCCTATGCACGTGCCCCGTCCGTTTACGGGACCTACTAGCATCGCTCCCGCCGAACAATCCACGCCGTGGCCGCCCACGCCACAAAAGACCTCGAAATGCGGAGAGACAGGCCGGGCTATTGTCGGAAAATCTTACGGTCCCGCAACGAACGGGGAGGGCTCACCGCACAACTCGTTGAAAACATTGAATGGCACATACATTGCTGGTGATCGGGCATACCCCGGCTGGGGGAAGACACTTGAGGTGCGACATGAAATTTCGAAATCTGTGGTGCGCAGCGCTGTGCAGCACTGCAATGTGGGCGTCGAGCGCCGGGGCGGGAATCATTCACGACAATACGCCTACGGGTACCGTGACTGAGGAAACGCGCGGTCCCGCCACTTCCGGTTATCCGGGTGGGATTCTCACGCGCCTGGAAGTGGGCGGGTCCGACGTCACGATCAACCAGTTTGGGACATTCGGCCGACAGGAAGCCGCTGGCAACGTCCAGTTCGCGATTTTCGACGATGCTGCGGTTCGCCTGTACCTGAGCCCGCTGATTGCCGTAGGGGCCGCGGGAGGCGTTAACCAGTGGTACGACTCGCCGCTGTTCTCGCTGACTCTACTCGCGAGCGAGGTCTACTATCTAGGCTTGGTGTCCGATCAGAGCTTCACGTACACATGGTCCATCGACAGCCTCGCCGACACTCAGGGCGGGCTCACCAGCAGCGCCGGAGGCATCTCAGGCACCAACGGCAATTTTGGCGATATCGGCGACCCGCAAGTTTTCGATTTCTGCTGTGTCGTCCAACAGTCGCTACGCGTAGCTCAGGGTGCTGAGGTGCCCGAGCCCGGTCCACTACCACTGATCGGTCTGGCGCTGCCCCTGCTGCTCTGGGCGCGACGCCGCAACTCGCTGAGCCGGAACTAGAGGTCGCAGATCCTGGGTACCGTTTACCGGAATAAGAGAGAGCGGGCCCGCTACGGCGGGTCCTTTCTTTTGGGGTGACGAGCCGCGATCCTCGGCTTGGCGTTTCCCACCGGCAGGCTCGCTCCTGTTGCACCGCGACCAATATGTTGCGTACCGGTGCTGGGCGATGTGGCTGGTTTCCGGTAAGAACTGCCCGATGCACGACAACTTTGGGGAGCGCACAAAGGTTCGCTCAGGGCGAAAGTACGCCTCTGACATGCTGCCAGAAAGCGGTCACACGGTATTTCCCCGGCGGCCGTATGGCGTGGTGGCTAGATTTCAGTCTGCCTGGAGATTTTCAGCGCGTCATCAACCTCATTGCCGAGATATCGGACGGTACTTTCCAGCTCAGAATGCCCATGAATTCCGGTAAATTAACCCCGGACTCTAGAGTCCTCTGCTACTGAAAATGGGGGGACGTCGGATAGGTTGGAAACATTGAAACGTTGCGCTTTGAATTTCAGGCGTAGCAGTGGGCAACGATTGCTTGGCGACCTGGCGCGACCGATTAAGCCTACTCATTGAACGTAGCGCGGCCAGAGGCTCAGTTCGTCAGCGTTCGGGCAGATGCGCGCAACGCGCTTGACGTAGTCGCTCCAAGGGGACGCGTTGCCGCGATCTTCGGCCCGCGCGACATAGGCATTGCGAAGGATGTCGCGCGTCCGACGCTCCATGCGTCCAGTCGCACAAAGTCGCGCCTCACCCTCCGATTCGAGCCGCTCCAGCAAAGGCAGCAGCATCTCGTCTCTTATCCAAACAGTCTCGAACTTCAGGTACTCGCCCCCCGGCTGCAGCGCGTCCCACACCAGCTTGAAGTACACATTCGGCGCCACACCGGGCACGACGTATTGATGTGCCAGCGTCGCGAGTGCTCGGCCGTCTTCCGCGCCCAGGGGCGCAATCGTCGCGATGAGCGGCGAATCATTCAGCCCGAGGCCCATCCCTCCC
>DAORDK010000198.1:0-3722 GCA_035345935.1 Rhodocyclaceae bacterium | reverse complement strand
GTCTGCGGGCAGCGGTGGCGCGGGAACCGATGCTGATCGGCGACGCAGGACGTCGGGTAGGGCGCGTAGCCTGGTGTACCGGGGCGGCCCAGGGCTTCTTCGAATCCGCCATTGCCCTCGGCGCGGACCTCTTTGTCTCCGGCGAAATTTCCGAGCCGACGGTCCATCTTGCCCGGGAGAGTGGCGTTCCTTACCTGGCCTGCGGCCACCACGCCAGCGAGCGTTACGGGGTGCAAGCCCTGGGCGAGCATTTGCAGGATGCGTTCGGTATCGAGTGCAGCTTTGTCGAAATCGAGAATCCGGTGTGAACCTCCGCTGGCGCGCTCAGGCCGCCTGGGGCAGGCTCTGGGCATCCCGGCGCAGGCAACCGTAGCCGTCTTCGAGCAAGCGCATGAGCAGGGCGATTTCTTCGACCACTTCAAGCGGAAATCCGGCTCGCTGTCCCTGGCGGTCGTCTTTGACCAGACCGGTCAGATAATCCAGGCACGACTGGGTTCCCCAGGTCTGGCCAAGGCGTCGGACGATATGGGCGTAGTCTTCGAGCGATTTGAGCCCGGAAATCGGCGTTTCTGAAAGCTGCCATTCGGGAACCCGGAAATTGAACCGGGCTTTCAGGCGTGCGCGCAAGGATTCGTACTCGTCCTGCATGTCGCCGCGGCGGTAGAGATTGATCAGCATCAACCAAGGCTCGATGCGGTCCGGCGCCCGGTGCTCGATGAACGTCGCGAGGCTGTCTGCGGCACCTCGCAAACGGCCGAAGGAAAGCATGATTTCGGCGAGTTGCAGGGCGGATTCGCTTTCGTCCACCACCATATCGGAGACCGGCGGCGGCGTGGAAATGGCCAGGTCTAGGTCCTGGGCACGGGGTGCGTCGTCCAGCTCCAGATCGACGGATTCCAGCGGACGGGAGGGCGAAGCCGACGGTTCTGCACGGGGGAAGGGAACCGGAGGGGCTACGGGGGGCGCCGATACCGTATCGAATGCCGACGGCAGGTGCGGGGCCTTTGCCGGCTCGCGGGGGATGGGCCGGGGAAGTTCGTCGGTCTCGCGCTGGCGTCGGCGCGAGAGGAAATGGGCACCGTAGGAGGCCAGAATTCCTCCGACGAGCGCGCTGAGCAGCAACTCGACCCACTGGTCGGTGCGCGACTGGGGAAGCGGCGTCGCTTGCGCGGGAAGCGGTATGGCGGGTGCCGGGGTCGGCGGCGGGTTTTGCAATGCCTGGGCCATCTGAAGCTGCTGCTGCAGGGCCAGGGCCTCGGTCGCCAGATTCACCGCCTGGTTCAGCTTGTCCACCTGCTGATTGAGGAGACCCAGCGTGGTCTCCATTTTGAGGATTCGCGCCTCAACCTCAGGCAGGACAGCCTTGAGGCTGCCTGGTTTCTCGCCGGGTCTGAACTCCTCCGGCGGGGCTCCGAGGACCAGTCGATCGCCGGCGGCTTGCGGTGGGGCGGAAGATGGGGAGGGAGCGGGCTGCCGAGGAGCCGGTGGCGGCTGGGCGGTTTCGGTTCGGGTTGGCTGTGGGCTTGGAGTCGCAGGTCGCCGCGGCCGCTCCGGCAGTCGTACGCGAGTGCCTGGCTCCAGGGGGGTATCGCTTTCCAGTTCAGGATTGGCCCGGCGCAGACCGGCGAGGAGTCGTTTCTGGCGCGACGGGTTGCCCGCAGCGAGGGATTCGGCAATGGTTTCGAGGGTGTCGCCGTCATAAACCGCGACGCTGCGGCGAGTGCCTTCCCGGGGAATCGTGGGGGGGCGGATCGGCTGCTCGGTCTCATCGTCGGAAGCCCGTGGCGCAGCGGGCATCAGGACGTAGTCCCGTTGGAGCTCGACTCCACAATCGGCCCGCAGGGCGATGACGAAGGCCGGGTCGAAAACCGGCTTGTGGCCGACCAGAATCAATCGATAGCCTTCCCCAACGCGCACCAGACGGGGCCGCGCCGCGGTGATCACCGGGAGATCGGAATTCTTGATTGGGGCAAGGCGAAAACAGGCGGTTCCGATTTCCGGGTCTTCGCCCACAATGGCGATTTCGGCCCGCAGCGGTTCGCCGATGCGCGACAACAGTGAAATCTCGCCGAAACCCGCTGCGCTGGCCTCGCCGACCAGCCACAGGGTGGCGAAGACCCCGAGTCGAAACATGTTAGGCTTCATCGATGCCCCCTTACCTCTCATTCCGGGCAATCTATCACTTTCGTCTTAGACTGGTAGTGAATTGTTCCACGGTTCCCCGGCGAGATTCGCGTCTGGCATTCCGGGTTCCCGCCTGGCTAAGTCCGCGTTCCGGAGAAGAAACGGCGTGAGCCCAGGCCAGCGTTCCCCATCCCCGGCATGGCCTGCCGTCGCCCGCGGGCTCTTGGCCCATGCTTCGCCCATTTTGGTGGCGCAACTGTCGTCCATCGGCATGATGCTGGTCGACACCGCCGTCCTGGGCCACGCCGGTGCGGCCGACCTCGCCGCCGTGGCCATCGGTGGCGGACTCCACGTGTCGGTGATCTTTGCTCTGGCCGGAATCCTTCAGGCGGTGGCACCGGTGGTTGCCCACCTCCGCGGCGCCCGTAGGGACGATGAGATCGCCGGCGTCCTGCAGCAGGGTTTCTGGATCGCCCTGGTGCTGAGTGTGCCCGGGATCGCCTTTCTCACCATGCCTGATCCGCTGCTGGGCCTGGTGACCATGGACCCGGAGATCGAAATGCGGGTCCGGGCTTACCTGGGATTGCTGGCATGGGGCTTGCCGGCTGCGCTCTGCTATCGGACCTTTTACGGGTTCTGCAACGCCCTCGGAAGACCGCGGGTGTTGATGGTCATCGGCTTGGTCAGTTTGGCGCTGCATGCCGTGCTGGCGTGGGGATTCGCGCTCCAGGATTGGCTCGGCCGCCCGCTCGGCGTGGTGGGTTGTGCAGTGTCCAATATCACTATCGGCTGGAGTGCCTGCGCGGCAGGGATGGCCTATCTCCATTTCGGACCCCTGGGGCAGCGCTATCGACCCCTGCGCGTTTGGCGGGGGCCGGACTGGGCCCGCTGGCGCGAATTGCTGCGCCTCGGCTTGCCCATGGGGTTCTCCAATCTGGTGGAGATTACGGCATTCACCCTCATCGCGCTGTTCATCGCGCCGCTGGGGGCCGAGATCGTGGCCGGACACCGCATCGTCGCCAATCTGGCGACCCTCTGTTACATGCTCCCGCTCTCCATTTCCCTCGCTACCCTGGCAGCCGTCGGTCAGGCCATGGGGGCCAGGGACCTGCCGGCCGCCCGCGTCGCCGTTCTCGCAGGACTATCCCTAGGTGCCGGGCTTGCCGTGTTGGCCGCTGCGAGTCTTTGGTTCTTTGCCGACCCGGTGGTCGCCGCCTATACCGACAGCTTGGCTGTCCGACGGGTCGCCTTGGCGCTGATTCCCTACATTGTCTGTTACCAGTTCTTCGACGCTCTACAGACGGTCTCCAGCCATGCATTGCGGGCCTGTCGGGTCACTTTTCTGCCTATGGTGGTCCAGATCGGCTGCTTCTGGGGTCTCGGTCTCGGTGGCGGAGCCTGGCTGGCGTACCGAGGAGATCCGCCTTTGGGAGTCGCGGGATTTTGGCTTGCGGCGGTGGGCGGTCTGGTGGGGGCGATTTTGTGCCTCGAGCCCTTGCTGCATCGCATTCTGTTCGCTCCCAGAGGGGGATAATTATGAATTCAGGCTGCAAGCTTCATGAAAGCTTGTGCTAGTATCTTTAGCCTTTCGACGCTCT
>DAORDK010000197.1:0-3796 GCA_035345935.1 Rhodocyclaceae bacterium | reverse complement strand
GCTCGCCGATGGCCCGGTTCTGGGCCACGTCTTCCTCCTCGATGGCGGCGGCCTCAGCCCAGGCCGCGGCGGCGCGCTCGGCCGGGGGCAGGGGGCGCAGGCGCTCGCCCATGCGGACCAGCGCCCAGTGCAGATTCACTGCCGTCGGGCGGGTCTTGCCCAACAGGACGATGGCCTGGTCGAGGGCCGCGTTGCTGGCATCGACCCCGAGGGCCACGGCCAGGCCGTAGGCGGCGGTGACGCCAATGAGGGGCGCACCGCGGACCTGCATGGCGCGGATGGCGTGGGCGGCAGCGGCGCGGTTGGCCACCCGCACCCAGTGCAGGCCGTGGGGCAGGCGGGTCTGGTCGATGATGTCGAAAACCCCCAGGGCCGGATGGGCTCTGAGGCTGCGGGTGGGGACGCCGTCGATCTTCATGGCCGGATTCTGGCACATTCCCGCCCCTTCGCCACGCTTGCCGGCGGCGGCCCCAAGGCGTAGATTGCCGCCATGCCGCCGTCACGGCGGCCGCGCAACCCGCTCAAAGGAGAAGGCCATGAATCAGTCCGACATCACCCGCTGGCAGGAAATCGCCCTGCAATACGCCACCGACCTGGGGGTCAAGATCCTCGCCGCCATCGCCTTCTGGGTCATCGGCCGCTGGCTGATCGGCCTGGTCGGCCAGGCCGTGCAGTCGACTCTGGAGCGGCAGAAGGTGGACGCCACGGTGATGCGCTACCTGGGAACGGTGATCAACGTCACCCTGAACATCCTGCTGGTGGTCGGCATCCTCGGCTACTTCGGCATCCAGACCACCACCTTCGCCGCGCTCTTCGCCGCCGCCGGCGTGGCCATCGGCATGGCCTGGTCCGGGCTGCTGGCCAACTTCGCCGGCGGGGTCTTTCTCATCATCCTGCGGCCGATCAAAGTGGGGGATTTCGTCACCGTCGCCGGCATCACCGGTACGGTCAAGGAAGTGGGGCTCTTCGCCTCGGCCATCAACACCCCGGACAACGTCATGACCCTGGTGGGCAACGGCAAGATTTTCGGCGACACCATCCAGAATTTCAGCGTCAATCCCCACCGCCGCGTCGATCTCAAGGCCCAGCTGGCCGGTGCCGCCGACTGCGGCCGGGCCATCGCCCTCCTCAAGGAGCGCATCGCCGCCGTTCCCAACGTCCTCGCCGCACCGGCCGTGGATGTGGAAATCCTGGAATTCAACCTGGTCGGCCCGGTCCTCGCCGTGCGGCCGTATTGCCACAACGACCACTACTGGCAGGTCTATTTCGACACCAACAAGGTCATCCGCGAAACGCTTGGCGCGCCAGAATTCCCGGCGCCGACGCCCTCCCAGGTGGTGTTCGTCAAGCAGTAGCGGCCCTCGCCAGGGGCGGGTCGCCCTCTTTACCCGGGCGTCGTCGCCCCCGCTCGCGTCGCCATGATCTCCGCTCCCTTTCCCGTTCCCTCCCGCTTCCCCGCCTTGGGCACCACCATCTTCACGGTGATGTCCCGCCTGGCGGCGGAATGCGGGGCGGTGAACCTCTCCCAGGGCTTTCCGGATTTCCAGGCCGAGCCGGCATTGTTCGACGCCGTCCACCGGGCCATGGCCGCCGGCCGCAACCAGTACGCCCCCATGGCCGGGATGCCGGAACTGCGCCACGCCATCGCTGGCAAAGTGGCCGCCCTCTACGGCACCGCCTACGACGCCGAAAGCGAGATCACCGTCACCGCCGGCGCCACGCAGGCCTTGTTCACCGCCATCGCGGCCTTCGTCGGGCCCGGGGACGAGGCCATCGTCTTCGAGCCCGTCTATGATTCCTACGGTCCGGCAATCGAAACCGTGGGCGGTCGGGTGCGTCCATCCCGCCTTGCCTTCCCCGGTTACCGGCCGGACTGGGACCACGTCGCCTCCCTGATCAACCCGCGCACCCGGATGATCGTGGTCAACAGCCCCCACAATCCCACCGGCAGCCTCCTTTCCGCCGCCGACCTGGACACCCTGGCCGGCCTCGTCCGCGACACCCGCATCGTCGTCCTCAGCGACGAGGTCTATGAACACATCGCCTTCGGCGGCCGCCACGAAAGCCTTTGCCGCCACCCGGAACTGGCCGCCCGCAGCCTGGTGGTCTCGTCTTTCGGCAAGACCTACCACATCACCGGCTGGAAGGTCGGCTACGTCGTCGCCCCCGCCGCCCTCACCGCCGAATTCCGCAAGGTGCACCAGTTCAACGTGTTCACGGTGAATACGCCGGCGCAGCTGGGCATCGCCGAATACATGGCCGACCCCGCCCGCTACCTTGGGCTGGCCGATTTCTACCGCCAAAAGCGCGACCGTTTCGCGGCATTGCTGGCCGCCACCCCATTCGAGTTGCTGCCCTGCCACGGCACCTACTTCCAACTCGCCCGCTACGACGCCATCAGCGACCGGCCGGATAGGGAATTTTCCGAGTGGCTCACCCGGGAAGTCGGCGTCGCCGTGATCCCCGTATCCGCCTTCTACCACAACGGCCACGACGACCGGGTGGTGCGCTTCTGCTTCGCCAAGCGGGACGAAACCCTGGAAGAAGCGGCGGAGCGGCTGCGGCGTCTGTAGGCGCAAGAGCCCTTCGTCGTACCCGAAACGGATAAGGAGGGTTGTCGCGGCCATGACTAAAGGATAAGCTGTTAGCATTTCCGCTGTCCGAGCCTCCGCTCATGCCCCGACTCCGCAACGCCCCCACTCCTGTTTCCCAACCCGGCACCCTTGCGGCCCAGGGCGCAGTCGTCAAGCGCCTCGTCCCCGGCGCCCCCGGAACCAAGTGCCTGCAGGGCCGCTTTGGCGACAGCCTGATCTGCGTACGCTATCGGCTGGACGCGACCGAGGGACGCCGCTACACGACGGTGGAACTACTGGTCGAAGCCAAGCCGGCGAAGCGGCGGCTCGCGCTGGTCCGGATAGCCTACCTCGAAACCGAACTGCGCCAACGGGTGAAGAACGCTGGCGGTGTTTGGGACCCGACCCTGCAGCTCTGGAGGCTCCCGAAAAGCCAGGTCGGCAAACTGGGTCTGAAAGACCGCATTGTCGAAAATGCCGAGATATGGAAATCCAGATATATCCACTAAGGAAAGTCTGCATAAGTGACCGTCATGCGGTCTGATTTGAGAGAATTGCACCATTGTCATGGTGGCTGATGAACAGATGAATCAGTACTTTCAAGGGAGATTAAATGAAACACTTACTATTAGCACTTGCGCTATTGACCGCCACCGCCGCACACGCCGGCCCCACCACGCTCGTCGGCGACCAAATTGACGCAGCAATGATTCGAACCATCGATACGGGTTACGGCCTTGGACGAATCTTTGGATACGGATTGGATGCGCCCTTCGTCGTTCAAGATGGAAACGCTGATCAACATCAATACAGTTCTGCATTCAAGTTGGATGTAGATGGGAACAAGTTTTCGATCCGGTTTCTCCAGCTAGCTGGTTGGCAAGATGGCATCGTACTTCGACTCAGCGACCTTGATTTTTCACCGATAGGAAGCGTCCTGTCATCCGTCAGTGTCAATACGAACCTTGCGGGCTATACCTTAACCACTGGTGCAGACTGGATTGATCTTGGATTGGGAGGGACGCATTTCACGGCAAACACCTACTTCATCGGAACATTCGATGTTTCTTCTGTGCCAGAGCCCACGCCACTGGCTCTCGTTTCTCTCGGCCTTCTCTACGTCTCCGCATTGCGGAAGCGAGCGCGAAATCCTGATACGAGGTGAGTTCTCTCAAGAAACACATTCCAGGTGACTGATCGGAAATGAGATTTTCAAGCGGGTT
>DAORDK010000196.1:0-3812 GCA_035345935.1 Rhodocyclaceae bacterium | reverse complement strand
GACACCGACCCCAAGGCCAAGAGCTACCAGGAATACCGGGACTATGCCGGGGTCGACGAGGGCATGACCGGCCTGTCTACCCGCTTCGCCTTCAAGATTCTCTCCAAGGTATTCAACTTCGATCACCGGGAGGTGGCCGCCAACCCGGTGCACCTCATGTACGTCCTCGAGCAGCAGATCGAGCAGGAACAGTACCCCCCCGAAATCGAGGAGCGCTACCTGCGCTTCCTGAAGGAATACTTGTCTCCGCGCTACGCCGAATTCATCGGCAAGGAAATCCAGACCGCCTACCTCGAAAGCTATTCCGAGTACGGCCAGAACATCTTCGACCGTTACGTCACCTACGCCGACTTCTGGATCCAGGATCAGGAGTTCCGCGACCCCAATACCGGTGAAATCCTCGACAGGGGAGCATTGAACGACGAACTGGAGAAGATCGAGAAGCCGGCGGGAATCAGCAATCCCAAGGACTTCCGCAACGAGGTGGTCAATTTCGTGCTACGCGCCCGGGCCAAGCACGACGGCAAGAACCCCTCCTGGACCAGCTACGAGAAGCTCCGCGCGGTCATCGAGAAGAAGATGTTCTCCAACACCGAGGAACTCCTGCCGGTGATCTCCTTCAACACCAAGGCCAGCGCCGACGAACAGAAGAAGCACCAGGACTTCGTCAATCGCATGATTTCCAAGGGCTATACCGAAAAGCAGGTCCGCCTGCTCTGCGAGTGGTACCTGCGGGTGCGGAAGTCTTCGTGATGCGGCCGGGGCGGGGCAGACCCGCCCCCCAATTGGGAGGTCCCCTGAAATGACGGTACGCATCGTCGACCGGCGGCAGGACAGCAAGAACAAGAGTTCGATCAACCGGGGACGGTTCATCCAGCGTTTCAAGGGTCAGATCCGCAAGGCGGTGGCCGACGCCATTGCCAAGCGGGGCATTCGCGACCTCGACAACGGTGAGAAGATCGGCATTCCGGGCAAGGATATTTCCGAACCGAATTTTCGCCACGGCCGGGGAGGGCGACGGGACATGGTCCATCCCGGCAACGACCGCTTCAACACCGGCGACGAGGTCGAGCGCCCCCTGGGGGGCGGCGGGCAAGGAAAAGGCAAGGCCAGCGACCAAGGGGAGGGGATGGACGATTTCGTCTTTACCCTGACCCGCGACGAATTTCTCGACATCTTCTTCGACGAGCTGGCTTTGCCCAATCTGGTCAAACGCCAGCTCGCCCAGGTGGACGAATACAAGCGGGTGCGGGCCGGCTACACGCAAACCGGAGTGCCGACCAATATCAATCTGGTGCGCACCATGCGCGGCGCTGCCGGGCGGCGGGTGGCGGTGGGGGGACCCTATGGCACGCGCCTGCGGGAATTGCAGGAAGAGTTGGACCGGCTCAAGCGGGATTGCCCCGGCGATCCCGAAATCGAGCGCATCGAACGCGAGATCGCCTGCCTCAAGGCGCGGCGCGAGGCGATACCCTTCATCGACCCTTTCGATCTGCGTTACAGCAACCGCATCCGCATCCCCCAACCGTCGACGCAGGCGGTCATGTTCTGCCTGATGGACGTCTCCGGCTCCATGGACGAGCAGAAGAAGCAGATGGCCAAGCGTTTCTTCATGCTCCTCTACCTCTTTCTGAACCGGAATTACGAGCACATCGAGGTGGTCTTCATCCGCCACCACACCGCCGCCGAAGAGGTGGACGAGGACAATTTCTTCCACTCCCGGGAAACCGGGGGCACGATCGTCTCCAGTGCCCTGAAGCTCATGCAGCAGGTCATTTCCGAGCGCTACAGTTCGAGCCTGTGGAACATCTACGGCGCCCAGGCTTCCGACGGCGACAACTGGAACGACGATTCGCCCCTGTGCCGGCAGATTCTCAGCGAATCGATCCTGCCCTGCGTGCAGTACTTTGCCTACATCGAGATCACCGAGGGGGCGCCCCAGAATCTCTGGCTCGAATACGAGCGGCTGAAGGAAATCCACCCCGACCGCTTCGCCCTGCAACGCATCGGCGAGGTCACCGACATCTATCCCGTCTTCCGGGAACTGTTCCACAAGCGGCTGGTATGAAAGAACCCCGCCCTCGCTCGCCCTTCCCCGCGACGGCCCGGCACTGCGGGGGCAGGCCGTTCGGCGGGCCTGGCGCAGCGCGCCTTGAACCCCCTGCCGCATTCCCCTGCTTGGGTGGCGGCCGTCTGCGGTCGCCTTTGCACAGCCGACAGGTTTTGCGAATTCCCCGTCAGGCCCCTTGGGGCCGCCCTTCGGAAGGCCTATGAGCAAAAAGAAAATCCGCCCCATTGCCGAAGGCTCGGACTGGACCGTCGAGGCCATCGAGCGTTACGACGTCGAGATCGGTCGCGTGGCCAAGCATTACGAGCTCGACTGCTACCGCCATCAGCTGGAAATCATCACCGCCGAGCAGATGATGGACGCCTACGCCTCCATCGGCATGCCGGTCTATTACCACCACTGGTCCTTCGGCAAGCATTTCCTGGAGACCGAAAACCGCTACAAGCGCGGCCAGATGGGCCTGGCCTACGAGATCGTGATCAATTCCGACCCCTGCATCGCCTACCTGATGGAGGAGAACACCCTCACGATGCAGGCCTTGGTCATCGCCCACGCCGCCTACGGCCACAACTCCTTCTTCAAGGGCAATCATCTCTTCAAGCAGTGGACCAGTGCCGACGCCATCATCGACTACCTGGTCTTCGCCAAGAACTACATCGCCCAGTGCGAGGAGCGGCACGGCTTCGAAGCCGTCGAGCGGCTGGTAGACGCCTGCCATGCCCTCATGAACCTGGGGGTCGATCGCTACAAGCGTTCCCCCCGCCTCTCCCTGGAGAAGGAGACCCTGCGCCAGAAGGAGCGGGAAACCTACCTCCAGGCCCAGATCAACGACCTCTGGCGCACCCTGCCCAAGCAGGAGGTTGTCGAAATGCAGGAGGAAGAGCGCCGCTTCCCCGAGGAACCGGAAGAGAATCTCCTCTACTTCGTCGAAAAGAACGCCCCTCTCCTGGAACCCTGGCAGCGGGAAGTGGTGCGCATCGTGCGCAAGATCGGCCAGTACTTCTATCCCCAACGCCAGACCCAGGTGATGAACGAGGGCTGGGCCACCTACTGGCATTACACCCTGCTCAACACCCTCTACGACGAGGGCAAGCTGGCCGACGGCTTCATGATCGAGTTCCTCCAGTCCCACACCAACGTGGTCTACCAGCCCCCCTACAACAGCCCCTGGTACTCGGGGATCAACCCTTATGCCCTGGGCTTCGCCATGTGGCGCGACATCCGCCGGATCTGCGAGGACCCCGACGACGAAGACCGCGAGTGGTTCCCGGACATCGCCGGCTCCAACTGGCGGGAAACCTTCGATTTCGCCATGAAGAACTTCAAGGACGAGAGCTTCGTCGCCCAATACCTCTCGCCCCGGCTGATGCGCGAATTCCGCCTCTTCGCCATACTCGACGACGACACCCGCAAGAATCTGCGGGTGGACGCCATCCACGACGAACAGGGCTATCGCGACCTGCGACGCACCCTGGGCGACCAGTACAACCTGGGCGCCAGCGACCCCAACATCCAGGTGTGGAACGTCGACCTGCGCGGCGACCGCTCGCTGACGCTACGCCACTTCCTCCACAATCGCCGCCCCCTGGGCCCGGAAACCGATTCCGTCCTCGAACACCTGGCCTACCTTTGGGGATTCACCGTCCGCCTGGAAGAGCAGTTGCCGAGCGGCAACGTCAATCTGATCAGCGAGAAGAAGAGCGAGAAGCGGCGGCGTGAGGGCTAGCCTGCTCAGCCTGGCGGG
>DAORDK010000195.1:0-3849 GCA_035345935.1 Rhodocyclaceae bacterium | reverse complement strand
TGAAGGCGGTCGTACCGTCGGCGCCGGCGTCGTCGCGAAAATCGTCGAGTAATCGGCGGGTTCAACGAAACAAGGGCGCTCCGGGAAACCGGAGCGCTTTGGTGTCTCTGCTGCAGGGGTATAGCTCAATTGGCAGAGCGTCGGTCTCCAAAACCGAAGGTTGGGGGTTCGATTCCCTCTGCCCCTGCCACTCTCTAGAAACGCATAATCGATGGTCGACAAAATCAAGTTTGCGCTGGCGCTGGTGTTGCTCGCTGCCGGCGTGGCTGGCTTCTACCTGCTTGCCGACCAGGCGATGATCCTGCGCGTCCTGGCGGTTCTCGCCGGAGTCGCGGCCGCCATCGCGGTGGCCTGGAAGACCGAGCCCGGGCAGCGTTTCTTCGCCTTCGCCCAGGAAGCGGGGGTCGAAACCAAGAAGGTCGTCTGGCCCAGCCGCAAGGAGACCATGCAGACGACGGGCGCCGTCTTCGCCTTTGTCGTCGTCATGGCTCTGGTGCTCTATTTCACTGACAAGACCCTTGAATGGGCCCTCTACGATCTGATTCTGGGCTGGAAGAAATCATGAGCAAGCGCTGGTACGTCGTCCATGCCTATTCCGGCTTCGAAAAAAGCGTGATGCGCGCCATTCAGGAACGCATCAATCGCCAGGCCATGCAGGAGATGTTCGGCCGCATCCTGGTGCCGGTCGAGGAAGTCGTCGAGATGCGCGGGGGGCAGAAGGCCATTTCCGAGCGCAAGTTCTTCCCGGGTTACGTCCTCGTCGAGATGGAAATGAACGACGACACCTGGCACTTGGTCAAGAACACCCCCAAGGTCACCGGATTCGTGGGTGGTACCGCAACCAAGCCCACCCCGATTTCCGAAAAGGAAGTCGAGAAGATCATGCAGCAAATGCAGGAAGGGGTGGAAAAACCGCGTCCCAAGGTGCTGTTCGAGGTCGGTGAGGTCGTGCGGGTCAAGGATGGTCCGTTTACCGATTTCCATGGATCCGTCGAGGATGTCAATTACGAAAAGAGCCGGTTGCGCGTCTCGGTGACCATTTTCGGTCGAGCGACGCCGGTCGAGTTGGAGTTTGCCCAGGTCGAAAAGGCCTAAGGATTTTCGGGCTCGCCGCCTGCCCTGAAGGTCGGCAAGAGGAGCGCCAGTAGCCGGTTATCCGGCGAAACCGCGTTATTACTCATCAATTAGGAGCAATCATGGCCAAAAAGATCATTGGCTACATCAAGCTGCAAGTCCCGGCCGGCAAGGCCAATCCGTCCCCCCCGATCGGCCCGGCGCTCGGTCAGCGCGGTCTCAATATCATGGAATTCTGCAAGGCCTTCAACGCCCAGACCCAGGGTATGGAGCCGGGCCTGCCGATTCCCGTCGTCATTACTGCCTTTGCGGACAAGTCTTTCACCTTCGTGATGAAGACGCCGCCGGCCACCATCCTCATCAAGAAGGCTGCCGGCATCCAGAAGGGTTCGCCGAAGCCGCATACCGACAAGGTCGGCAAGATTACCCGTGCCCAAGCCGAGGAAATCGCCAAGACCAAGGCCCCCGATCTGACGGCGGCCGATTTGGACGCCGCCGTCCGGACTATTGCCGGTTCCGCCCGTTCTATGGGCATCACGGTGGAGGGGCTCTAACATGGCCAAGCTTACCAAACGTCAAAAGGCCCTGCAGGGCAAGGTCGTTCCGCAAAAGCTCTACCCGGTTCAGGAAGCTCTGAACCTGGCCAAGGAAACCGCTGCGGCCAAATTCGACGAATCCATCGATGTGGCCGTCAATCTGGGCGTCGATGCCCGTAAATCCGACCAGGTCGTTCGCGGTTCTGTCGTTCTTCCGGCCGGTACCGGTAAGTCGGTCCGCGTCGCCGTCTTTGCCCAGGGCGAAAAGGCCGAAGCCGCCAAGGCTGCTGGCGCCGACATCGTTGGTTTCGACGATCTGGCTGCCGAAGTGAAGGGGGGCAACCTCAACTTCGACGTGGTCATCGCGACGCCCGACGCCATGAAGGTCGTCGGCCAACTCGGTCAGATCCTCGGTCCCCGGGGCCTGATGCCGAACCCCAAGGTCGGTACCGTCACCATGGACGTGACCACTGCGGTGAAGAACGCCAAGGCCGGCCAGGTTCAGTACCGGACCGACAAGGCCGGCATCGTGCACGCCACCATCGGTCGTGCATCTTTCTCCGTAGAGAATCTGGAAACCAACCTCAAGGCGCTGATCGAGGCCCTCAATAAGGCCAAGCCGGCGTCCAGCAAGGGCCAGTATCTCAAGAAGATCGCCGTCTCCGCGACCATGGGTCCGGGGGTGCGCATCGACCAGGCTTCGCTCCTGGGGCAGTAAGAACTTTGGGCCGTTGCCCGGCGTTTCGGCGTCGGGTGGCGGATCGTCAAAGACCGCAGGTGCCCGGACATCCGTTCGGGCTTAATGGCTTCAGCGGCCTGCGCAGACGGTGTCCCAGAACAGGATTCAATGCCGGGCGGCAACGCCCGGCAACGCTTCTGGTTCAGGTCGCCGTGGGTGCGGTGGATTTTCCACCGTGTTTGGACTTGAAAGGAGGAAAGACCTGTGGGTCTCAATCTAGACGACAAGAAAGCTGTCGTGGCTGAGGTGTCGGCGCAGGTGGCAAGCGCCCAGACCATCGCCGTGGCCGAGTACCGTGGCATCGAGGTCGGTGATCTCACCGTGCTGCGGAAGAAGGCGCGCGAATCTGGCGTTTATCTACGTGTGCTGAAAAACACCCTGGTGCGGCGTGCCGTTGCGGACACTGCGTTCGCTGGGCTCGCAGAGCACATGGTCGGCCCGCTGATTTACAGCATTTCGGCTGATCCCGTGGCAGCGGCGAAAGTCTTGAACGATTTCGCCAAGACCAACGACAAGCTGGTACTCAAGGCCGGTTCCTATGCCGGCAAGGTGCTCGACCAGAATGGAGTCAAGGCTCTGGCCTCGATCCCCAGCCGGGAAGAGTTGCTCGCCAAACTGCTGGGCGTCATGCAGGCCCCGGTCTCCGGCTTCGCCGGTGCCCTGGCCGCGCTCGCCAAGCAGCGCGAAGAAGCCGCCGCTTGAACCAATCCGCTTACGAACTGAATTAGGAGTTATTTGAAATGGCAATTAGTAAAGAAGACATCCTTGAAGCCGTCGGCGCCATGACGGTCATGGAGCTGAACGACCTGGTCAAGGCGTTTGAAGAGAAATTCGGCGTTTCCGCCGCTGCGCTCGCCGTCGCAGGCCCGGCAGCCGGTGGAGCCGCCCCCGCCGCCGAAGAAAAGACCGAGTTCTCCGTGATCCTTCTTGCCGCAGGCGAGAAGAAGGTTGAAGCCATCAAGGTCGTCCGTGCCGCTACCGGCCTGGGCCTCAAGGAAGCCAAGGATCTGGTCGACGGTGCTCCGAAGCCGGTCAAGGAAGGCATTCCCAAGGCCGACGCCGAAGCGCTCAAGAAGCAATTGGAAGACGCTGGCGCCAAGGTCGAACTCAAGTAATCGATTTTGCCTCACGGGCTGGCGGTGCTTATCCGCCAGCCCTTTTCTGCTTTCTGCACCCGGTTTCGCCACCACCAAGAAATTCGCTTTGACCACCGCCCGTCGGCAAACGCAAACGTCTTCCTTCACCTTCCGGTTCGTGAAGGGGAGGCCGTTTGCGTTTGCCCGCTTCCCTCGGGCTTTCCACCCGCTTTCCTGATCCCGGAGTTACCATGACTTACTCCTACACCGAGAAGAAACGCATCCGCAAGAGCTTCGCCAAGCGCGCTAACGTGCTGGAGGTGCCCTTCCTGCTTGCAACCCAGCTCGAATCCTTCACCGCCTTCCTGCAGGCCGAGGTGCCCGCCGAGAAGCGCAAGAACGAGGGCCTGCAGGCGGCGTTCAC
>DAORDK010000194.1:0-3911 GCA_035345935.1 Rhodocyclaceae bacterium | reverse complement strand
AGGCCGCCGGTGCGCTTGACCGGCTGTACGACGGCTGGCGCACGGCGCTGCTCGAGGCGCAAGGCCTGGTCGAAGCCGCCATCGATTTCGCCGACGAGGGCGACGTTTCCTCGAATGCGGTCGGTCAGGCGACCGCGAAGGTCGCCGAGCTCGCCGCCGCGTTGAAATCGCATCTCGCCAACGCCCATCGCGGCGAGATCAACCGGTCCGGCTACAAGGTCGTGCTGGCCGGTCCGCCCAATGCCGGCAAGTCGAGCCTGCTCAACGCGCTTGCCCGCCGGGATGCGGCGATAGAACAGGGTGGCGTTGAGCCCCAGGGAAGGCCGGATGAATCCCAGGGCCCGGGGGCCCATGATCCTGACCCCGCAGCGGCGGGCGGTTTCCATGAGATTCGTCTGGACCAGGGCGCCGAATTCGCCGGCTTCGGCGAAACCGGCGCTATGGACGACGGCGTGGCGAATGCGCTTCTTGCCGCATTGCTCGACGATTCCGGCGACGCCATCGGCGGGGGTGACAATCAAGGCGAGATCGATGCGAGCGTCTATGGCGTCCAGGCTGGGGTGGCAGGCCCGGCCGCGGATTTCGCGATGCTTGGGGTTGATGAGGTAGACCTCGCCGGCATAGCCGCCTTCCAGCAGGTTGCGGGTCAGCGCACCGCCCAGGGAGTGATCGTCCGGATTGGCACCAAACAGGGCGACGGCGGTCGGGGAGACCAGCCCGGCCAGGAGAGAGCGGTTCATCGTGAGGCGAAATCAGCGCGGGGCTGCGAGGTCTTCGAGAAGGGTCTCCACGGCGCCGGCGAGCAGACCCTTGAGGTCGTGCAGCGGTGCCGCCATGAAGTGGAGATGGGTTCCGCCTTGGCCAAAATCGGGGAAGAAGTCGCGCACTTCCCAGGCCCCGGAGATGAGGGTCGAAGGTTTTGCGCGGTCGCCATAATGTTGGGCGACGGTGGTGGCGTTGGCCCCTTGGGCCACCAGTTCGGCAAGCACGACCTTACGCGTTTCGTGGCCGCCGTAGAAGGCGCGCCAGGCGTCCTGACGGCCGAGGATCTCGCTGGCGGCAAACCCGGTCAGCGCTTCGCAGGCCTTGTTCCAGTGGGTGACGCGGCCTTCGCGGTCGAGGACGAAGGTGGCCACCGGGCTGCTTGCCACGATTTCGGCGAGGCGTCGCTCGCTCTCCGCCCGGGCCTCTTCGGCGGCTCGGCGCGCGGTGATGTCCTGCAAAGTCTCGATGCAACCGACCACCTTACCCTCGGCATCCCGCAGGGGAGACGCGCTGAAGGACAGCCAACGCCCGGATTCGCCCAGGGCCGGAAAAAAATCCTCCGCTTCGTAGGCGCCGGGAACCAGGGCCGACGCGCGATACCTTCCGGCGTAGAACTTTTCCAAGAGGCCGGCGGAGCAGCCATCGAGGACGATATCGGCCATCACCGGCCGATGGGCCCGGTAAAAGGCCCGCCATTGGTGATGGGTGCCGATCACCTCCCGGGCGGGAATACCGGTAAGTTGGGCCAGCGCCTGGTTCCAATGAACCACCTTGTGCTTCGCGTCGATGACAAAGGAAGGGATCGGACTGCCGTCCAAGATGAGCGCAGTATCCAGGGAAGTCATGGGTTCCTCCATTGACGGCAACTATAGCAGGCCGGAAGTCGGGCGGGGAGGCCCCGCGGCGGGTTTATAATCGGGGTGGAAAGTCGGCCAGGCAATCGCCGGGTGACCGGGGGAAACCCCGGCGCCGGGAGGAAAGTCCGGGCTCCATAGGGCAGGATGCCAGCTAACGGCTGGGCGCTATAAGCCGCAAGGCGAAGGCGACGGAAAGTGGAACAGAGAGTAGACCGCCCAAGCCGGGGGAAACCCCGGACGGCAAGGGTGAAACGGTGGCTCCGCGCAGGCGGGGGCGGCACTGCGAAAGCGGTGCCGCGGTAAGAGCCCACCGCGCCGGCGGCAACGTTCGGCGGCACGCTAAACCCCATCCGGAGCAAGGCCAAATAGGGAAGCATGGGCGTGGCCCGCGCTGCTTCCGGGTAGGCTGCTTGAGCCTGTCGGCGACGGCAGGCCTAGAGGAATGATTGCCACGGCCCTTCGGGGTCGCTACAGAACCCGGCTTATCGGCCGGCTTTCCAACCGTTTTCGAGGAGTCGGGAGTATGGCCGAAGGACGCATCGAGTGGGAGGAGGGCGAAACGCGCTGCAGCGCCCTCTGGCGCTCGCCCGGCGGCCATCCCGTCCCCCGCAGGGTGGTCCCGGCCGACGATACGATGCGCGCCGACACCGCCTATGGGCAACTCGCCCAAGGTACGGCGATCTTATGGCGGGGCGACTATCAGAACGCCCGCCAATTGCTGCAGGCTCTAGGCCGGCGGACCGACCGGCGGCCGCCCAAGACCGGCGCGAGCGCAGCGGAAGGCTTCCATCTGCATCGCCAGGCCCAGGCGCAAAAAGCCCGCACCCTGGGATTGTTGCTCGTTCCCCTCGACGGCGACTATCGCATCGCCTTGCGCCGTGGCCAGGATGTGGCGGAGGCCTGCGCCGAGGTCTTCGGCCCGGGGGGGGAGGCCAGCGTCATCTCCTTACGGGAGCTCCTGGGTCTGGTGGGGGCGCACGAGTGGCGCAGGAAGGGGGTTCCGATCCCTGCCCTGGGGGAGCGCATCCATCCCTGGCACGGCGTCTTCTCGCCGCTGCGGGGGGAGTATGTCGATCTGGTGGCCGAGGCGCCCTTGCCGTCCACGCGGCTCGCTTTCGACATCGGTACCGGAACCGGGATCCTCGCCGCCCTGCTGGTCCGGCGCGGGGTCGAGAAAGTCGTGGCCACCGACTGCGAGGCCAACGCCCGCGCCTGTGCGCGGGACAATCTGCAGCGCCTTGGGGTGGCAGATCGGGTCGAGGTCGTCGAAGCCAATCTTTTCCCGCCGGGGCGCGCACCCCTGGTGGTCTGCAATCCTCCCTGGGTCCCGGCGCGACCCAATTCGTCGGTGGAACGGGCGATCTACGATCCCGAATGCGCGATGCTCAAGGGATTTCTGGCGGGCTTGGCAGACCATCTGGAAGCTGCGGGCGAGGGATGGCTGATCCTTTCCGATATCGCCGAGCTTCTGGGCTTGCGAACCCGCGAGGACCTGCTTTCGGCAATCACTGGCGCGGGACTCAAGGTCGCCGGTCGCCTCGACATCCGCCCCCGCCACGGCAAGGCTCTCGATCCGGAGGACCCGCTCCACCTGGCCCGTTCCCGCGAGTTGACCTCCCTATGGCGTCTGGTCGCCGCTCGCTGAGGACTCTCCGCCCTCCTCGGCATTGTTGAAGAAGGCGAAAATCCGGCCTTCGCCGGCCGGCCAGAACGAGAGGCTGATGGAAACCGGCCAGGTTCTGCCGTCCTTGGCCCTGTGATGGCTGGCGAAGGTTCCGCGTCCTTGGTCGAAAACCTTGAGCACTTCGGCGATCACCTGGTCGCGGTCCTTTTCGGCATCGACGTCCCAGGCATAACGGTCGAGGAGTTCCTCCCGGGCGTAACCGGAACGCCGCAGGTAGGCATCGTTGACATCGAGGATCTTTCCATCGAGATCGGTCATCCAGAAGCCATCGGCTGCGGCATCGACCACCGCCTGGTACTGGGTCTGGCGCAGATTGAGGTTTTTCAGCAAGGCGTGGCGTTCGCTGACGTCCTGAACCGTTCCCAGGGCAAGCTGGGGATTACCCGCCGCGTCGCGGACGATCTCGACCCGCTCGCTCACCCAGAGATCCCGGTTCTCGGCGACGATATTCAATTCGAGTTCGTAGGGTGCGCCCAGGAGGACCGCAGACCAGGCAGACTGCCGCAACTTTGCTTGGTCCGGCCGCAGATAGCCCGCGAAGGTTTCCGCAGTTAGCGAAGTAATCGGCCTTTCGGCCGCAAGGCGTTTTCAAGAAACACGTAGGG
>DAORDK010000193.1:0-3964 GCA_035345935.1 Rhodocyclaceae bacterium | reverse complement strand
ATCCGCAACCTGATCCGGGAAGCCAAGGTGGCCCAGATGTATTCCGCCATCCAGACCGGTCAGTCCTTCGGCATGCAAACGCTGGACCAGAATCTCACCGACTTGGTCCGGCGCAATGTGGTCTCCCCGGCCGAAGCCCGCACCAAGGCCGCCAACAAGGATTCTTTCCCGGGGTAGGCTCCCGGGGCAGGGCGGCAAGATCGCAGCCAACGCCGCACCAACGAGCGAGGAAGCATTATGGAACGCGACCAGGCAATGAAATTCATGCACGACCTTCTGCGCCTCATGTCGCAGAAAAAGGGGTCGGACCTGTTCATCACCGCCGGATTTCCGCCGGCGATCAAGATCGACGGCAAGATCACTCCCGTCTCCAATCAGGTGCTCTCGCCCCAGCACACCACCGAACTCGCCCGATCGATCATGAACGATCGCCAATCCGCCGAATTCGAGGCGACCAAGGAGTGCAACTTCGCCATTTCGCCCTCGGGCATCGGCCGCTTCCGGGTCAACGCCTTCGTCCAGCAGGCCCGTGTCGGCGTCGTCTGCCGCACCATCAACATGACCATCCCCACCCTGGACGAGCTGGGACTCCCCCCCATCCTCAAGGACGTGGCCATGACCAAGCGGGGTCTGGTGATCTTCGTCGGCGGCACCGGCACCGGCAAGACGACGTCGCTGGCGGCCCTGGTCAATTACCGCAACGAGAACAGCTACGGCCACATCATCACCATCGAGGATCCCATCGAATACATCCACGACCACAAGAACTGCATCGTGACGCAGCGGGAGGTGGGGGTGGATACCGACGACTGGGGACCGGCCCTCAAGAACACGCTGCGGCAGGCGCCGGACGTCATCCTCATGGGGGAAATCCGCGACCGCGACACCATGGATTACGCCATCGCCTTCGCCGAAACCGGCCACCTCTGCCTCGCCACCCTGCACGCCAACAGTTCCAATCAGGCGATCGACCGGATCATCAACTTCTTCCCGGAAGAGCGGCGCCAGCAGCTGCTGATGGACCTTTCCCTCAACCTGCGGGGCATGATCTCCCAGCGCCTGCTGCCCAAGAAGGACGGCAAGGGTCGGGTACCGGCGATCGAAATCATGCTCAATTCGCCGCTGATTTCCGATCTGGTCTTCAAGGGCGAGATCCACGAGATCAAGGAGATCATGAAGAAGTCCCGCGAACTGGGCATGCAGACCTTCGATCAGGCGCTCTTCGATCTGTACGAGGCCGGCCGCATCAGCTACGAGGACGCCCTGCGCAACGCCGACTCCCTCAACGATCTGCGCCTGCAGATCAAGCTGCACGGCAAGGAATCCAAAGACCGGGATCTGACCACCGGTATTGGTCACCTCGACATCGTCTGATCTTTAGGCACAAGCGCGCCAATACCTCGTTGGCTGCGCGCCGCGGCTCCTCGCCGTCGCGCCGTTACTGTCTCGCCGCCGCGACGCCTGCCGCCTAGTCTTGGCTTCGCCTTACCGCGTCAGAAAACCCCGGGTTCGCCGCCGTCTTTCGGCTTGCGGTTGCTCCCCGCCACCATCTTGATTTCGTAGAGCCGGCACTCCAGGGCGCCGTTGAAGAGGGGCGTCTTGCGGCTGGGCTTCAAGCCGATGCCCTTGGGCAGGCGGGTGTCGGCGGTGAAGAAGTAGCAGTTCCATCCAGCCCAGCGCCGCTTGAGGGCGGCGCCAAGCAAGGGGTAGAGGGCAGCCAGTTGCTCCTGCTCGCCGATGCGCTCGCCGTAGGGCGGATTGGCGACGAGGATACCGGACGGGGCCGGGGCTTCGAGTTCGAGGATGTCGGCGGCCACCACCTTGACCAAGTTGCCGAAGCCGGCTTCCTGCAGGTTGCGCCGGCTGGCCCGCACTGCCCGATCGTCCACGTCGCTGCCCCAGATGGGGAGCGCGGCCGGGGGTTTGCAACGGGCTTCGGCGGCGCTGCGCAGTTGTGCCCAGGCCAGGGCATCGAAAGCAGTGAGTTTCTCGAAGGCAAAACCGCGCCCCAGACCCGGTGCCCGGTCGAGAGCCATCTGGACGGCTTCCAGGAGGAAAGTACCGCTCCCGCACATGGGGTCTACCAGCGGAGTGCCCGGCTGCCAGCCGGCCAGCTTGAGAATGCCCGCCGCCAGGTTTTCCTTGAGGGGAGCCTCCACCGAGGCCTGGCGCAAGCCTCGCTGCCAAAGAGGCGCCCCCGAGGTGTCGATGTAGAGCGAGCACTCGCTCTCGGTCAGATAGACATGGATGCGAACGTCCGGATCCCGGGTATCGACGCTGGGCCGCTCGCCGCCGGCGGACCGGAAGCGGTCGCAGACGGCATCCTTGACCCGCAAGGTCACGAAATCGATGGATTTCAGGGGCGAACGGGTTGCGGTGGTCAGGACTCGTATCGTCCGGCTGAGAGGAAAGAGGTCTGGCCAGCGTTGAGCCAGGGCCAGACGATAGATATCCTCTTCCCGGAGATAGGGGGCTTGGGCAACGAACCACAGGATGCGGGTGGCGATCCGCGACTCCAGATTGGCCCGATAGCAGACCGGCCAGTCCCCTGCGAAGCGGACACCACCGGGGACGGCTTGGGCCCCTACGGCACCCAAGGCAGCGAGTTCCTCGGCCAGCAGAGTTTCCAGTCCCCGCGGGCTGGTGGCGAAATAGCGATTCATCAGAAGGGCTTGAGGACGACCAGGAAGACGACGGCGAAGAGCACCAGGACGGGCAACTCGTTATAGACCCGGAACCAGACGTGGCTGCGTTGCACGCCTCCGGCGCGGAAGGCCTTCAAGAGCATGCCGCAGTGCCCGTGATAGCTCACCAGCAGGACGACCAGGGCGAGCTTGGCGTGGAGCCAGCCTCCGGAAAAGCCATAGCCCAGCCATAGCCAGAGTCCGAAAATCAGCGCCAAGCCTCCCAGGGGAGTCATGAAGCGATAGAGCTTGCCGGCCATGAGCAGCAGGCGCTCCCGCTCGGCGATGCTCTCCGGCGGCACCATGGCGAGATTGACATAGATGCGCGGCAGGTAGAACAGGCCGGCGAACCAGGCGACCACCAGCGCGACGTGGAGGGCTTTGACGATCAGCATCAGGCAAGACTCCTCAAGAGGGTGGCGACGGTGGGAAAGGCCAGCCGCAGGCCGAGTTCGTCCTTCACCCGGCGGTTGTCTATGCGCCGAGATTCCCGCAGGAACGACATCTGGATCGGAGTGAGGATCTGCTCGGCTTCCCGACGGCCGACCCGGGGTGGCCGCGGTAGCGAGAGGGCGTCGGCCACGGCATCGAGAAAATCGCCCATGGGGAGATCGGTGTCGTCGACCACGTTGTAGACCCGGTTCGCCCTCCCCCGAGCGAGGGCAAGGCAACACGCCCGGGCCAGATCGGCCGCATGAATATGGTTGGTATGAACATCCTCCTCAGATCGCAGAGCCGGGCTCCCGGCCCGCAGACGCTCCACAGGCAGGCGTTCTGCGGCGTAAATCCCTGGAGCGCGCAGGATGGCGACCCGCACCCGACCGCGCCGCCCGAAGTCACGCAAGACCCCTTCGGCATCGACGCGTCGCCGCGCCCTGGGATTTCGCGGCGCCGCCGGCCGGGTCTCGTCGATCACCGCCCCCCCACAATCTCCGTAAACCCCTGTGGTACTTACGTAAACAAGTGCCCGTGGTAGACTTCTGCCCCTTGCCAGGACGGCCGCCAGCCTGCGGCTTCGCGAATCCCGGTCGCCCTCCCCGGGCGGCGGAGCGAAGTGCAGGACGTAATCGGCGAGGCCGGCAAGACGCCGCAGGGTGACAGGTCGATCGAGGTCACCCAGCACGGGAATCGCCCCGCCGCTGCGCCAAATTTCTGCATTGGCCGGATTGCGAACCAGGGCGAAGACGCGGTAGCGGCCGACCAACCAGGGAAGGGCGCGGCGGGCCACATCCCCGCTGCCGACGATCAGGACTTTTTGCACCGCGGCATTCTAGCCGACA
>DAORDK010000192.1:0-3987 GCA_035345935.1 Rhodocyclaceae bacterium | reverse complement strand
GGGCTGAGTCGGGCTTTCCAGGCTTTCCACAGACCGTTTGAAATTCCTATGCGCCGTGCAGTTGGTCCACTGTTTTGGTCCAGTCGGACAGGCTCAGCGATAGGCCGAGCGAATCCAGCGTCACCTTCTTGCCAGCTCCCTCGGTGAACCCCTCAAACAACCGGATCTTGGCGCGCAGGTCGTCGAGTTCGTCGGCCATGTCCATTGCATCCACTGCCGACGAACCCTGCCAACCGAGCAGATCCTTCTCTTGATCTTCATCGCTTTCGTTGTCTTCATCGTCGTCCGTGGTACTGGCACCGCCGGCCAGGGCGCTCAAATCCTCTTGGGGCGCACTGCCGCGCGAGCACGTAGGCCTGCGGCGATACCGTCAGACCCCATGACGGTATCCCGGTCCTGCGACAGGCAGTGGATGGGAGATCTCATGGACACCTCGGTGGATCGGGCTCGCAGCGGGCCGGCCGGCGCGCGAAAGCGCGACAGGGCTTGACGGACCGCCAAGCTGCGCGACCTGCCGCCGGGCGTACAAGGTCAGCGACGGAGGAAATGGCCTCTACGTCGTCGTCTTGGCCAGCGGCAGCATGTCCTGCCGTTACGACTACCGGCTGGGTGGGCGGCGCGAGACCCTGACTATCGGTCGCCACGAGCCGGTGGCGCGTCTCGCCCAGTGATCCCACCTGGCCTACCGGAACGAGGGCCCGGTCCGGCCGTGCACGCCAGGGAGCTGGTCTTGCAGGTCTATCGGTTCGCCGCCGGCAAAGGCGTAGAGGTCGACAACCCAGCCGAAGCGCTCGCACGCAAGGCCTCCGCTACCTTCGTCCCCCGCGTCCGCACGGCGTCGGCGCGGGCCAGGGTGATAATCCCAAGGCAACCCTTGGACTAAATTGTCCGACAACAGCGCTGTCCGCGTCGGTAAACTTTTTTTGCATCCCGCCAGTGCGGGCATTGGAAAGGCCACTCACCATGCACGACAACGATAGAACACTAACCCAGACGGGCATCGGCACTCCCATGGGGAATCTGTTCCGTCACTTCTGGCTTCCTGCGCTTCTATCTAGTGAACTGCCTTGCGCCGACTGTCCCCCGGTTCGTGTTCGCCTCCTGGGGGAAGACCTGGTGGCGTTCCGAGACAGCGACAACCGCGTCGGCGTGCTCGATGCGTACTGCCCTCATCGGCGCGCCGAGCTGTATTTCGGGCGCAACGAGCAAGGTGGATTGCGCTGCATCTATCACGGCTGGAAATTCGATGTGAATGGCAAGTGCGTCGATATTCCCACCGAGGAAGACGGTTGCGAGCTGGCCAAGAGCAGGCCGGTGGCGGCCTATCCGGTGATCGAACGAGGAGGCGTCGTGTGGGTCTGGATGGGGCCGCCGGAACATCAGCCACCACCGCCGGAATTCGACTTCTGTACACTGCCCGCCTCGCATGTGTACGTCTCAAAGTGCTTGATGAAATGCAACTACCTCCAAGCGCTGGAAGGTAGCATCGACTACTCGCACATCTCGTTTCTGCACAAGGAAGCCGCTGGCGGAGCCGACGTGTTCGGTATCGGGGACATGATCCGCTTTGCCAATGACGATGGGCGACCGACCATCTTCACCACGCCGACGGCGTATGGCATGTGGATCGCCGCCCGACGAAATGCCGGCGACCATGCCTATTTCTGGCGTATTGCACGCTGGTTGATTCCCGCCTTCGTCGTCGTTCCGACCGAGCCCGGCAATGTCTGCCGTGCCAATGCGTTCATTCCGATAGACGACGAGAATTGCTGGTGGTATCGGATCCGCTTCCATCAGGATCGTCCGCTTACCGAAGCGGAGATCCTGGGGTACCGAGAGGGCTCCTTCGACTACGCGGAGCTGGTACCCGGCACCTACATGCCCCGCGGAAGCCGCGAGAACGACTATCTGCAAAGCCGTGCCAAACAACGGGATGGCTCGTTCACGGGGATTCCGAGCGCCCAACTCCAGGACTTGGCCATTCAGGAGAGCCAGGGAAGGATTCACGATCGGAGTCTCGAGAAGCTCGTCAAGTCCGATTTCCCGCTGGTCCAATGCCGCCGAACATTGCTTCGCCTGGCAGGCGAACTCGGGGAGGGCACCATCCCGGCGGCCTCTGCAAACGCCCGCCTGCATCGCGGCCAAGCGTATGCGACGACTCGTCCACGTGACCAAACCCTGGAGGCCATACTGGATGACCTTGGATTCGAATGACGTATGCCGGATCAGACAAGCACAACAAGGAGACCCCGATGAAACTCAAATCGTATGCCCGGCTCATGCTTCGCCATCTGCTTGCGGCCGCGCTGCTCGGCTCGGTCATGCCCGGATTTGCGCAGCTCACGTCGTCGCGCCCTGTGACCATCGTCGCGCCGTTCCCTTCCGGTGGAACGCCGGACCTTGCGGCCCGGCTGCTGGGCGAGAGCATGTCGGCCGCCTTGCAGCGGCCGTTCTTGGTCGATCCGAAACCGGGTGCGAACGGATCGATCGGCACGGCCCATGTGGCGCAGTCTGTTCCCGATGGCCACACGCTGTTGCTGGCCACCTTGAGCCATGTCACCAATCCGCTGTTGCAGGCCGACGTCCGTTGGAATCCAGTGACCGATTTCGCCGGGGTCGCCATGCTGGCGACCGCGCCGGTGGTGGCGGTCATCCCGTCGTCACTGCAGCTCGATTCCCTGCGAGCGTTCGTCGAGCTTGCACGCGCCAGGCCCGGCAAGCTCAACTACCTGATGCCCGGCCTCGGCACGTCGATGCACCTGAACACCGAGCTGCTGAAGCGTACTGCCGACGTGGACATCGCTGCCATTCCGTATAAGGGAACGCCACAGGGGTTGCCGGAGCTGCTGCGCGGCGATCTGTCATTCGCCATGCTGCCTCTTTCCACGGCATTGCCGCACATCAAGTCCGGCAAGCTGAAAGCGCTCGCTGTCGTCGCGCCGAAGCGGCTGGACCTGATTCCGAACGTGCCCACGATGGCCGAGGCAGGTTACGCGCAAGCGCAGGTCTTGTCTTGGTACGCACTTCTGGCGCCCGCCAAGACGCCCGCCCAGGTGCTCACCCAACTTAACCGCGCCGCCGCCGATGCCCTGTCGGACCCCAAAGTCCAGGCGCGCCTGGAGAACCTGGGTATCTATCCGGGGGTAGCCGGATCGCCCGCCGAGGTCGATCAGATGCTGAGGGCCGAATCACAGCGATGGGAGAAGGTTTTTGAGGAGATGAAGCTCGAGAAGCGATGATGTGCCATGGGGCGACCTGGGACACGGGCATGACGCTTCAGCAACTTCAGGATTTTGTCGCGGTGGTCGAGCAGGGCTCCTTGAGGCGGGCGGGCCAGGCCAAAGGCAAGAGTGAAGCCTCTCTGTCGAAGTCGATCAAACGCCTCGAAGTCGCCCTGGGCACCGAGTTGCTGCGGCGCGGCGTGCGCGGCACGTCGTTGACGGCGGCGGGGCAGGTCCTGCTGGCCCGCGCCCAGCTCATTCTTTCCGAGGTAGAGCTCGCCCAGGCGGAAGTCCCTCTCGGCTGGCAGGGCCAGCGTACCGTCTCGTTCGGGGCCTCTCCGCTCGCCGGCCTGTTGCTTGCGCCGGCGGCGCTGCAGGAGTTCAGGCGTCGCAACAGCGGTGTGGTCGTGCGTTGTGCGAGCGGACCCTATGCCCGGTTGGTGTCAGAGCTGCTGGCGGGCAAGCTCGACTTCATCGTGTGCCCGATGCTCGACGGCGCGCTGGACAGTTCGCTGGACGCCAAGATCATTTCTCGCCACCAGTCCGTGATCGTCGCTCGTGCGGGCCATCCCCTTCGAGGCGCGACGCGACTTCGCGATCTTGTGGACTGCGACTGGGCCGTGTGTGGGCCGCTGGAGCGCGGCGACGCGAGCCTTGCCGCGATGTTTAGGAGCGTCGGGATGCCGCGGCCGAACGTCGCGATGATTTGCGAGTCATTCGTCGACGCGCTAGCGCATGTTGCGACTTCCGATCTGCTTTCGCTCTG
>DAORDK010000191.1:0-4052 GCA_035345935.1 Rhodocyclaceae bacterium | reverse complement strand
GCCCCGGCTTGCCAATCTTCGGTTTGATAGCCGACCCGGCGGGCGAGGAAGATGAATTCATCAGACTCCGGTGGCGGGAGCACGAGGTCCTTCGTGTTGCCTCGCACCATGCGGAGGCCGTCGATGAGCATGCGGATGAAGAGGTAGGACTTGCGGAGATTTTCACCGGTCGCGCGGGGGATGAGGCTTGCCTCAATGAGGGCGGCAAGGGCGCGGAGTGTGTTCGGCGTGCGTAGGCTTAGAACGCGATGGCCATGCATGACCTGGAGGTATTGGATCGCATATTCCAATGTGACAATGCCGCCGTGACTGTGTTTGAGGTTGATCTGTCCTGGCTCGACGAGTTGCTTGACCTGTTGTCGACGCAGATCGATCGCGGTCGCAAGATCCCAGGGCGCGCCGCTGTACACAAAGCTGTCGCGATGGGCCTCGACCTTCTTGCCCAGGGCGGCGTCTCCCGCGATATGGCGCAATTTGATGAGTGCCTGCCGCTCGAAGGGCGCCGCCAGGCCGTCGACGCTGTAGTACTTGCAGACTTCGTCGAAGGCATTGGCGAGCGAGCCTTTGCCGCCGTGGGGCCGGAGCCGCACGTCGATATGAAAGATTCCCTCCTGTTTGGCCTCGATCCATTGCAGAAATTCCTGTGCGAGGCGTTCGAAGTATTCGCTGTTCTCGACGCCTTCTTTCCCGCTCGTACGCCCCGGTCCGCCATAGACAAACAACACTTCGATGTCGGACGCATACCCCAGTTCCCGGCCGCCAAATTTTCCTGCGCCGAGAATGGCGAAGGGGCAGGGCTTTTTATTGGCAAGACGAGGCGATCCGTAAAGTTTGGTCAACTTAGCTTGGCAGTCGATCAGGCTGCGCTCGACGATGACTTCAGCCAGTTCGGAAATCGCCAGGGAGAAGTCGGGGAGGTTCGTTCCAGGTTCGACGATGTGCTTCATGTCGATGCGGAAGAGTTCCTGATCCTTGAAGCGGTTGAGCGCCTCCTTGCGGGCTTCAGCGGTCTTGGCTTTGGCGATGATGCGGTTCAGCTCCTTGCGCAAGAGGGCTTGTGGTTTGATGAGTGGCGCATCGTGATAGTCCTTGAGCAGCGGCAGCAGATTGACGTGCTGCCGCCGGAGGAAGTCTTCCCATAAGAAGTCGCTGGCGCCGAGCAGTCGCGCTAATAGTGGAAACGTCTTCTTGTCGTTGATGAAATCCCACGCCTGTTTTTTTCCGGCCTGCCGCGACCCTTCCAAGATAAGATCAAGAAACTGATCAAACGATTCCAGCGCTTTGGCCGGATCGGGCGCCCAGGTCAGCGCGTGCGTAAATTGTTTAATAAGCACGGCAGTCAGGCGCAGCTGTTCCTGGTCGGCCGGATCGAGCAGCTTCTGCCCGAAGCGGTTCCTGACGTAGAAGCGATCGTGCAGCTTCCCCTCTTCGATGGCGAACTGGGCCTTGCTGATGTAGACGTTGCGCATGGCCAGTGCATTGGCGAAGGCGTAGAGAAAAGCGGGCGTGTCGTCCGACCGGATGTCCATGATGGTATCGGCGGGCGACTGGCTGTTATCGAAGGTGATGTGGACGGTGTGGAGCAGACCGCTGAAGGAACTGCGCTGCTTGCCCAGGTGTTCGATGAGCTGCCGATTGACCTGCTGACGCGCCTCGTCGAATTCGTTCCTGTCCAGCAGCACAATCATTCGTGAGAGTTGTTCGGCCAGCCGCTTCTGGTCTTCGGCGGTGAACGGATCTCCCTCTGTGAGAGTGACGGTGAAGACGTCCACGATCTTTTTTCTCGTGAGTCCCGGGCGGCCTTGCGGCCTGGGACGTGTGCCATACGGTGTGCTCGAGCGACCTGACCGTGCCGGTTCGCTTTCCGCGGAGGTAAAAATGCGGCCTTCTTCGATGTTTAATCCGAACGCTGAGAGGAGGCCGCAGATCGTGGCGAATTCCGAGAAGTAGTCGTAGGCGACGATGGTGATGGTCCACCGTGTACGGTCAAGTTTCGTGAATCGAATTTCGCAGGGATGGTCGGGCGTTAGGAGTGCGGCCAGTGTCACATGGCTGGCGAGCAGTTTGGGAGGAAAGGCCGCGAAATAATCCTGATCCATCCTGGTTGTGAAGTCTTGCAGGATGTCGGCCTCGATGCCCGGGCAGAGCGGAGCCAAGGTGGCGAGGAGTTGGTCGCGATCGACGTTCGCGTGCGGCATGATTCCCGTGGAGTATACCTGAAGGTGAGCTCGTTGTACCGGAAGAATTGCGTCAGTATAATGCGGCGCCATGACACGACGTCCGCCACAGCAGGACCGGCCTGTTCCGCGTCCCGAGGCTTCTGCTCCCCGCGCGTATCCGGATCCGACACCCCTCCTGGTCGCGTCCGGTCTTGAACCGGAGCAGGTGGCGCACATTCTCACCCCTTACGGTGTCACGCATCCGGCCGAGGCGGATGCCAATATTCAAAGTATGGCGGGGGAGCCGCACACCCGGCGACTGTTGGCCGCGATCCTGCCCATGCTATTGGCGGAAATTGCCCGAACGGCCGATCCCGACCAAGCCCTCAATCATTGGGAACGGTTGTTCGCGGGGGGCGTCAATCGCGCGTCGTTGCTCCAATACCTCCAGTCCTCGCCCAGGATGCTGGGCCTGCTCTGCACGATCTTCGGGAACAGCGATTCGCTTGCCTTTGCCCTCATTCGCGATCCGATGTTGATCTATTGGCTGGCGGAAGAAGATGTCTTGACGACGGCTCCGACCAGGGCGGGCATGGTTGCGGCGCTTCGCCAGAATCTTGGCTCGCTCAAAGCCGTGGAATTGAAGCTGGACGTCTTGCGGCGCGTGCGCCGGCGCGAAATGTTGCGCATCGGTGTGCGCGATCTTCTCCGTCTGGCCACCGTTGAGGAGACCGTCGGATCATTGTCCGATCTCGCGTCGGTGCTGATCCATGCGGCTTACGAGATTGTTGACAAGGATCTCAAGGCTCAGCACGGGACGCCGATGCATCAACGCGCGGATGGCACATGGGAGGAAACGGAATTTGTCGTGATCGGCATGGGCAAGCTGGGCGCGCATGAGTTGAATTACAGCTCGGACGTCGATCTGATCTATGTGTATGCATCGGCAGACGGCGAAACGCGCAAGGGAAAAGGCCATCGCCAGGCCAGCATCGAGCCTCTGTCCAATGAAGAATATTTTGAAATGCTCGCGCGGTCGTTGACGAAAGCCCTGGCCGAACAGACCCGCGAAGGCGCGGTGTTTCGCGTGGATCTTCGTCTTCGCGCCGAGGGAACCGTCGGACAGCTGGCGCGGTCGGTGGACGCGTATGCGAAGTACTATGCACAGCGCGGGCAGGTGTGGGAGCGGTTGGCCCTGCTGAAAGCCTGGCCGGTGGCCGGTTCACCTGCCGTCGGGCAGGCGTTTGTGCAGATGGCGGAAGGCTTCGTCTTTCAACCGGACCCCCATCCATTGACGCGGGAGCGGGCGCTCGCGGTGATTCGCGATGTGCGTTCCGTCAAAGAAATGATCGATGAAAAAATTGCCATGCGTGGCCATCAGCATCGAAATGTAAAGCTGGGGACCGGCGGTATCCGGGAGATCGAGTTCCTCGTCCAGACGATTCAGGTATTGATCGGCCGGTCCGTTCCGGAAATCCTCGATCGCAAGACCGTGGGGGCACTCCACCGTTTTTACCGACACCAGTTTGTGAACGAGGAGGATCAACAACGGCTGACTGAAGCCTATTGGTTCCTACGGGACGTCGAACACAAATTGCAGATGATGCATGATTTGCAGACGCACGCGCTCCCCGACAGCAACGAAGAATTACAGCGTTGTGCGATTCGAATGGGGTATCAGGCGGAGTCGCGTGAAGCGGCGCTGGAGGAATTTCTGGCTGATCGGCAGCGGCATACGGCGGTAGTGCATCATACGTTCCGGTCGCTGTTTTACCACCCGGAAACGTCTGATCTTTTGTCAGCGGTGTTGGTGGCGGCGGAAGGCCACTCCCGCCGCCACCCGTCTCGGCTCGAAAAAGAGACCGGCCCGGCGGGGCCACCGCCGGACCGGTC
>DAORDK010000190.1:0-4196 GCA_035345935.1 Rhodocyclaceae bacterium | reverse complement strand
CGGCGACACCATGCCCACCGATGGGGTGCGGGAAGCGCTGGCGGTGTAAGGCGGGAGCGTAGATCACGCGACGTAGGCCCATCCCAAATATGCGTTTATACTTCCGGCCTGAATCCTTATGGAGCTGGCTGGATGACGGACTGCAATGCCTGCACACGAATGGGTGCCCTACTGAAAAATTCCTTTTTGCGCGGCAGCCCAGCTCCGGCAGGGTCGGGAGACGCGATCCGCGCCCGAAGCACGGCGTCGATCGGGAGCGCTGCGCTCCTCTTCCTCTGCTTCCTCTCCGCCTGCTCTACCTTGGCACCCCGCCCTCCCGAATACACATTCTCCGGCCCAAGTGCCAGTCTGAGCGATACGGCCGTTCCCGACACGCGGCATAAGGGCTTGCTGTTCGGTGCGATCGAGATAGACGGCATTCGAATTGACAATGTCTTCGAAGCGACACGGCGGAGCGGGCAAGCAGACGCAACGCCTTTCCGGCGCGTGGAAGCCGGATTTATATTGCTCTCCAGTACCGTGACGAGGAATATTCCCGCGCGGCCCATCACGCTTAAGCTGAGGGGCTCTCACGCTACGGGAGCACCGATCCATGGGTTCTTGAGCGCCTTATCGGGCCAGTTTAATTCGGTCGAGGGTGAAGTCAGCTTCACGCCAGTGGCCGGGCGGGAGTACATCGTGACGGGTATGCTTTCTTCCAGCCATACCGCAGTGTGGGTTGAAGATACGGCGACCGGAGAGCCCGCTACCGCGAAGGTCTGGAAGCTACCCCCCGAAGCGCAATAGCGATCAGTGATCACAACGAATCCTCGGGCTCTTTGGACAGTTAATGGGCCGGAGAAATCAGGAGAGTTGCCCTAACTCTTGCGTATCGCTGGCCGCCAATCTGGCGCACCGGTCCTGCGCTGACGCTCGGGTAGAATTCACCGATGCCTTCCCCCTCCGACCCCAGCCTGCTCTCGCCCCTCGGGAAACCCACCGAATACCGCGCCACCTACGCGCCGGACCTGCTCTACCCTATTTCCCGCAGGATCAAACGCGACGAACTGGGCATCGATTCCGACCGGCTGCCCTTCGTCGGCGAGGACCTTTGGAATGCCTATGAACTGTCCTGGCTGAACCCCCGCGGCAAACCCGTGGTCGCCTTGGGCACGTTCCGGGTTCCGGCGGCAAGCCCGAATCTGGTGGAGTCCAAGTCCCTCAAGCTGTACCTCAATTCCTTCAACCAGACGACTTTCGCCGACACCGCAGCCGTGGAGGCGACCGTGGCGCGAGATCTTGCCGCCGCTGCGGGAGCGGCGGTGGCGGTGACGATCGCCGATCTCATCAACCGCCCGCCGGTCGCGGTGGGTTACCCGCCGGGCGTATCCCTGGACGGACTCGACGTGGCCTGCGACGCCTATCAGCCGGCTCCGGAGTTGCTGCGCGTCGGCGACGGCCCGGTGATCGAGGAATGCCTGCATTCCCACCTGCTCAAGTCCAACTGCCTGGTGACGGGTCAGCCGGACTGGGCCGCCGTGGTGATCCGCTATCGCGGGCGACCCCTGGACCGTGCGGGTCTCCTGCGCTACATCGTGTCCTTCCGCGAGCACAACGAATTCCACGAGCAGTGCGTCGAGCGCATCTACTGGGACATCCTGCGCCGCTGCGCCCCGCAGGCCCTGGCGGTCACCGCCCGCTATACCCGCCGGGGCGGACTGGACATCAACCCCTTTCGCAGCAGCGGCGAATTTCCCTCCCTGGACAATCTCCGGGAAGCCCGCCAGTAGCGTGCCGGCGACCCTCCCTCTTCGCATTCCTGCGTATTTTCGCGTTGCGGACGATGCCGCATAATGCTCCGATGACCTGCCGTCTCCCGGATTCGGCTGCGCCCCCCCAGTGGGACGCCGAGCTGTACTTGGCTTTTGCCCGCAGCGGCGAAAGGACGGTGCTTGAAACCAATCGCCACCGCGGACCGCTGCGGGTGCAGAAGGCTTTGTATCCCGAAGGGCAGCAAGTCTGCCAGGCCATCGTCCTGCACCCCCCCGCAGGCATCGCCGGCGGCGACCGGCTGAGCCTCGCCGCCCGGGTGGGAGAAGGCGCCCACGCCCAATTGACCACGCCGGGAGCGGGCAAGTGGTACCGCAGCGCCGGGCCGGAAGCGAGCCAGACCCTCGATTTCAGTGTGGACGCCGGGGGCGTCCTAGAGTGGTTGCCGCAGGAAACCATCCTCTTCGCCGGCGCTCGGGCGCGCATGGCCGCCCGGGTGTCGCTGGCCGCCGGCGCCCGCTTCATCGGCTGGGACATCCTCTGCCTGGGACGGACCGCGGCCGGCGAGCGTTTTGCCCAGGGACGCTGCGACCTGTCGCTGGTCCTGGAACGGGAAGGTCGCCCCCTGTGGCAGGAGCGTGGTGGCTTCGACGGCGGCGATGCGCTGTTGGCGAGTCCCGTCGGCTGGGCGGGGGCGACGGTTTCCGCGACCCTGTTGTGCAGCTTTCCCGAATTGCCCACGGCCGCGGCGGCTCTGATGGAAGCCTGCCGTGCCGTCGCGCCGGCCGACGATGCCCGCCACGGCATCACCGTTCTGCCCGGAAGCGGCGGTGGCCTGCTGCTGGCTCGTTACCTGGGCGATGGCAGCGAGGCTGCCCGGGCCTGGTTCGCCGCCCTGTGGCAGATCCTGCGCCCCGCCTGTTGTGGCCGGCCGGCCCTCCCTCCCCGCATCTGGAACACCTGATAAGGAAACCTCATGGAATTGACGCCTCGCGAGAAGGACAAACTGCTGATCTTCACCGCCGGTCTCCTGGCCGAAAGACGCAAAGCCCGGGGCCTCAAGCTCAATTACCCGGAGGCGGTGGCCCTCATCACCTGCGCGATTCTGGAAGGTGCCCGCGACGGTCGCACGGTGGCCCAACTGATGCACGACGGCACCAAGGTCCTCAGCCGGAGCGACGTCATGGCCGGCGTGCCGGAAATGATCCCGGAAATCCAGGTGGAAGCGACCTTCCCCGATGGGACCAAGCTGGTCACCGTGCATCACCCCATCCCCTGATCCCCACCCTTTCCCCTTGCCCGTGGAGCGCTACATGACCCCCGGAGAACTTCTCGCCGAACCCGGCGAAATCGAACTGAATGCCGGCCGGCCGACCCTGACCCTGGCGGTGGCCAATACCGGCGACCGGCCGATCCAGGTCGGTTCCCATTACCATTTCTACGAGACCAACGCGGCGCTGTCCTTCGACCGCGACGCGGCCCGCGGGTACCGCCTCGACATCGCCGCTGGCACGGCCGTCCGCTTCGAACCCGGCCAGAGCCGCACCGTCCAGCTGGTCGCCCTGGCCGGCGAGCGCAAGGTCTACGGATTTCGCGGCCTGATCCAGGGGGCGCTATGAGATCCGCCGCACGGCCGGCCGAAGGGGGTTCTCGCCCTCCCGCGGTGCGGGTGAGGCGGGGGTTTCGCGAAGCACTGCTTCGCGCCCGACGAACGGGCCGGCTGTGCAAAGCCAGCCCTCCGTCGGGCAGTGACAGGAGGGTCGTTCAATGAGTACTAAGATTTCCCGCCAGGCCTATGCGGAGATGTTCGGTCCTACGGTCGGCGACCGCCTGCGGCTGGCCGATACCGCCCTCGTCGTCGAAGTGGAAAAGGACCATACCGTCTATGGCGAAGAAGTGAAATTCGGCGGCGGCAAGGTCATCCGCGACGGCATGGGCCAGGGCCAGCGCGTTTCGTCGGAGACGGTGGATACGGTCATTACCAATGCCCTGATCGTCGATGCCGTCACGGGCATCGTCAAAGCCGACATCGGCATCAAGGACGGACGCATCGCCGCCATCGGCAAGGCCGGCAATCCGGACATCCAGCCCGAAGTCGGCATCGTCATCGGCCCGGGGACAGAAATCATCGCCGGCGAGGGGATGATCGTCACCGCCGGCGGCATCGACACCCACATCCATTTCATTTGCCCGCAGCAGATCGAAGAGGCGCTCCATTCCGGCGTCACCACCATGATCGGCGGCGGCACCGGGCCGGCCACCGGCACCTTCGCCACCACTTGCACGCCGGGGCCCTGGCACATTCACCGCATGCTGGAAGCGGCGGAAGCCTTCCCGATGAATCTCGGATTTCTGGGCAAGGGTAACGCCAGCCTGCCGGAAGCCCTGCGCGAACAGGTGGCGGCCGGGGCCATCGGCCTCAAGCTGCACGAAGACTGGGGCACCAC
>DAORDK010000189.1:0-4255 GCA_035345935.1 Rhodocyclaceae bacterium | reverse complement strand
CACGGCTTCCTGGTCCGCATGCGCACCAAGGGCGGCCGCAAGGTCATCGCCGCCCGTCGCGCCAAGGGCCGCCAGCGTCTGGGCGTTTGAGCGCGGCTGCCGCGGCACCGTCCGTCGGCGCCTTTCCGCGACGCTATCGCTTAACCAAAACGGATGAGTATTCATCCGTTTTTGGTTTCCGGAGGGCGATCCGCGGCACGCTTTTCATGGTCCATTACCGGCCCCGCGGTGCCGACGGCACGGATGCCCGCCTGGGGCTGGTGATCGGACGCAAACAGGTCAAATCGGCGGTGGGCCGCAACCGCATCAAACGGATCCTGCGCGAACAGTTCCGCCTTCGGCGCAGCGGTCTTCCCTCCCTGGACGTGGTCTTTCGCCTGATGGTCAAGCCGGGCCGCATCGATGGCCGGCTTGTGGCGCGGGAAGCCCTAGACCTCATGGCCCGATTGCCCCGCAAGGCGATTTCGGAAGGCGGATGAAAGCCCTGCTCATTGCGCTTCTGCGGGGCTATCAGTACGCTGTGAGCCCCTGGCTGGGAAGGCGTTGCCGCTTCCATCCCAGTTGTTCGGAGTACGCAGTGACGGCGGTGCGAAAATACGGGGCGGCAAGAGGCGCCTGGCTGAGTGCGCGGCGGGTCTGCCGCTGCCATCCCTGGCATCCGGGCGGGTACGATCCCGTCCCCTGAACATCAACTTTGACATGGGTTGTACATGGAAACTCGGCGACTGATCCTGGTCATCATCTTCACCCTCTCCAGCTTCATGCTCTGGGAGAATTGGCAGAAGTACAACCAGCCCAAGCCTCCGGCCGTCGCCGAGGCCGCCGTGGCCGGCGGATCGGCCGCCCCCGCCGGCGACGTCCCCAAGCCCACCGCCCCCCTGGCGGCCAACTCCGGCGCGCCCGCGGCGGCGCCGTCCGCTGCCTCGGCACCCACGACCGGGGAGACCTTTGCCGTCACCACCGATCTGGTCACGGCGACCTTCTCCACCCAGGGCGGTGACCTGGTCGGTCTGGAATTGCTCAAGTACCGCGCGCACGGCGACAAGGACAAGCATTTCGTCCTGTTCGAGGCCAAGCACCAGTATCTCGCCCAGAGCGGCCTGATCGGCGACGGCCTGCCCAATCATCGGACAGTCTTCAAGCGGGCGCCTGGCCCCAGCGAACTCGCCGAGGGCGCCGGCGAACTCAAGGTCCGCCTCGAAGGCAGCGGCCCCGAAGGCGTCAAGGTGGCCAAGGTCTATACCTTCCACCGGGGAAGCTATGTCGTCGATGTGGCCTGGGAAATCGAGAACGGCAGCGGCAAGCCGCTGGCTTCCCACGCCTATTTCCAGCTGCAGCGCGACCATGTGGCCCCCGAGGGGGAGACCAAGATGGTGTCCACCTTTACCGGCCCCGCCGTCTATACCGAAGCCGAAAAGTACCAGAAGGTCGATTTCGGCGACGCCATCGCCGGCAAGGCCAAGTTTGCCAAGACCGCCGACAACGGTTGGCTGGCCATGGTCCAGCATTACTTCGTCTCCGCCTGGATACCCGCCGACAAGTCGCCGCGCGAGTTCTACATGCGCAAGGCCGACGGTGTCGAGAATGTGGTCCAGGCCGGCGTGATCGTCCCAGTGGCGGAAGTGGCTCCCGGCGCCAAGGGCGGTGTTGCGGTCACCCTGTTCGCCGGTCCCCAGATCCAGGATTCCCTCAAGAAGATCGCTCCCGGACTCGATCTGGTGGTCGATTACGGCTGGCTCACGGTGGTGGCCGCGCCCATCTTCTGGGCTCTGGAAGCGATCCATAAACTGGTGGGCAACTGGGGCTGGGCCATCGTCATCCTGACCGTGCTGATCAAGGCCGCCTTCTATCCGCTCTCCGCCGCCTCCTACAAATCCATGGCCAAGATGCGGGTGCTCACCCCCCGCCTGGCGCAGCTGAAGGAACGTTACGGCGACGACCGCCAGCGCATGAACCAGGAGATGATGAAGCTCTACCAGACCGAAAAGGTCAATCCTCTCGGCGGTTGCCTGCCCATCCTGGTCCAGATTCCCGTCTTCATCGCTCTCTACTGGGTGCTCCTGGGCGCCGTCGAAATGCGTGACGCGCCCTGGATCCTGTGGATCACCGACCTCGCTTCGCAAGACCCCTACTACATCCTGCCGGTGGTCATGGTGGTCACCATGCTCCTGCAGACCAAGCTCAACCCGACCCCGCCCGATCCCATCCAGGCCAAGGTGATGATGGCCATGCCCTTCATCTTCGGCGTGATGTTCTTCTGGTTCCCCGCCGGTCTGGTGCTTTACTGGGTGGTCAACAACATCCTGTCCATCGCCCAGCAGTGGCGCATCACCCAGGTCATCGAGGCGGGTGGCAAGGCGGCCAACGACGCCAAGGCGTGATGCCCTGGGCGGGCATCGTCGCCTTCTTGCGGCCGGCGCCGCAACGCGGTAGCAGCCATGATCCTGCCGGGGACACCTGACCGGATCGCCGCCATCGCCACCGCCCCGGGCCGGGGCGGCATCGGCGTGGTGAGGGTGGCGGGGCCGGATCTCCTGCCCCTCGCCATCGCCCTCACCGGCAAGACTCCGGAACCCCGCCGGGCCACCCTGGCTGACTTCAAAGCCGCCGACGGCAGTCCCCTCGACAGCGGCCTGCTTCTCTACTTTCCAGCCCCCCATTCCTTCACCGGCGACGACGTTCTCGAACTCCAGGGCCATGGCGGTCCGGTGGTCCTGCAGATGCTGCTCGCCCGTTGCCTTGACCTCGGCGCCCGCCTGGCCCAGCCCGGCGAATTCACCCGCCGGGCTTTCCTGAACGGCAAGCTCGACCTCGCCCAGGCCGAGGCCGTTGCCGATCTCATCGACGCGGCCTCAACCGGTGCCGCCCGTTCGGCGGTGCGTTCCCTGCAGGGGGAGTTTTCCCGGGCGGTGCACGCCCTGGTGGACCAGCTCACGGAATTGCGCGCGCTGGTCGAAGCGACCCTCGACTTTCCGGACGAGGACATCGACTTCCTCCAGGCCGCCGACGCCGTCGGCCGCCTGGCCCGGCTGCGCGACCGCCTGGGGGCCACCCGGGCCCGGGCCGGCCAGGGCAAGCTGCTGCAGGCCGGACTGCAGGTGGTGCTCGCCGGGCCGCCCAATGTCGGCAAATCGTCGCTCCTCAATCGCCTCGCCGGGGACGACCTGGCCATCGTCACCCCGGTGGCCGGAACGACCCGGGATGCCCTGCGCTCCCTCATCCAGGTGGAAGGGATTCCCCTCCACATCATCGACACCGCCGGACTGCGGGAAACCGACGACCCCGTCGAGCGCCTGGGGATAGAGCGGACCTGGCGGGAGATCGAGCGCGCCGACGTGGTGCTGATCCTGGAAGACGCCGCCGCTCCGGCGCCAGCGGACTCCCGTCTCGACCGCCTCCCCGGCGGGCTGCGCCGCCTGACCGTGCGCAACAAGATCGACCTCACCGGCGAGGCGCCCGGCCGCAAGGAAGACGCCCGGGGGGTCACCCTCGCCCTATCGGCCCGCAGCGGCGACGGGGTGGAACTGCTCCACGACGAATTGCTCGCCATCGCCGGCTGGCAGCCGGCGGAGGACGTGTTCATCGCCCGGGAGCGTCACCTGCGCGCCCTCGCCACCGCCGCCGAGCATTGCGATGCCGCCGCCGCCAGTCTGGCAGCACCGCGTCCCGCCCTGGAACTCTTCGCCGAAGACCTGCGCCTGGCTCAAAAGGCCCTCGGCGAAATCACCGGCGAAACCACCGCCGACGACCTCCTGGGGGTCATTTTCGGGCGTTTTTGCATCGGAAAATAGCGAGCCTTCCGGCGTAATCCAAAGCATTCCGCAAAACACCCCATAAGCCCGCGTAAACGCGGGCTTTTTGTTCCGCTATCGGCTTGCATGTTCCGCACAAATCCGCATAAAATTGTGCCCAAGATTGTGCCCATGATGATTTTTTCTGTGCCCATGATGGCGTGTGCCCATGACGAAATCAGCGTGAAAATAGCCTTTCCTTGCTTCACTGGAATCTTTTTCGATGGGCAAATCAGGCGGGCGTGAATGCCTGGAAGCCGTATCAAATAAGGCTTACTGGCGATTGTGCCCAAGGGTTTTCAGTGTGCCCATGATCTTGCGGCTTCATGGGCACAAGTGAGGCGAGAGGGGCGGAATCATGGCACTGACCGACACCAAGCTACGGAATCTGAAATCAGGCGACAAGGCTTATCAGGAAGCCGACGAAGGCGGGCTGTTCGTGGAAGTCATGCCCGGCGGCGCGA
>DAORDK010000188.1:0-4292 GCA_035345935.1 Rhodocyclaceae bacterium | reverse complement strand
AGGCCGAGGTGCCCGCCGAGAAGCGCAAGAACGAGGGCCTGCAGGCGGCGTTCACGTCGATCTTCCCGATCGTCTCCCACTCGGGTAACGCTCGCCTCGAATTCGTCAGCTACACCCTCGGCGAGCCGGCTTTCGACGTCAAGGAGTGCCAGCAGCGGGGCCTGACTTTCGCGTCTTCCCTGCGCGCCAAGGTGCGCCTGGTGATCATGGATCGGGAAGCCCCGGATACCATCAAGGAAGTGAAGGAGCAGGAAGTCTATATGGGCGAAATTCCGCTCATGACCACCAATGGCTCCTTCGTCATCAACGGCACCGAGCGGGTCATCGTTTCCCAGCTGCATCGTTCGCCCGGCGTCTTTTTCGAGCATGATCGGGGCAAGACCCACAGTTCGGGCAAGCTGCTCTTCTCGGCCCGGGTGATCCCCTATCGCGGTTCCTGGCTGGACTTCGAGTTCGACCCCAAGGACACCCTGTTCTTCCGCGTCGACCGTCGCCGCAAGATGCCGGTCACCAACCTGCTCAAGGCCATCGGCATGAGCCCCGAGGAAATCCTGGCCGAATTCTTTGATTTCGATACTTTCGCGCTCGCCAAGGATCGCGTCGAGTTCGCTCTCGTTCCCGAGCGCCTGCGGGGGGAGGTAGCCCGCTTCGAATTCGTCGCTCCGGATGGCAAGGTCATTGTCGCCAAGGACAAGCGGATTACGGCCAAGCACATCCGCGACATCGCTGCGGCCGGTTTGAAGCAGATCGTCGTTCCGGAAGACTTCATTCTCGGACGCGTCCTGGCACGCAACATTGTTGACACCTCCACGGGAGAGATCATCGCCGACGCCAACGCCGAAATCACCGAGACTCTGCTCGCCAAGCTGCGGGATGCCGGCGTGACGACCGTCGAAACGCTGTACACCAACGATCTGGACCGGGGTGCCTTCATCTCCAACACCCTGCGCGCTGACGAGACTGCCACCCGGCAAGCCGCCCGGGTCGCCATCTACCGCATGATGCGTCCGGGCGAGCCGCCCACCGAGGAAGCGGTCGAAATCCTTTTCAATGGGCTCTTCTATTCCGACGAGCGCTATGACCTGTCCGGCGTCGGCCGGATGAAGTTCAATCGCCGTCTTGGGCGTGCCGACGTGATCGAGCACAAGGTCATGGTCAGGGGCTTGGCATCCAAGGCCGAAGCAGCCCTCAAGAACCTCGCCGAAGGGGCCGGACTGCCGCTGGAGTCCATCCAGGCGCTGGTCGCCGAACTGCCCTACGGCGCACGGGCCGTACTCGAGAACACGAGTCGCGCGGAAGCCGAGGCCTTGGCCGCCAAGCTGAAGCCCCTGGGCGCGAATGCCGAGGTGCGCGAGCAATTGACCCTGTCGCCGCGGGATATCGTCGAAACCATCAAGATTCTCGTCGAATTGCGCAACGGCCGCGGCGACATCGACGATATCGACCACCTGGGCAACCGCCGGGTCCGGTCCGTCGGCGAACTCGCCGAGAACCAATTCCGCGCCGGTCTGGTCCGCGTCGAGCGCGCGGTGAAAGAGCGCCTCTCTCAGGCCGAGTCCGACAACCTGATGCCCCACGATCTGATCAATGCCAAGCCGATCAGCGCCGCCATCAAGGAATTCTTCGGGTCAAGTCAGCTGTCCCAGTTCATGGACCAGACCAATCCGCTGTCGGAAATCACCCACAAGCGACGGGTTTCCGCCCTCGGCCCCGGCGGTCTGACGCGGGAGCGCGCCGGTTTCGAAGTGCGCGACGTGCATCCGACCCACTACGGCCGCGTCTGCCCGATCGAAACGCCCGAAGGTCCGAACATCGGCCTCATCAACTCGCTCGCTTTGTACGCCCAGGTGAATGGTTATGGCTTCATCGAGACTGCCTATCGCAAGGTGAACGAGGGCAAGGTCACCGATCAGATCGAATACCTGAGCGCCATCGAAGAAGGCGCCTACGTCGTCGCCCAGGCGAACGCCACCCTGGACGCCGAAGGGCGCCTGGTGGACGAACTGGTGACCTGCCGGGAGAAGGGCGAAACCATCCTGTCCGAGCCCTCTCGCGTTCAGTACATGGACGTCGCTCCGGGACAGATCGTCTCCGTCGCCGCCTCGCTGATTCCCTTCCTGGAACACGACGACGCCAACCGGGCGCTGATGGGTGCCAACATGCAGCGTCAGGCCGTGCCCTGCCTGCGCCCGGAGAAACCCCTGGTCGGTACCGGCATCGAACGCACCGTAGCGGTCGACTCGGGTACCGCCGTTGTGGCTCTGCGCGGTGGCATGGTCGATTACGTCGATGCCGCCCGGGTGGTGGTCCGCGTCAATGACGACGAGACCGTCGCCGGTGAAGTGGGTGTCGATATCTACAACCTGGTCAAATACACCCGTTCCAACCAGAACACCAACATCAACCAGCGTCCCCTGGTGCGGGTCGGTGACCACATCGCCAAGGGCGACGTGGTGGCTGACGGCGCCTCCACCGACAAGGGCGAACTGGCCCTCGGTCAGAACATGCTGATCGCCTTCATGCCCTGGAACGGCTACAACTTCGAAGACTCGATCCTGATCTCCGAACGTGTCGTCGCCGAGGACCGCTACACCTCGATCCATATCGAGGAACTGACGGTCGTCGCCCGCGACACGAAGCTGGGCCCCGAGGAAATCACCCGCGACATCGCCTCCCTTGGCGAAGCGCAACTCTCCCGTCTCGACGAATCCGGCATCGTCTATATCGGTGCCGAGGTCGAGGCTGGCGATGTGCTGGTGGGCAAGGTCACCCCCAAGGGCGAAACCCAGCTGACCCCGGAAGAGAAGTTGCTGCGGGCCATCTTCGGCGAGAAGGCCTCCGACGTGAAGGACACCTCCCTGCGCGTGCCGTCCGGCATCGCGGGAACCGTCATCGACGTCCAGGTCTTTACCCGCGAAGGTATCGAGCGCGACAAGCGCGCCCAGTCCATCATCGACGAGCATCTACGCCACTACAAGCTGGACCTCGCCGATCAGATGCGCATCGTCGAGCGCGACGCCTTCGCCCGGGTCGAGCGCCTGATCCTCGGCAAGAAGGCCAATGGTGGTCCGAAGAAGTTGGCCAAGGGCAGCGACATCACCAAGGACTACCTGGATGGCATGGATCCGCACCACTGGTTCGACATCCGCATCGCCGATGAGGACGCCGCTCAGCAGCTGGAACAGGTCAAGGACGGCCTCGAACAGGCCCGCAAGGACTTCGACATCGCCTTCGAAGGCAAGCGCAAGAAGCTCACCCAGGGCGACGAACTCCCGCCCGGCGTGCAGAAGATGGTCAAGGTGTACGTGGCCGTCAAACGCCGTCTGCAGCCCGGCGACAAGATGGCCGGCCGCCACGGCAACAAGGGCGTGGTATCCCGCATCCTGCCGGTGGAAGACATGCCTTACATGGCCGACGGTCGCCCCGTCGACATCGTGCTCAACCCTCTGGGCGTGCCTTCCCGGATGAACGTCGGCCAGATTCTCGAGGTTCACCTCGGCCTCGCCGCCAAGGGCCTCGGCCACAAGATCGGCGACATGCTGCGGGCCAATGCCACGGCGAAGGAAGTCCGCGGCTTCCTGGACCAGGTCTACAACTCCAACGGCAAGCCCGAAAAACTGGAAGAGTTGAACGACACCGAAATCCTGGAGATGGCCGGCAACCTGAAGGATGGCGTGCCGTTCGCCACTCCGGTGTTCGACGGCGCCAAGGAGGAAGAGCTGAAGGCCATGCTGGCCCTTGCCGGCATGCCGTCCTCGGGCCAGATGACCCTGTTCGACGGCCGTACCGGCGAAGCTTTCGAGCGCCAGGTCACGGTTGGCTACATGCACTTCCTGAAGCTGCACCACCTGGTCGATGACAAGATGCACGCCCGTTCCACCGGTCCTTACAGCCTGGTGACCCAGCAGCCGCTGGGCGGCAAGGCCCAGTTCGGTGGCCAGCGCTTCGGCGAAATGGAAGTGTGGGCCCTGGAAGCTTATGGCGCGTCCTACGTGCTGCAGGAGATGCTGACCGTCAAGTCGGACGACGTTAACGGCCGGACCAAGGTCTACGAAAACATTGTCAAGGGCGAGCACAGGATCGATGCCGGCATGCCGGAATCCTTCAACGTGCTGGTCAAGGAAATCCGGTCGCTGGCTATCGACATCGATCTGGAACGTTACTGATTTAGGGCCGAGGAGTTAAACGATGAAAGCATTGCTCGATCTGTTCAAGCAGGTTACGCAGGAAGAGGAATTCGACGCGATCACCATCGGGCTCGCCTCGCCCGACAAGATCCGTTCCTGGTCCTA
>DAORDK010000187.1:0-4373 GCA_035345935.1 Rhodocyclaceae bacterium | reverse complement strand
CTCGTCGGGCTCATAACCCGAAGGTCGAAGGTTCAAATCCTTCCCCCGCAACCAATAGATTCAAGCAGTTAGCCTCGGTAACCCGCCGGGGCTTTTTGCTTTCTTGGGTTAATGTAAGCACCTTGTAAGCGGATTTCAGCAACGCCTATCAATCCTGGGCGACAAAAAACCCGCCTCGGGGGTGGGTCGATGTGCAGCTGGGCGCATCGGTTGCACGCAAAGAACTACATGAGCAGCGCAAAGCAATTAGGGCATCGGGCGTCCGATTGCTTCACCGGCGAACCACATACTCGGCAGTCTTCTGCATTGGTTGAACGTCGCGCATTGTTGCCTATTTCGGCGCCAGCCTTATTATTGAATTGCTCGGCAATGACGCTTTTTCGACTACTAATCAAAACAGCCTTTATCGAGGACACCGCAGTTCTGACACTTGTACGGAAAAACTCCTTTGCCTCGTGATATTGGCTCAGTTCCTTGTGGACGCTCTGCTCTACATCCCGCGGCTCAACCACCAACACGTCGTACTCCAACACAAATGAATGCGGCAAGCCGGTCCCATTTAGCTCCTCAATTCTCAGGATCGGGTCTTTCGTGCTGTAGCCAACCTTGACCAGACCAGGCATGGCTTTGTTGGACAAGACATATACCCAACCGCGAATCTTCATAGGACAATCCCGAATGGACGGCAATCGTTATGAGGATTGTATGCGACGATGCACGACGCTGCCGTGCCCGGTCGCCAAAGGTCGTAGTCCTGGCTCCTTGACCGATGGGGTTCGCACGGATAAGCCTGGAGCGGACGGGCTGTCACCGTGGGTGCGGGCAAAGCGCAATGAATACGCCCAGTGCCCGTCCCGCTGACTACCAAAGGAACTTCCACAAGGCAGGGGCGCTTCCGGTTCTGGGCACGCAGTCAAGGTACTCCCGAACGTCATCCGCGGTCAATTCGGAATACGACCTATTTTGCCAAACAGATTCATCCATCCCGGCACAGGTCATCAAGCGGCTCGAGGCCCAAGCCACCGGCGCGCCAGGCCATTGAATTGGGCTCATCCAGATTGGACGAAAAGTGCATGCCGCGTCCATTGCCGTCGTCGAAATTCTGCCGCGGTCGCTTCGGGCCGAATTCGCTGCAATCAGCCATTGTCCCGTGATACACCACCAGCGGCTCGCCGTTCTCATCGACGACCTTGGAGACACCGTTGCGCTGGTAAAGGTCTTGCAGTATTCTGGAAATGCCTTCTGAATCAGTTGAGCCAGACCGCTCGGATGCTCCGGCATCGGCCCTGGATACTTGGTGGTTCAGGAGGCTTTCTTTTGCCATGACGCTGTGCAGATAAATGCGTCCAGTGTTGGCGTCACGACGCACCAGTACGGTTTCGATGTTGGTCACGCCATCGATATCAACCGGCGCGGAGAAGTAGAAACTATCCACATCGCCCTTGACTGCGCGATGAACCGGTGCCCCGCGCTCAATCACATCCTTGACGGCGGCAAAGGCCGCCTTCTTGTACTAATTCGCGCCGCCATGAGCCATCGAGGTTTTCGCCGCACGATGGTCGAGCAGAACTTCCCCTAGCCCTTCACGAACCGCCACCCCGCCTTGTTCCGCAAACAGGCTGGCTGCCCATTCCTCAACCGCCTTGAACCCGCCGCTCGGCGCATCGGCTGTTTTCATGGAGGCCAGTGGGTTACCGTTCAGAATGGCCGAAGCCTCCCAATCCCCGAACCATGCCCTGAATTCAGGCGTCGGTGCCCGACTCATCCAGGATTTCGTAATCAGGGCCAAGCTGAACGCGAAAAGTCTGCAGCAGCGCCTGTGCATCTCGGTCAAGTCGTCTTCGCAAGAGGGGGCGGTTCTCCGGCAGGTGTGCAATCTCAGCCAGGCGGACCCATTGGCTGGCAACTTCCGATGCATAGGCGAGTGTTTCGTCTGGCAGTCCCAAGTCAGGAAGATACAGCGGGTAGCCAAACCGCCGCAACGCTGCATCGTTGGCGGCCCACAGGCAATCGCCGCCGTAGTCGAAGAAGAATCGCAGTTGGTACTGGGCCATTTTGCCTTCCTCTCTTCCGCCGAGTTGGGGATAGACCCACTATCATGCCAAATGGTCGTACGCGATGATGCTACCAGTACCACCACCGCCACCAATTGTAATACTCGAATTGACCCCAGCCCCTTCATGGCGTCAGTCGCTTGAGGTCATGCCGTTGCACCCGAAACATACGGTTCCTTTCCTTCATCAATTCCGGAATTCCTGCCAGTGCCCGCCCTTGTCCGCGCTCCTCGCCACCCTGGCTTTCCCCTCAGCGGTGCGCGGGTGTCAGTGATCGCCGTAAATGAGCCACCGATGATCGGCGTATATGAGCCAGTTTGGGGAGGTCAAACAGTTCGACGTCTGCTTGTTTGTTCGATACACTTAATTCGGCAGCCTCCTGAACAGCAGAAAATTTGTCGCCGCCTGCGGGAGCCTCTTCGGAGGCTTGAGGATGAGGAGCAAGGCGTCCCTCCAGTCTGGCTGCTTTGGACGCCGGTGGATTTCCATCCGGCTCAATTGAAGATTAAACCGCTGAAAAGAATTGCCGTTCACCGCCCGGCCATGGAAAAGCTCTTCCTGGAGATAGGGGTCGATGTTGTCGGAGATAGTGCCAGCGGTCTTCTTAATCGACTGAACGACGCGCTTCAGGTCGACATGCTTGTCCTGCATGGAATAGATCAGGTCGTCCAGGCGGGAAGGCTCAGGGGCTTGCCATTGGGCGGGGCCTGCTGAACGAGACTCCAGGATATTTGGGTTCGCGCCGTCGAACGTGCCCCGGTTGCCGATGGCTGACTTAATCTGCTCGGGACGAAAGGCAACGTAGGTATCGGCGGCTCGATAGGCTTCGTATTCTGGAGAACGAATGATTATGCCGTCGTGTCCGCCACGATCTGCACTTCTCAGGATTAACGCCTTATTGTTGTCATACCACGACGTTGCACTTGCCACTCCGAATCGGCGACGCGCCACGGCTGCATCAAATTCAACGATAAGCGGGTTGCGCATGGCGAGATATGTCGATATGACATTGCCGCCGTATCCATCACCGCGCTCGGCCATCATATTTGGCTCGATGACTTTGGAAGAAAAAAGCATGCCGCGCTCATCGACGTCATCGAAGTTTTGTCCAGCGCGCTGCGGGTCAAACTCGCTGAAATCCCCTTGCGTCCCGTGATACACCACCAGCGGCTCGCCGTTCTCATCGACGACTTTTGAGACAGAATCCGGATTGACCGCCAATGCCTGTGCGAGTATTCTTTTCCCAAGGCTCACCAAGGGCCGGGGTTCTGACTGACGGTCGGCAGATGCGCTGGCTGATCCCCCGGAGTTACTGGTGGGCCTTGCGCTTTCCATCTCAAGCGTCGAAAGCTCGTGATCGTAGAAGCGCCGCCCGTCTGCAACCTCACGAACGACAAGACGCGCCACGAAATGCGCGTCGTCGATACTCACCCGTGCCGCGAACGTCTCCACCGCAGCGACACCGGGTCGCATATTTTCCGTATCGCGCACGACAAACGCCGCCCCCTCCAGCATCTTGTCGAGCACCGCAATGACGGCGCGCTTCTGGATATTCATGCCGTGCTGCAAGGCGTTTTCCAGACCGCTATCCTCGATGCGGATCGCCTCGTGCGTCTCCGCATTCGTCACGACCGCAGGTCCGCGATAGAGCGCCTTTGCTTCGGTGCGCAAGTCTTTATACGAACCGCTTTCGGTCAGTCCAGCCGTAGAGGCTACGGATATCGGCGACGCCATGATTCGCGTCTTTAGGCTTGCCGCCTCCCAATCCCCGAACCACGCCTTGAATTCCGGCGTGCGCACCTGCTTCCACTGGTGGGCGTTGAGCCTGGACGGCTTCCCGTTGGGAGCAAGCCTCGGCGCTCCTTCGGATGCAAACGCCTGGCCATCGCCGGCCATCTCCCGCTCCAGATTCTTCCCGTCCCGCAGATGCTTCGCCGCCAGCACCACCGCATCCTTCGCCTCTTGCAGCGACGGCTCCACGGTAAGATTCATCGCCCGCGCCGCGGTGCGCAGCCAGTGCCGCACCTGGGCAAAGAGAATCTTCGACCATCCCGGCGGTTCCATCATTTCCGCCATGCGGGCCAGAACTTCCTGGGCTACCTCGGAATCGCTCGCCTCGGGATAAAGCCGGCGCACCGCCTCGACGGTGGCGTAGTCGGCCTCCCCGGGTTGCGGATGCCGTGACAGTTCCCGCCCGGTCCTCGCCTTCTGGAGTACGGTCGATTGAAGCGCGGCGAACTTCTCGCCCATCAGGTTAGACAGGCCGTAGTGCCCAATGGCTTCGTGCATCAGCACCTGCCAGGCGCGGGCCTGGGTCGG
>DAORDK010000186.1:0-4381 GCA_035345935.1 Rhodocyclaceae bacterium | reverse complement strand
CGGTATGGCGTACCTCCTCCCATGACCCGTCCTTCCGCTGATTCCGAATGAGGTAATGGATCCCCCTGGCCAAACTGAAGGAGTCGGTGACGCCACCTGCCATGAGAGCCAGCAGCGCCCAGGCGGTTTGTGATGGAGTACTCTCACCACGCCCGCTTTCCTCGACATCCGCATACGACAGGCACGATTCACCCCATCCGCCGTCAGGGTTCTGCTTCGACTCGACCCAGTTGACCGCCCGCCGAATATATGGCGAGGACAGATCTTCGCCGATGGCGCGCAGGCCGGACAACACGGACCAAGTTCCATAGATATAGTTCACTCCCCAGCGGCCATACCAACTGCCGTCCTGCTCCTGATCGTTTTTCACGAATGTGAGCGCCGACGCCACCGAGGGATGGGTCCAGTCGTAGCCCAAGGTCGCAAGCATTTCGAGACAGCGACCGGCCAGGTCGGCAGTGCTGGGATCCAGCAGCGCACGATGGTCGGCGAAGGGAATGTAGTTGAAGACGATCCGGTTGTTATCGACGTCGTACGCGCCCCATCCCCCGTCAGACCCCTGCATCGCAGTCACCCAGCGGCATCCACGGCGAATCGCCAACCGCTGCGGCTCTTCATCGGGCAAGCGCACCTTGGACAGGGCCATCAGGACGACCGCCGAGTCGTCGACGTCCGGAAACAGCTCGTTCTCGAATTGGAAATACCAGCCGCCCGGTTCTGCACCAGGGGCGGAGATGATCCAGTCACCCACGGTGGTCGTTTGTTTCGACAACAGCCAGGTCGAGGCTTTTTGCAACGCCGGATGGTCTTGCGGCATTCCCGCTTCGATCAAGGCATTGATGAGCAACGCGGTATCCCAGATCGGAGAATGGCAGGGCTGCAGGTGCATGGCATCCACACATTGCCCGTTGTCCATCACGGTATCGTGAATTTCGAGTTCTTCGATTTCCCGCATCGCCTTCACCACCAGCGGGTCGTCATGCTTGTACCCGAGACAATGCAAGGCCATCACGGAATTGGCCATGGCGGGATAAATGGCACCCAGGCCGCCGCTCCCCTTCATGTGATCCAGCATCCAGTCTGCGGCGAACTTCAGCGACTTCTGGCGGACCCACTCGACCGGCGACCGGTCGTAGACCTTGAGGAGCGCGTCGAGGTTGATGAAAAAGTTTCTGGCGGTAAACCAGGTCCGGTCCTTCTTGAAGGGCGGCACCGTGCTGTAGTCGATCTCTGCCGGAGGCTGTGTGTACAGTTCGTCGATGCCCTGCTCGGGCGGCACATGGCACTGCGGCCGTTTCGCGAAGATGATCAAGAGCGGGATGAGCACCGCGCGCGACCAGTAGGAAATGGCATAGATGCTGAAATAAAACCGCTTCGGCAACAGCATGATTTCCGGCGGCATGCTCGGCACGCCGCGCCAATCGTACTGACCGAACAGGGCAAGAGCAATTTTGGTGAAGACATTGGCCGCAACCACGCCACCCTTGTCCAGAATGCACGTTCTGGCTTGCACCATGAAGGGCTCATCCGCCGAGACGCCTGCGAGCTTCAAGGCGAAATAGGCCTTCACCGATGCACTGATCTCAGCCGGTCCGCCATGATAGATGGGCCACCCGCCGCACGGCAGCTGTGCAGACTTCAGGTAGCGAACGGCTTTGCGCTCGCGATCAGGATCCACACAGTCCATGAAGCGACGCAGCATCACGTATTCGGAAGTGAGCGTCGTATCCGCTTCCAGTTCGGCAACCCAGTAGCCTTCGCCCGCATGTTGCCTTGAGAGAAACCAAGCCTGACTTTTCCGGAGCGCTTCTTCCAGCGCTTCCAATTGACCAGTCGAATGTGACGGAGCCCGCTTGGCAGCGCTGTCGCCGACCGTCATATCGGGCTTATTGGAAACCAGTCGCAATACCGGGGCAGAAGCGAAATCACGCGCCGCCCTGATACGGCTTGGAACCGACACCAGCAGGCTATCAGACAGACGATTGAACAAGTTTTTCAGAAGTTGCATAGCGTGATGCCGTGAATCAGAAAAGGACGGCGGGATCGATAGTCGAGACGGTTCCATCGATCAGGCTGAGATCACATGAAGCCGCATAATACCAGCTGTAACCATTAGCAGGACTGTATAACAAACTGTTTTCAGCCAGTCAAGGGAAGTGCCTACGAAAACGGGCACCTATAGGGTCAGACGCCGATGTTGGCAGCCCCACCGATCCACTCGACTGCGCGGCTACGCCGGCTGAAGATCACCAAGCTTGACCGAGATCAAGGTTGAGACACCGGGCTCTTCCATCGTCACACCGAACAGCGAATCCGCCATCGCCATCGTTCGCTTGTTGTGTGTGATGACCAGAAACTGCGCAGTCGCCGACAGGCTGCGCAGCACGGCCGTAAATCGTCCGATGTTTTCTTCGTCCAAGGGCGCGTCGATTTCGTCCAGGATGCAAAACGGAGTCGGACGGATGAGGAAGCTGGCAATCAGCAGCGCCATCGCAGTCAGCGTTTTTTCTCCGCCGGACAACATGGTGATGCTCTTCAACCGTTTCCCCGGCGGTTGCGCCACAATTTCTACACCCGGCTCACGAGCCCCGTTGTCCTCCACCCCTTCTTCCAGCGGCTCTTCGACTAATTGCAACTCCGCGCGCCCGCCCGGGAAGAACTGCGCAAAGACGTCTCGGAATTTTTGCTGCAGCTCGTTGAAGGTCTCGACGAACATGTCCTTGGTCGTCCGATTGATGCGCTGAATGATTTCCTTCAACGAAGCAATGGAGGTCGACAAGTCCTGTTCTTGGGTCGTGAGGAATTGGTACCGCTCTTCCAATTCACGATGCTCGTCGATCGCCGCCAGATTGATCGCGCCCATCCGATCCAAGCGTTCCCGAATCTTCTGAATCTGTTCCCGTAACTGAGGGGTTTCCAGCAGGGAAACCGGCGCGGCCGGCACTTCCCCTTCAGATGCCGCCTGCCCTTCCACCGGTATCAGCAGGGTGGCTGGGTCGATTTGATACGTACCGGCCAACGTGCTTTCAATCGTCGACAGGTGCGCCTTCACCTCTGCCTTGCGTATTTCCGCAGTCATACGGCGTTCGTGCAAAGCCGACAACTCTTGTCGGACCGAGGTCAGCGCTTCCTCCACCGCATGCAAGCCACTCATCTCCTGAGCCTGCTGCTCCTGCGCAGCAACCAGTTCTGCTTTGATCCCGTCCACTTCGGCGCCCAACTCGCGACAGAGCGCTTCCTGCCTGGTCTGCTCTTCACGACTGTTCTCCGTCGCCTCCGCCAGCCCGGCCAATTGCTCTTCCAGATCGGTCACGCGACGCTGTGCGGCATCGAGTCGTTGCGTGAACCGTGCGACATCGTTGGTGGCGCGCTCTCGTTGCCCGCGCATGCTTTCCACTGAGAGCCGAACCTCCGTCAATCGCTGTTGGATCGCCAGGCTTTGACCTTCGATCACCACCAACCTTTCCCGCACCTGCAGCAAACCGGTTTCCTGGCCGGCCTTTTCGGCAGCCCACTGGCCCAATTGCGACTGGTTCGACAGGAATTCCTCTTGAAGCCGCGCCTGCTCGGCTCCCCCCCGTTGCAGCTCGTCGGCCAATACTTCCATGCGCCGATCCAGTTCGCCGCGTTGACGCTCCACACCCGCGTCGTCTTTCTGGAGCGACAACTCCAACATTTCCGCTTCCCGAATGGCCCGCCCCAAGCGCTGCTCATCTTCGCGCCCCAGGCCCAATGCTGCGGCAGCCTCTTCACGGGCAACCCGGGCGAGCTCCAGCGCCTGCGCCGCTTCGGTTCGTCTCGCCTCAAGCTCCATGACCTCGCGTCGTCGCTGGAGCAACCCGGCACCCGCGCTGCTGCCACCGCCGGTCATCACTCCCGCCGCATCGAGCGTCTCGCCGGACAGCGCAACATAGGTGGGCCCGGCAGGAGCCGGCCACTGGTGCTCATTCCAGAGCTCCAGCGCCACCGCGACGGACTCCACGATCACGATGCCGTCAAACAGATAGCTCAGGGTGGATGAGGCGGAGCCTTGCGCGCGAATCAGATCCACGGCCCGGCCGACCACACCCGGCTGCCCGTTCAGCGTCGGCCACCAGGCTGCCGAGGGATCTCCGGCCGCCGGCTCATGCGCCCATCGAATCTGCTGCGGGATAAAGGCCCCGCGACCAAGTTCTTTGCCTTTCAGGAATTCCACGGCACGACTCGCGGCGACGGGCTCATCCACCAACCAGCCCCGAACCCGCTCTCCGAGAATCGTCTCGACCGCGCGATCTAAACCAGGCGGAATCACCAACCACTCGGCCAACGCCTCCCGCACGCCGTCGATGGTCTTCAGCGCCGTACCTTCCTCTTCTCCTTGCCGGCCATATCCCATCTCTTC
>DAORDK010000185.1:0-4390 GCA_035345935.1 Rhodocyclaceae bacterium | reverse complement strand
TGCCGGGCATGGGTCCCAAATCCACAGAGGCAGTCGAGCGCCTGGGAGTGAAGACAATGGGCGACCTCCTCCTTCCTCGCTTCGAATCAGCGCTTCTGCGCTTACTGGGCACCCGCCTGGCAGCGTTTCAATCACTGGCCCGCGGCTTTGATTCCGATCCTGTAGTAGCCGACCGCGAGTCTAAGAGTGTGAGCCACGAAACGACCTTCGACGAAGATACGAACGATCCTGGCGTACTGGAGCCGATCATTCATGGGTTTCTCGAAACGCTGGCGCATGAGCTTCGCTTAGAGGGTCTGGCTGCCGGCTCCTTCACCGTGAAACTGAAGGATTCGCAGTTTCGCATCACCACGCGGCAACGGAAGTTTGCCACGCCGTTGAATTATGACCCGGATATGTGGCCGGACATTCGTCTGGCTTTGAAAAACTTGCTACAGCCGCGATCGCGATATCGCCTCGTGGGCCTCGGCCTGTCGGATCTGGTTCCGGCTCTTGAACCGCTGTTCGACCGTCGTCAACGCGATGCGGTAGCTGCCCTGGATAAACTGATCGAGCGACATGGCGCAGGAGTCATTCGCCTGGGCGCCCTTCCTCTGGATGACGAGGGGAAGAAGAAACGAAGACATCCCCCACTCGTCTGACTTCGCGAGCGCCTGACGTTCACCACGGATTCGTGGTGGCGGACTTTTTCTTCATCCTGCTAAGATGCATGATTGGATTGACGCCGAACATGATGCCCACAAAAGTCACCACACGCGAGGAATTGGCTTCCCTGCTGGCGGAACACCGTCGGCAGCAGCACCGGATCGTCTTCACGAACGGCTGCTTCGATCTCATGCACATCGGCCATGTCCGTTACCTGCAGGCGGCCCGCGATCTCGGTGAGGTGCTCATCGTCGGGGTGAATTCCGACACCTCCGTACGCGCCCTGCACAAGGGTGCTGATCGTCCCATCGTGCCGGATGTCCAGCGGGCCGAGGTCCTTGCGGCGCTGGCCTGCGTGGACTACGTGGTCATTTTTCCTGAACCGGATCCCGGTGCGCTCATTGCGACCCTCCAGCCGGATATTCTGGTCAAGGGCGGCGACTGGCCGCTCGACCGGATCGTCGGCCGGGACACGGTGCAAGCGCGCGGCGGACACGTCCAAACCATCCCGCTCGTCCCCGGGGTCTCAACCACCACACTGGTACAACGCATTCGCTCCACCACGGCGTAAGGATTTCGTGCCACCTGTCGTACCACTGCATCTGACGAACTGGCTCGCGCCGGCACGAGAAGCCCTTCACTCCGGCTCAGGCAAACCCTGCCTCATGGGCTTACACGGCTCAACGACCGGTTTCGGCCTCGCCCTGCTCACGCAGAGCGTGCCTTCCCAACCACTGGCTGACCGCTCCTGGCTGGTCGTCACCAAGACAGACGACGAGGCGGAGCGCCTCTATCGAGACACGCTTTTTTTCCGCACCCTCTTCGGGCAATCGGGCGACGACCTCGCACTCTTCCCCAAATGGGAAACGTTGCCGTATGAATCGACCGTCCCCCACATCGATCTGGTCGCCCGCCGCATGCAGACGTTGCACCGGCTCTGCACGACCGCTCGCACGGTCCTGTTCACCTCCGTCCCGGCCCTGACCCAGCGCGTGCTTCCGGCATTGGTGTTCACCGATGCCCTGCTTTGCTTTCAACCCAACGGGACACTGGAACGGGACACGCTCGTGTCCGGCCTGCTGCGCCTGGGATATCGCAAAGGTTCGGTGGTGGAAATTCCCGGCGAATTCAGCATCCGCGGAGGCATCGTCGACATTTACTCGACGGCCTATCCCGATCCGTTGCGGGTGGAGTTTCTCGGCGACACCATCGAATCCATCCGTTTTTTCGATCCGGCCACCCAAAAGTCGACCGACAAGATCAAGCAGGCCTGGGTGCTACCCGCGCGGGAATTGATCCGTCCCGAAGACGCACCCGATGCACTCGCGCCACTGACCGCCGATGCCGAATGGCATGCCCCGTCCGTCTATGGCGCCATGGACAGCCTCTTGGATTATTTTCCGCAGCCTCCCGTACTGGTGCTGGATCAGCCCGACACCTTGAAAGCCCACACGGCGGAATGTTGGCAAGCCATTGAGGAAGGGTATCTGCGTCACGAAGATCGTTCCGACCCAAACCCATACCCGACGCCCGATCAGCTCTATCTCACCTGGGATCAGATTCGTGCCGCAACGGAAAGGTATGCGACGCTCGCCCTTGAGCCGCTCACCGCGCCGGACGCGAGTTGGGAGCCGGTGATGACCTGCCCGGCGCAAACCCCGGCGAGTGTGGGACTCGGTCAGCGCGGGACCGCCTTCAGCCATACGTTAGAAGTGCTCGATCAACTGCGGGAGGGCGGTCCGGTCGTCCTGGTAGCTCGCAGCCAGGGTCAGGTTGGCCGATTGCTGGCACTGTTCGGCGAACATGATCGGCCGGCCGTGGAGTGGAAACCCTCGGCGCTCGCCGCCGGCGGCGCGCAGAAGGCGCCGTTTTCGGTCTTGAACGGCGACGTGTCGGCCGGCTTCCTCTCTTCCGAGCTACGCCTGGTCGTGCTGACGGAAGAAGAACTGTTCGCGAAGGGGGCCCGCCACAAGCCGCAACACAAGAGCAAGGCGGCGACCTTTCTTTCCTCGTTAGAGGATCTGAACGTCGGTGATTTCGTGGTGCACGTGCAATACGGCATCGCCAAATACCAAGGACTGCGCCGGCTCTCGGTCCAGGACTTCGACAGCGACTTCCTGGTGCTCGAATTCGCCGGAACGGACAAGCTCTATATACCGCTCGACCGGCTGAATCAGGTGCAGCGGTACGCGGGGGCCGACGCACATGTTCCACGACTGGACCGGCTCGGCGGGACGAGTTGGGCGAAAACGACCGCGAAAGTCAAAAAAGACATCGAAGAAATGGCGCACGAGCTCGTCGAGCTCTATGCGAACCGGGAACTGGTCCATCGGACGTCCTACGGCAAAGACAGCACGCTCTACCACGAGTTTGAGGCAGCCTTCGAATATGAAGAAACGCCTGACCAGCGGAAAGCAATCGAGGACATCACCCACGACCTGGCCTCCACCAAGCCGATGGATCGCCTGGTGTGCGGCGATGTGGGCTATGGCAAGACCGAAGTCGCCATGCGGGCGGCATTCAAAGCGGTTGAGGAAAACCGGCAGGTGGCCGTACTGGTGCCCACGACCCTCCTTGCCCATCAGCATTACGACAATTTCGTGGAACGGTTCGCCCCCTTCCCCACCCGTGTGGGACTAATTTCCCGGTTTCAATCGCCGAAGGAGACGAAGGCGATCATCAAAGATACGGCGGCGGGCCTGGTCGATGTGCTCATCGGCACCCACCGGCTCCTTCAGAAAGACGTGCAGTTTCGCAACCTCGGGCTCGTCATCATCGATGAGGAGCAATGGTTCGGGGTCAAGCACAAGGAACGCCTCAAGCAGTTGCGCACCCAAGTCGACGTCCTGACCCTGACGGCCACACCGATTCCCCGCACGCTCCAAATGACCATGACGAGTGTGCGCGACCTGTCGATCATCAATACCCCGCCGTCCGGGCGACTCGCCATTCGGACACAGGTGCTCCGCTTCAGCGAAAAAGCCATTCGCGAAGCGATTCTCCGCGAGCTCGGCCGCGGCGGGCAAACCTACTTCGTGCATAACCGCGTGGAAACCATGGAACGAATGGGCGCCTGGCTCCAGGAACTGGTCCCGGAAGCGCGCATCGTCATGGCACATGGCCAGATGGATTCCAAACCGTTGGAAGCCGTCATGCTGAAATTTTTTCATCGGGAGGCGGACATTCTGATCGCGTCCGCCATCATTCAGTCCGGGATCGATGTGCCGACGGCCAATACGATCATCGTCAATCGCGCCGATACCTTCGGGCTGGCGCAGCTCTACCAGCTGCGTGGCCGCGTGGGACGAAGCGGTGAGCAAGCCTACGCCTACTTCCTGGTGCCGGATGAAGGCAACTTGTCGGAGGATGCACAAAAACGACTCACGGCCATCCAACAATTTACCGAGCTGGGGTCGGGCTTTCGCATCGCCGCAGCGGATCTGGAAATTCGTGGCGCGGGCAATCTGCTCGGCAAACAGCAATCAGGGCACATTGCCGCCATCGGTCTCGATCTCTATCTGCAAATGGTGGAACAGGCGGTCCAACGCCTCAAGGGCCAGGTGGTGGAAGAAGAGCCGGACCCCGAACTGCGACTCAGTGTCTCGGCGTATATTCCTGAGGACTACGTCGCCGACAGTCATCAACGTCTGTCGTTCTACAAGCGCCTCTCCTCCTGCGGCCAACTTGGTGACCTGGCCCTGCTGCATGGAGAGATCGAGGATCGGTACGGGCATCCGCCCGATCC
>DAORDK010000184.1:0-4415 GCA_035345935.1 Rhodocyclaceae bacterium | reverse complement strand
TAGTTTCGCAGTCCGCCATCTTCCCGATCAACAAACGCAGTCAATGACGAATCAAACCAGGAAACAGTGATGAACTAAAAAAACCCTCCTTGGCCCTTGCTTTTTGGGGAAGCCCTTGTAGCCCTTGTAGAAGCCGAGGCAACGGACTCGGCTTGATGCGGCCGGTCGCCAAGAGCGACGGGTTGGGCATCATCTCTGGTCTACGTTGGGAATCTCTCGAATTCAGGAAGCTCATGAACATGCTTCATCCAGTCGAGCCGCTCGGCCGTCTGTATTTGCACTGTCGGCGGTAGCGCCTCAGGATGGTCGAGAGTCGAGGACTGCACGTCGACAATTCCTGGAAGCGCGGCTGCATTCCGGTAGAACAACCCGCTTCCACAGTCAGCGCAGAAGCTGCGCATAGCGGTACCTGACGAGTTGATAGTCTTCGGCTGCCCTTTCTTCAGCGTCAAGGCGGTTTCAGGAAACATCGCCCATGCCACCATCGGCGCGCCTGCACTTCGTCGGCAGTCGCTGCAATGGCATAACGCAACGACCTGTGGCTCCCCCGAGAGTTCATAGCGAATCCCGCCACATAAACACTGTCCAGAGTAAGTCATCGCAGAATCTCCACGGTCTTCGACCAATTATTCACCAGACGCAAGCCAGATCCTTGACACTGATGAATCCCTTGCAGCCTAAAGGGGAGCCTCAAGACGCCCAACGCCCCGCATCACTTGCCGGCTAAAGCGGGCCAAGCCCGCTTTAGCCGGTCAGGTGCATGCGGATGTTAGCTGGCTCACGGAAGACCATGTTCCGTGCGCTTGCTGGGGGTTTCAGTTCCCTACCGGCAGCGGAATGCTGACGCCTTCCTTCTGCAACTGCTCACGGACCCACTGGAACTTCTGGTAGTTCGATATCGTGATCGGGCCCGTGTAAGTCATGCTCTGCAGCTTGCGCGGCGGGTATTGCACGTACGTCTTCATCAGATTCTGGATCGCCTCGCTGATCGTGACCATCGTCCAGGTCCGCTCGGTAAAGTTGTTCATGAAGATGTCATAGCGCTCCTGTGGGTCGGCCCACAGGTCAAATACCTGCGGCGCAGTCGCGACGTACTTCTCTGGGCCCTTCCAGCCGAGGTTGCTGTCGACCGCCAGGCCGCCAGTCGGTTGCCCGTTGTCGCCGCGCAGGTTGAACACCGCTTTGTAATTACCGACACGCGCGGCGCCCGGGCTCAGTTCATCCTCAGTGAAGTAAAACCAGGACTTGCGGGCTGACTTACCGGTTCCGAACAGGACCGACGTCATGTCGTAGCTGTCGAAGATGATCGGCTTGCCTTCCCGATCGTTCTTCGGCAACTGGACGCCGCCCAGGCTGGCGAAGGTTGCCATCAGGTCGAGACCGCCCACGATGTCGTGATTGCGGGTGCCCGGCTTGATCTTGCCGGGCATGACCGCTATCGCGGGCACGCGGTTGCCGCCTTCTCGCACCGTGCCCTTGGTGCCGCGGAACGGTGTGTAGCCGGCGTCCGGATAGACGTCCTGCCAGGCACCGTTGTCGGTCGTGTAGAACACCAGCGTGTTCTTGTCGAGGCCGAGCGCCCGCAGCTTATCCATGATTCGGCCGATGCGCGTGTCGAGCTCGACGACCGAGTCGGCGTACTTGCTCTTCGACAGCGATTTGTACTGGAACTCGGGCGCCGGCAGGTTCGGCTGATGCACCTTCATGAAGTTGACATTGATGAAGAACGGCTTGCCGGGATTCTTGGCTGCCGTGTCAAGGAACTCGAGCGCTGCCTTTTCGACGTATCCGTCGAAAAATGGAATACCGACCACGCCGTCGGGGTAAGTCACGCCATGCAGCGTGACGGGCTTGCCCGGCTCGTCGACGTACTGGCCGTTGATCTTGAAGTCCTCCTTCAGCTTCTCGCCGGCCTTGCCGGACAGCGCGCCAATTGTCACTTTGTTGAACATCGCCCGCAGCTCCGGATCCATGTCCGGAAACCAGGTCGGGTCGCCGTAGGTGTAGGCGTTCAGGTGATACAGCCCGACGTACTTCATTTCGTCATAACCCTGCGCGTTCGGTAGCGCGTAGTCGGCTTCACCGAGGTGCCACTTGCCGGTGAAGTAGGTCTGGTAGCCGCCCTTCTTGAGCACGGACGCCAAGGTCCACTCCGCAGCGGGCAGGCCGCCGCCCTGTCCCTGGAAAGCGACCGTCGTCATGCCGCTTCGGTTCGGAATGCGTCCAGTCTGCATCGCCGCGCGGCCGGGCGTGCAGCTCGGCTGAGCGTAGAAGGAAAAGAACGTCATGCCCTCGGCGGCCATACGGTCGATGTTGGGCGTGGGCATGCCGCGTCCCTCACCGCCGCCGTAAGGTCCGAGATCGCCGTAACCGGTGTCGTCGGAGACAATAAATAGGATGTTGGGCCTCGACTGTGCGTTGCCAAGACTCGGGGCCATCGCTATCAACGTGAAGAGAATTCCCGCAATCAATGCCGTGATTCTTTGCATTTCGACCTCCTGTATTACGTTTGGAATACCGTTTAAAAGCTTATCGCATCGGACGTCTGGTCATCTCTCGAAGACGAAGACCCGTTTCCAGTCTTTCTCCATGCTGATGACGACCCACCCCCTCTCTCCCGCTTCTTGCATCAACGTAGAGGGGAAAGTGCCGAACTTGGTGTCCGGCAGGCCGTTGGCAGGGCCATATGCATACTCCCTCCCAGCGTCATCATGGAGGACGAGCATCATCAGCCGCGCGCCGCCACCGGCACCGGCACCGGTCCACTCCAGCATCTCGCGGTCCCCGGCGGAGTTTCCGAACGCCGCGATCGGTCGCCTGCCGATGAACTTGTTTATACCGACGGGCTTGCCGGTCTTGTCGTCGATGAAATCGATCTGTGGAAGCCGGATCAATACCGGCGTGCCGTCCTTCATTTGATACTGGGTCTTGATGCTGGATCCGATCACTTGCTCGGGCGGAATGCCGTAAACCGAATCGGTCATCGGCCGCATGAACTCCACCCCACCGCCGGAGACGATGTAGGTCTTGAAGCCGTTGGCGCGCAGATACTTCAGGAGCTCGAGCATCGGCTGGTAGACAAGCTCGGTGTAGGGCCGTTTGAAACGCGGGTGACGGGCCTTGCCAAGCCACTCCTTCACGATCGCCTCGAACTCCGCGGTACTCATCCCGGTATGCGTGGCCATGACCAGCTCGACCAAGCCCTTCTCGCCCAACGCCGCCAGGGTATCGAAGTCATTGTCGAGCACCGCCTTGAAGGGCTGGGTGGTGTTCCACTCCGGGTGCTGGGATGCCAGCGCCTTCACCCTGTCCAGTGCGAAGGCGAGCTGGGTATACATCGGCTGCTCCGTCCACAGCGTTCCATCATTGTCGAAGGTGGCGATGCGCTCGGCGGGCGGCACAAAGTCCGGGGAGGCTCTCGTGGTCACCTTCGAGACAAACTCGATGACGGATTGCTTGGCCTTGCCATCGTTCCAGGATGGAAGCGGATCTGAGGTCTGGGCCATGACCAAGGCATTGAAGCCCAAGGCGAGGGTGAAGGTGAGTGCAGCGAGCAATACACGTTTCATCGTCATCTGTTCCCTTCGGTGGATGATGCGGAGCCAGCTACAGGCTGCCGGAGCGTGAAACGCCCAGTGAACCCGCAAGCGCCGCTTGCGGGCGGCCCAGTCCAGTTGACCAAGAGATTAACACACATTAGAGCAGGTATTAATTACTATGCCCCAAGGAAGAACAGCAATTCTCATTTTGGCAATGGTGGCTTTCTGTTCTCCTACCGAGCACCTGCAATAGATCCAGATTCAGGGAGTGGACTCCGCTCATGGCCGGCAGAAAGGCACTTTCCGGCGAACTCGCTCCATTGCTTGAGTCAAAATGGGCGTTGGTGTAGTATATTGGCATGAACCCCGAAGTTCCGGGTCTGGCGGCAAGAAGAGGTGCGAGATGGCCATGCGGGTGAACCCGGACACGGGCGAGGTGGGCGTAAAGCAGCGGTATCGGGTGACGAATTGGTCGGAGTACGACCGAGCGCTGGTCAATCGCGGCAATCTGACGATCTGGTTCGACGATGAAAGCCTTCGGGACAGCTGGACGCCTCCGCCGCCGGTGGGGCGCGGCACCCCTGGGCGGTACTCGGAGATCGCCCTCCAGACGTGCCTGACGATCAAGGGACTGTTCCAGTTGCCTTACCGGGCGACGGAAGGCTTGGTGAGGTCGCTGATGCGCCTGTGCCACCTGGATTTGCCGGTACCGGACCACAGCTATATGTCGCGACGGGCAGCAGAGCTTTCGGTACAGATTCCGCGCCGGCCGCGCCCGGGACCGACGCATGTGGTGATTGATTCGACCGGGCTGAAGATTGTCGGTGAAGGCGAATGGGCGGAAGCGGGGTTTCGTGAAGCACCGCTTCACGCCGC
>DAORDK010000183.1:0-4447 GCA_035345935.1 Rhodocyclaceae bacterium | reverse complement strand
CGTCTCCCTGCGTGGACGTGACTGGATCGTCCTGCCTTCCGAAGATCCGGATTTGCTGGTGGTCAAACCCCTCGGGGGATCCGAAGACGAAATCGCCGGCATCTACCTGCCGCTTGCCGTGCCCTCGGATTACCCGGGGGATGCCAACTTCCCCGATCCCAGCGCCGCCGACCTCCATGCCCCCTTTGAAAAGGCCTTGCGGGAGGGGCACCTGATCCCCGTCCTGTTCACCTCGGCCAAGACGGGGGCCGGAATCAAGGAGCTGCTCCACGTCCTCGCGAGCCTCGCCCCCAACCCGGCCGAGGGCAATCCGCCCCCGTTCTACAAGGGCGAACCCGGCGGGAGCGGCGGCAAGGCCGCCGAAGCCTTCCATGCCGAGCCGGACCCCGCCAAGCACGTCCTGGCCCACGTCTTCAAAGTCGTGGCCGACCCCTACATGGGCAAGATCGGCATCTTCCGCGTTCACCAGGGCACGCTAAAGAAGGACATGCAGCTCTTCGTCGGCGACGGCAAGCGTCCCTTCAAGGTGGCCCACCTGTATCAGCTCCAGGGCAAGGACACCGTCGAGGTGGACGAGCTGGTGCCGGGCGACATCGGCGCCATCGCCAAAGTCGAGGAAATCGAGTTCGACTGCGTCCTCCACGATTCCCATGACGAGGACCACATTCACCTGGTCCCCCTCGATTTTCCCCGTCCGATGGCCGGCCTGGCCGTGGAAACCAAGAAGAAGGGAGACGAGCAGCGGCTCTTCGACATCCTTGGCAAGCTGGCCATGGAAGATCCCACCTTCGTCGTCGAGCGCCACCCCCATACCAACGAAACCGTCATCCGCGGCCTGGGCGAAATCCACCTCAAGTCCAAGCTGACCAAGATGGTGGCCCAGTACAAGCTGGAGGTGGACACCAAGCCGCCGCTGATTCCCTACCGCGAAACGATTACCGCTGCAGGCGAGGCCATGCATCGCCACAAGAAACAGAGTGGCGGTGCCGGACAGTTCGGCGAGGTGCACCTCAAGATCGAGCCCAAGAGTCGCGGCGAGGGTTTTGAGTTCGTCGATGCCGTCAAGGGCGGGGTCATCCCCGGCGTCTTCATGCCGGCGGTGGAAAAGGGCGTGCGCCAGGCTCTGGAAGGAGGGGTCGTCGCTGGCTTTCCTGTGGAGGACCTCAAGGTCACGGTCTATGACGGCAAGACCCACGCCGTCGACGGCAAGGAAGTCGCCTTCGTCACCGCCGGCCGCAAGGCGGTCATCGAGGCCATCCGCGCCGCCCGACCCATTGTGCTGGAGCCCATCGTCACCATCGAGATCGTCGTCCCGGAAGACGCCATCGGCGATCTGACCGGCGACCTTTCCGGCCGCCGCGGCCATATCACGGGCACCGACGGCCGCGGCCACGGCATGGCCGCCATCACAGGCGAAGTTCCGCTCGCCGAGCTCAACGACTACCAGTCGAGGCTCAAGTCCCTCACCGGAGGCCAGGGCAGCTACACCATCGAGTTCGCCCGCTACGCTGCGGTGCCGCCTGCGGTGCAGCAACAGTTGTCGAGCAAGTTCCAGCTGCACGAGGACGAGGAGTAAGATCGAGGCGACGGGGTGAGCCGGGAACCTCCGGCCCCCTGGCTCCTGCAGCAGTCGGGCGTCTTGCCCTGAGTGCCTGCCGGGACTAGAGTCGCTCCATCAGCCCCTCGCCGCGGAGGAACCCATGTTCGGCGACCTTGTTTTCCGGCAGCTCTTCGACGCCGGCTCGTCCACGTATACCTACCTCCTGGGCGATCCGCAGACCCGGAAGGCGGTGATCATAGACACGGTCTTCGAGCAGCACCGCCGCGATCGGGCCTTGGTCGAGGAGTTGGGTCTGCAACTGGTGGCCGTTCTCGATACCCATTGCCATGCGGACCATGTGACCGGTGCCTGGCTGATGCAGCAGGCCACGCGCTGCCCCATCGGCATTTCACGACGCTACGCCGATGTCCGGGGTGCCGATCTACACCTGGAACACGGCGACCGGATCGCCTTCGGCAGCCGCCATCTCGATGTCCTCGCCACCCCGGGACACACCGTCGGCTGCCTCAGCTACGTCAGTGACGACCGCAGTCTGGCCTTCACCGGCGACAGCTTGATGATCCGCAGTGCCGGTCGCTGCGATTTCCAGAAGGGCGACGCGCACATCCTCTATCGTTCGATCACCGAACAGCTCTTCACGCTCCCCGCCGATTGTCTGATTCTGCCGGCCCATGATTACAGTGGCCGCACCGCGTCGTCGGTGGGCGAGGAGCGGGCCTACAATCCCCGCATCGGTGGCCAGGCCGACGAGAGGGATTTCGTCGGCTTCATGGAAAACCTCAACCTGCCGCACCCCAAGCAGCTCGCCATCGCGCTGCCGGCCAACCAGCGTTCGGGGCGGCCGGAAGATGGCAAGGTTCCCCAGCCCGCCGACTGGGCGCCGGTGCGCCAGACCTACGGCGGATTCCTCGAGATCGATTCCGAGTGGGTTTCCGAGCACCTTGCGGAAGTTCAGATTCTCGACGTTCGCAGCCGCGAGGAACTTGGCGGCGCCCTCGCTCCCATCGCCGGTGCGTTGTGCATCCCCCTCGCGGAACTGAAGGATTCCCTGGAGCGTGTGCCCAAGGAGCGGCCCCTGGTCGCGGTCTGCCACTCGGGGATGCGCTCCGGGCAGGCAACGGCGCTGTTGCGCCAGGCGGGCTGGGAGCGGGTGGCCAATCTGCGCGGAGGCATGCTGGCCTGGCACAGGCTGGGACTGCCCGCCGCGGATCGACCCCGCTGACCGCGCCGGTCGCCGCTTACCCTTGCCGCAGCCGGGCTGCGTCCTGTCCTGGGGGGGCGCCGAACAGGCGGCGGTATTCGCGGCTGAACTGGGAGGGGCTCTCGTAGCCCACCCGACGCGCGACGGTGGCGGCATCCACGGGTTCGGCCAACAGCAGGCGCCGGGCTTCCTGCAGGCGGATGTGCTTTTGGTACTGCAGGGGGCTCATGGCCGTCAGGGCCTTGAAGTGGTGGTGCAGGGACGAAGTGCTCATATTGACCCGGTCGGCCAGGGCATCGATGGACAGCGGCTGGTGGAAGTTGTCCTTGACCCAGCCGATGGCCCGGGCGACGCGGTGCCCCTGGCTGTCCGCCAGCAGGGTGTGACGCAGGCGGGCGCCCTGCTCGCCGACCAGCAGGCGGTACAGGATTTCCCGCTCCGCCAGGGGGGCGAGCACCGGAATGTCCCGGGGTGCTTCCACCAGGCGGGCGAGGCGCAGCATGGCTTCGGCCAGACCTTCGTCGAGGCGGCTGACACCCATGCCCCGGGGTAGTGGCGCCGCTGGAGCCCGTTGCGCGAGATCACCCAGCAATTCGCCGACCTGACGCAGATCGATATCGAGCACCGCGCACAGGAGCGGCCTTTCCGGCGAAGCTTCGACGACCTGCGCCATCACCGGCAGGTCCACCGAAGTCAGCAAGTAATGCTGTTTGTCGTAGACGTAGGCTTCGTCTCCCAGGATGACCCGCTTGGCCCCCTGGGGCATGACGGCGAGCACCGAGCGATAGACGCCGCACATCGGTCCGTGGGTCGTCGTCGTCCGGTAGAAGGACAGCCGCGGGACCGGAGTCTCGTGCAGGTTGTCGACGTAGCCGCAATATCGTTCAATCAAGGCGGCGAGTTCGACTTGCCGCCATTCTGAGGCAGAGGCGTGGTCTGCGGTGTGGTCGCGTGTATTCACGGGGATTTCCTCGGCGCTATCCAGGCATGAGCTTACCGGGGAATGCCGATACGCGGGGAAGCAGCAAGGGCGGATTAGCAGGATCAGGCAATAAATCCGCAGGATCGGGCAATGCTGCCATCCTCGCTCTGGGATAGATTTGCTCCACCCGCGGTCAGAATTCTGCTCCCGAACCGCATCCCCATCCCGATGGAGTCCCCCATGATCCCCCTCAACATCAATGGCAAACCCTATCAGGCGGATGTCGCCCCCGACACGCCGCTCCTCTGGGTCTTGCGCGACACCCTGCATCTCACCGGCACCAAGTACGGCTGCGGCCAGGCCCTGTGCGGCGCCTGTACCGTCCATGTGGACGGCGTTCCAACCCGGGCCTGCAGCGTGCCCGCCTCCTCCGTGGCCGGGCGCAAGGTGACCACCATCGAGGCGGTGGACCAGCAGCGCATCGGCAAGGCGGTACAGGAAGCCTGGCGCAAGCTGGACGTGGTCCAGTGCGGCTACTGCCAGTCCGGCCAGATCATGAGCGCGGTGGCCCTGCTGGCCACCAACCGGCGCCCCACAGATGCCGACATCGACAGCGCCATGGCCGGCAACCTGTGCCGTTGCGCGACTTACCAGCGCATCCGCGCTGCCATCCACGAAGCCGCCAAGACCCTGGCTTGAGGAGAACAGCATGACCGATATCGCCATCGCCAACCTCAGCCGCCGCCGCTTCCTCCAGGGGAGT
>DAORDK010000182.1:0-4498 GCA_035345935.1 Rhodocyclaceae bacterium | reverse complement strand
GCGCGACAAAAGCCGATCCCCAGATCAGGGCCACCAGGGTGAGCAGCAGGTTGGCGTGGACGCGGCTCATCCAGCAAACCGGCAGGCAAACCTGCAGCAAGCGTGCACGACGCGGCCGGTGTTCGGCAACCGACGACCGCCGCGCGGTTATTGCACGCGAATTTCGACCCGCCTGCCGTCCTCCGGGCTGCCGCTGCCGATCGTCGACTCGGGCTTGCGGAGGAACTTGACGCGGCTGGCCTCGACCCCGCTGGCGAGCAAAGCCGTGCGCCCGCTGACCGCACGCGCCTTGGCCAGTCGCGCGTTGGCCGCCGCATCGCCCGAGGGATCATGAAAACCGGAGAGCAGTACGATCGCTTGCGGTTTGTTCGCCAGCGCCTGCACGGTGGTCGCCACGACGGCCCCGTCCGCCTCGTTCAGCTCGGCCTTGCCGACGCCAAAATAGACCTTCGCCCGCGGCTCGCCGATCGGCGCCATGTCGACCATCTCGAGCGAACTCGCCGCCGGCACCCGCATCGTCTTGCCACCGCCGACGGCATAGACCACGCCCACCACGGCCAGCGCAATTCCGGCCAATACACCCGCGACACGTGCGGTTATCTCGTCATCATCCTTTGACGCCATGACACCCGTCGCACATTGATTACATTCAGAAATAGAGGGCTCCAACCCATTGCCGCCGATATGCCATTCTGGTCCCGATTGCTGCCACCTGGCCAACGCGACGACCGATCTGATGTCGCGTCCCGTGGTAGCGCGGAACCTCCGACGCACTTGATCCGAAGAACCGCAGTCAGCCGACTCCTTTCGCATGATTTCCCAGCAACCGATGTGTTGGCGGCCCCCCCGATGCCGGCGAGGACTCGCTTGAAGTGATCCCCGACATGATGCCGGACGGATCGGCGTGCCAACTGCTCCGCAGTTTCGGCCTCCCAGCCTCCACGGCAGAGACTCGTATCAGTACCGCCCGTGCCGCCCATGCTTGCTCGCAGTGGGCATGCAATCCGGTTACGGTAACGTTGGTTTGCCCAGCATGTTCAGTTCTTGTTTCCAGCGCCTTACGCGCGGCCAGCGCTTCGCCGATCTGGTGGCTGCTCAGCGCCGCGCCTTGCGCCTCACGGAAGATGTCCAGGACCATCCGCTGGCATTCGCCTGAAAAAAAAGGCTTCGAACCGGCAGTGCTTTGGTCCCGGTGCGCAGCCCAAAGTCCGGAGAAAACAGCTTGACGGTCGCCTCGAAGTGGACGCGAACGTCCGTCAGACGCTCTATTCCCTTCTATTGATGTTTGATCAGGCCGGCCAGTGCGGCGCTTGTCGCCGCGCACGACCGGAACGAGGTTTCCATTCCGACAAACGTGATACCCTTTCCTCCTCGCCAGACATCAGTGTGAGAGAGACACCCATGCAACGAGCGTTGCGGACCGACGATGCCTTGTGGCTGCTCGGCAGTCTGTGCAACCTGAAACGCATTCCTTTCGACGCCGCCTTGATCGCGCAACACTTCCCGCCGCCGATCACCCGGGCCAGCCTGCACGAAGCCGCGCGGGCACTGGGTTTCCAGACCGGCTCGCGCCCCATCCGGAACCTCAGGGACGGCGAACACCTGCTACCGGCGATCGCCTTTCTGCGCGACCCGCCGCCCGAGACCGCCCCATCTGCGCCCGCAACTCCAGCGCACACCGCTTCGGCGATGGCCGCCGACTGCTCCTCATCGTCGGGCGATCCGCCCCCTCAGGCGCCACGCCCGCCGGCCTCCGCCATCCTGATTGTTGGGCTCTCGGAAGAGCACATCCTGTATTTCCGACCCGGTCAGCAAACCGCAGAAAGCCTGACCCGCAGCGAAGCGGCCGAGCGCCTCGAACCGGAACTCATGCTGCTCAGCCGTACCGCCGGGCCGGCCACGACCGATGAGGACGGGATCCCCGGGTTTGCTCCCGACAGGAAAGTCTTCGGCTTCTCCTGGTTCATCCCCGAACTCCTCAAGCACCGCCGCCTGTGGCTGGAAATCCTTACCGCCTCGCTCTTCATCCAGCTTGTCGGACTGGTCACCCCCCTTTTCACCCAGGTCATCATCGACAAGGTCATCGTACATCAGACGCACAGCACGCTCATCGTCCTCGCCGTCGCCCTGGTGCTGTTCCTGTTCTTTACCGCCGGCATGACTTGGCTGCGTCAGTACCTCATCCTGCACACCGGCAGCCGCATCGACGCCGTGTTGGGCAGCCAAGTGCTCCGCCATCTCCTGCGTCTGCCGCTCGCGTACTTCGAGAACCGCCCCACCGGCACGCTGGTCGCCCGCCTGCACGGCGTCGAGACCCTCCGCGAATTCGTCTCCGGCGCCGCCGTCGCCCTCATCCTCGACGGGCCCTTTCTGCTCATCTTCCTCGCCGTCATGTTCGCCTATAGCTGGCAGCTCTCGCTGATCGCGGTCAGCCTTCTGAGCCTCATTGCCCTGCTGAGCCTCCTTGTCGCGCCCGTCTTCCGGGAAAAAATCAACCGCCAGTTCATGCTCGCGGCGCGCAACCAGTCCTTCCTCACCGAGTACATCGCCGGCATTGGCACGGTCAAATCCCTGCAGATGGAGCCGGACATCGACCAGAAATACGGCGACCTTCTGGCCCAATACCTGGCCTCCGGCTTCTCGACCAAACAGGTGGGCAACACCTATCACGTCATCGCCAACGCACTGGAGCAGGTGATGACGCTCTCCATCCTGGTCGTCGGCGCCTTGCTGGTGATGAAGAACGAGGGCTTTACGGTGGGCATGCTCGTCGCCTTCCAGATGTTTGCCGGACGCATGAGCCAACCCATGTTAAGACTTGTCGGTCTCTGGCAAGAGTTTCAGCAGGCCAATATCGCCCTCAAGCGCTTGGGTGATATTCTCGACATGCCGCAGGAACCGCATGCGCTCATCCCCAGCCGGGAGAACAGGGGCGAAGGCTTGCTGACCATCAGGAACCTGGCCTTCCGCTACGGAGAGACTCTCCCCTGGCTCTACAGCAACCTCGATATCGCCTTCAAGCCCGGCCACCTGAGCGTCATCACGGGTCCCTCCGGATGCGGCAAGAGCACGCTCGCCAAACTGATGCTCGGTTTCTACCAGCCGCAGGAGGGTGGCATTGCCCTCGACGGACAGGACATCCGATATCTCGCCGCCAACGAACTGCGCGCGGCCTTCGGCGTCGTGCCGCAGGAAACCGTCCTCTTCTCGGGCACGCTCTACGACAACCTGGTAATGGCCCATCCGCACGCCAGCTTCGAGGACGTGATCGCCGCATGCAAGGCAGCCGAGATTCATGACGTGATTGAACGACTGCCGGGCGGCTACCAGACCGAGATCGGCGAACGCGGTACCGGGCTCTCGGGCGGCCAGCGGCAACGCATCGCGATTGCCCGTGCCTTACTGAAGCGCTCGAAGATCCTGATCTTCGACGAAGCCGTCTCCAGCCTCGACCAGCAGACGGCCGAGCATCTTGCCCAGACGATCAACACCCTCAAGGGCCAGGTGACGATGATCTTCATCACGCATCAGATTCCGCGCGGGCTTCAGGTCGATGAGGTGTTCTCCTTTGCCGGTGATAACCAGCCGACGACCAGGGTCGAGGTAGTGGGAGCGGAGAAGGACTGAATCCCCACTTGCCATGCGCACATGCCAAACGCAGAGAGGTTGTGAAGAAGTCGTCGCGAGCAGGCCGAGAGGCAAGACGCGAACGACGAGACCTATCAGATCGAGTGGCGAGGAGCGAGCGAGCAGCGCCGCAGGTCGTTCGCGCAGTAGATTCGCAGTAGATCTATTCACAACCTCAGAAACCAGACGCCTGAACTTGGTCACGAGGCTGCAGGCATGAACACGAACAGAATACCGGGACCAATGGAGCAGGAAGAACAAATGCAAGCTCCGGGCATTCATCGTCACGGTCATCATCCTGTAAACCGCGGTTCCCCGCGTGCGAAACGGCCGAATCTCCGGCAATCTGTGGTTTTTCTGCGGATGGTCGAGGTCACCAAATGGGTGGTAACCGTTCACACCCCCTTGCCGCCAGCACGGTCGTGCTCTACGAATCAACAGCTTGCCGGGGACCAGAGGCAAGAAGGCAGGGGGGCGTGAACGGTTACGATGGGTGAGGCGAAACGGAAGCCGTTAACACTCGAAGGCCCTTCCTGAAAATCAAGCGTTTAGAAAGGGCCGAAAGTCTGGCGGACCCTGAAACAGAGGTAACCGTTCACACCCCCCTGCCTTGTTGCCTCCTGCTCCGTGGCAAGGTGTTGATTCGTCGAGCACGACGGTGCTGGTGGCCAGTGGGGTGTGAACGGTTACAAACAGAGACTTGTGTGTAAGCGTATGGGTTAAGGCGCACGTAACATCAAATTCAGCGACAGCTAGTTTTGAGACGAAAAAGACTCAGATTTAATACGAACTTCAAGTTTTCGTAGAATGGGTATGAGTTCCGGAAGAACCTCGCTCTGAAAGCGGTCGGCAACTGCTTTCTTAACCGCGT
>DAORDK010000181.1:0-4533 GCA_035345935.1 Rhodocyclaceae bacterium | reverse complement strand
GCGACAAGGAAGACATCGAAGCCAAGACCCAGGCCCTGGCCGAAGCCAGCCACAAACTGGCCGAACAGATGTACGCCAAGGAACAAGCCGACGCGGGCGCGGCGGGTGGCGCCGGTGCCGGTGCCGGTGCCGGTGCCGGTGCCGGCAAGAAGGACGACGACGTGGTGGACGCCGAGTTCGAGGAAGTGAAAGACCGTTAACCGAACGCGGGGCGTTCACCCGCACCGCGTTAACTGGCCGGGTACATAGGGGCTTCGCCCCTTGTCCCGGCCTTTTTCTTGGTTACCTGGTTCTTGGCGGCATGAGTTTGCCGGTGGATTGCGCACCTGGCCAACTAGCGATTACGTAAGTCCTTTTTCACCGATTTCATGAATCGGCCAAAGACCCGCTCCTTTTTCCGCTTTTCGGCGTAGGACATGTCGTTGAAGGAGGTTTCCTTTTTGAGCTTGAGAAAACTATCCAGCGACTCTTGGCTGATCTCGTTCGCCGCCACTGCCGCGAGGACGGCGCAACCCGGCTCGCCGGTGTGGCTACAGTCCTGGTAGCGGCATTGCTTGGCCAGGGCGGTGATGGCCGCGTAGTTGCTGGCAATGCCGCATTCCGCACCGAGTAGGCCGAATTCGCGCATGCCCGGGTTGTCGATCACCAGCGCGCCGCCTTCGAGACGGATCAACTCACGGCGGACCGTGGTGTGCCGCCCTTCGCCGGTGCCGCTAACCGTTCCCGTTTCCATGATCGCCTGGCCGATCAACTGATTGATCAACGTGCTCTTGCCAACCCCCGAAGAACCGACGAAGCAATAGGTTTTTCCAGGCTGTAACAAGCGTTTGACCTCGTTCAGGCCATCCCCCGTCAAGTTGCTTATGGGCAGGATTGGCGCAGTGATGCCCAGGGATTCAATTTCCGCCCGCTGCTTGGCCAACACGCCAGTGTCCACTAAATCCGTCTTGGTCAGCAGGATATAGGGCTCGGCACCGCCTTCCATCACCATGACCAGATAGCGTTCCAGACGCTTTGGATTGAAATCGAAGTGGCAAGACTGAACGATCAGCACGGCGTCCACATTGGCCGTGATCATTTGGCGTTGCATCGCCACCCCGGCTGACTTGCGATGCAATGAGGTTCTGCGTTCCAGCGTCGCATGGATCACCCCGAAGTCGCTGTCGAGAGGCTTATCCACGCACACCCAGTCGCCCACGCAGGGCAACTCCTGGCTCAGATGATGCTGGTGCAAATAACGACCCGCGAGTTTGGCCCGGAAGTAGCCGCTGGTGTCCACCAGCAACCACTGATCACGATTCACGGCTGCAACGCGGGCGATGGTGTCCGATGAGTTGCAGATAGTCTGCTGCGCGAACCAGTCGCTCCAACCTAAATCCGTTAATTCACAATATTGGTGTTTCATCAGTGCAATTACTGAATACCCACTGCCGATAAGCGTAGCCGGGATGAAGGCCATTGGCCGGAATCCAGGGCTTTAGACGTAAAAACATCGTCTCGGATTTTGCTGAACAGCAACCGAGCCGCTTGGAGTCCGGCCCAAATTTATGACAACTTGTCACGATAAGAAGAGACTGAGCCTATCCCCGTAGCGCAAGGCATTCTGCTATTCCAAGGCACTAGGCGCCTAAGCGCCATATGAGAAACGTTCAACACGAGAGTCCCATCATGACCGTCAAACGCATGGACAACGTGGGCATTGTGGTGGAAGACATCGATGCCGCCATCGCATTCTTCACCGAACTGGGCCTCACCCTTGAGGGCCGCATGCCCATAGAAAGCGAATGGGCTGGACGTGTCACTGGGGTGCGCGGCCAGCGTGTCGAGATCGCCATGATGCGCACGCCGGACGGCCACGGCCGCATTGAGCTTTCGCGTTTCGTCGCCCCCGCCATCGCGTCCGACCACCGCACGGCCCCGGTGAACTCGTTGGGATATTTGCGCGTGATGTTCGCCGTCGAGGACATCGACGACACACTGGCCCGGCTCGGCAAGCTGGGGGCGACGGTGGTCGATGAGGTGGTCGATTACGAAGGTATCTACCGGCTCTGCTATATCCGGGGTCCCGAGGGCATCCTCATCGGTCTTGCTCAGGAACTCGGGCAGTAGGCTGTGGGAGAAAAGCCAGTCGAAGCATGGTGGTGCGAACTCGGGGCACTGGCGTCAAACGACCGATTTCAGCCGACTCGATTACTTGCCCCGCCGTTCAGCGTGATGCTCTGCAAAGCCCGGTCATCAGGGGTGCCGTGGTCGTAATAGCCAGGCTGCGGATGCGGACGCCGTTTTGCCTTTCAGACCCCCTTCTACGGCTTGCCGCGACAGCAGCTTCAGGTGGTAGGCGCCCTCGTAGCGGTCCCTGACTTCCCCTTCCTGGACGGAGAAGGGCGGGCCGTCGTGGGCCAGCTGGTCGTATTCATAGGTCATCAGCAGCTGGGGCGCGGTCCGGGTGAGGGCCATGAGATGGGCCGCATAGCGGCCGCGCAGGGTTTCCGGCAGGGCCACCAGGGCGGCGCGGTCGTAGATGGCGTCCACTTCGCCCAGTCGTTCGGCTGTGAGATCGAAGAGGTCGCCCACCCAGATATCCAGGTTGTCCGCCCGGTAGTGAGTTAGCGGGCTTTCTTCGGTGAGGGTCGGCGTGATGTTCAGTTCGGCGAACAATTCGCCGATGGCCACGGGACTCAGCTCCACGCCGGCGACCCGGTGGCCGTGGTCCAGCAGCCAGGCGATGTCCCGGGTCTTGCCGCACAGGGGTACCAGGATGCCGGCGCCCGGAGCGAGGCCGAGGGCGCCGAGATGCGCCACCAGCCCCGCATTGGCCTCGCCCTCGTGAAATGCGATTTCCCTGCGTGCCCAGCGTTCGTGCCAGAAGTTTGGTTCCATGTCGGTGTCTCTCAGGTGGGGGTTGGTCGGCCTGCCGGGGGCGGTTCCATGTTGCGCCAGACGGGCGCGTTGAGTCAGCATAGAAATTCAAGTCGACTTCAAGTCAAGCGGAGGGGGAGATGAACCCCATGGATATCGCCGAGGTGGCCAAGGTCACCGGGTTGTCGTCTTCCACCCTGCGGTTTTACGAGGAGCGGGGGCTCATCCGCTCCGTGGGGCGCAAGGGCCTGCGCCGCCTGTTCCATGCCGAGGTGCTGGACCGGCTGGCCCTGATTTCCCTGGGGCGCGGCGCCGGCCTTTCCCTCGATGAGATTGCCCGGATGTTCACCGACCAGGGGCCGGTGATCGACCGAGGCCTGCTGCTGGCGAAGGCCGACGAACTGGACCGCAGGATCAAGGAACTGGTCAGCATGCGCGATGGCCTGCGGCATGCGGCCGAGTGCCGCGCCCCCAGTCATTTCGAATGTCCCGAGTTCCAGCGCCTGTTGGCCCTGGCCAGGAAGAACCACTTCCGGCCGACGAGCGAGCTGCAAAGGACGCGCAAGCAGAAACCTAGGCCGGGGACCGCCAGCGCGACCGACTAGCGCATTGACGGTTGCGGTTCGCGATAGGCCGCGCGCTCTGCGCCGTGGTGCCCCCACGAAGCGGGTGCGCAACCCGGCACAATTCCGTACATTCGCCCCCTTGAACCCGGCGGCGCCGGCCTCATATTCCCCCAACATTACGCGACCTCCGCGTCCGCTGACCGAATACCTAGCAAGCGACCCCGTCCCATGTCCAAACGCGATTACTACGAAGTCCTTGGCGTTTCCAAGAGCGCTTCCGACGACGAGATCAAGAAGGCCTTCAAGAAGCTGGCCATGAAGCACCACCCCGACCGCAACCAGGGGGACAAGGCGGCGGAAGAGAAATTCAAGGAGGCCAAGGAGGCCTACGACATTCTCTCCGACGGTAACAAGCGGGCCGCCTACGACCAGTACGGCCACGCCGGCGTGGACCCCTCCATGGCGGGTGGCGCCGGGGCGGGCAACTTCCGCGATTTCGCCGACGCCTTCTCGGACATCTTCGGCGACGTCTTCGGTGGCGGCCGGGGCGGGCGTTCCAATGTCTATCGCGGCGCCGACCTGCGCTACAACCTGGAAATCAGCCTGGAGGAAGCCGCCCGGGGCACGGAGACCAAGATCCGGGTGCCCGTGCTGACCACCTGCGAACATTGCCACGGCAGCGGCGCCAAGCCGGGTACCGATCCCGTGACCTGCCCGACGTGCGGCGGCCATGGCCAGGTGCGCATGCAGCAGGGTTTCTTCTCCATCCAGCAGACCTGCCCCCGCTGCCACGGCAGCGGCCGGGTCATCGCCGACCCGTGCAGCCATTGCCACGGAGAAGGCCGAATCAAGAAGCACAAGACCTTGTCGGTGCGCATTCCCGCCGGCGTGGACGACGGCGACCGCATCCGCCTGTCCGGCGAGGGCGAAGCCGGCATCAACGGCGGCCCCCCGGGCGATCTCTACGTCCAGATCCATCTGAAGGCGCACCAGGTTTTCCAGCGGGACCATGACGACCTGCATTGCGAACTGCCCATCTCCTTCGCCACCGCGGCCCTGGGCGGCGAGATCAGCATTCCCACCCTGGACGGCCACGCGGTCATCAAGA
>DAORDK010000180.1:0-4576 GCA_035345935.1 Rhodocyclaceae bacterium | reverse complement strand
TTATGCCGAGCATTCGTGTCAAGGAAAACGAGCCGTTCGAAGTGGCCATCCGCCGTTTCAAGCGTACGGTCGAAAAGACGGGTCTCCTGACCGAGCTGCGCGCCCGCGAGTTTTACGAGAAGCCCACCGCCGAGCGCAAGCGCAAGCTGGCTGCCGCCGTCAAGCGTCATCACAAGCGTATTCGCAGCATGACCCTGCCGCCCAAGCTGTACTGATCCAGTCCAGCCCAACAGCAGCAAGAGCCGCCAGCCCGACAGAGCCGGCGGCTTTTTTGTTTTCAATCGCCGAAATGAACGCCATGAGCCTGAAAACACGCATCATCGAAGACATGAAATCGGCCCTCAAGGCCAAGGAAACCGCCCGTCTTGGAGCCATCCGACTCCTGCTCGCCGCCGTGAAACAGCGGGAAGTCGACGAGCGCATCGAACTCGACGACGCAGCAATCGCCGCCGTGATCGAAAAGCTGGTCAAACAGCGCAAGGACAGCGTCACCCAGTACGAGGCCGGTGGCCGCCAGGATCTGGCCGATGCGGAAAAAGCCGAGATCGTTGTGCTCTCGGCCTACCTGCCGGAGAAGATGAGCGCCGCAGAGATTGCCGCTGCCGTCGCTGCCGCCGTCGCGGAAACCGGCGCCAAGAGCCCCGCCGACATGGGAAAAATCATGGGCGTCCTGAAGCCCCGTCTCGCCGGAAAGGCCGACATGGGTGAGGTGTCCAAACAGGTCAAGGCGGCGCTGGCCGGTTAATCGAGCGGTGATCCCGGAGTCTTTCATTCAGGATCTGCTGGCGAGGGTAGACATCGTCGACCTCATCGACAGCTATGTGCATTTGAAGAAATCCGGGGCCAACTACGCCGCATGCTGCCCCTTCCACAGCGAGAAGACGCCGTCGTTCACGGTCAGCCCGAGCAAGCAGTTCTACCACTGCTTCGGCTGCGGCGCCCATGGCACTGCCATTGGGTTCGTCATGGAATACCAGGGCATCGGCTTCGTCGATGCCGTCAAGGACCTGGCCGGACGCACCGGCATGCCGGTGCCGGAGGTCGAGGGTCGCGGCTTCCAAGACGCCCCCCCGGGCCGGGTCCGCACGCTGATCGACGTCATGGCCCAGGCTGCCGCCTACTACAAGGAACAACTGAAGCGCTCGCCCCGGGCCATCGACTACTGCAAGAAGCGCGGATTGTCCGGCGAGATCGCCGCCCGGTTCGGCATCGGCTACGCGCCGGACGGCTGGCAGAATCTGCAGTCCGTTTTTGCCGACTACGATGCCGAAGCGCTCAATACGGCCGGCCTGGTCATCGATAACGACGGCGGCCGGCGCTACGACCGCTTTCGCGACCGGCTCATGATTCCCATCGTCAATCCCAAGGGCGACATCATCGCCTTCGGCGGACGCATTATCGACCAGGGCGAACCCAAGTACCTCAACTCGCCGGAAACGCCGCTCTTCGAAAAGGGCCGTGAACTCTTCGGCCTGCCCCAGGCCCGCCAGGCCCTGCGGGAAACCGACACCGCGATCGTGACCGAGGGCTATATGGACGTCATTGCCCTCGCCCAGAATGGAGTCGGCAACGCAGTGGCCACCTTGGGCACGGCCACCACCGCTACCCACGTACAGAAGTTGCTGCGCCAGGTGGACCGCATCGTCTTTTGCTTCGACGGCGACAATGCGGGCCGCAAGGCCGCCTGGCGTGCCCTGGAGAACGCGCTGGAATCGCTGGCCGACAACAAGACCATCGGCTTCGTCTTTCTGCCGGAGGAAGACGACCCGGATAGCTTCATCCGGAGCCGCGGCAAAGCCGCGTTTGACCGCCTGGTCGCCGAAGCCATGCCCCTCTCCGATTTTCTCCTGAAGGAATTGGCACAGCGCTGCGACCTGACCAGTTCCGAAGGGAAAGCCAAGCTGGTGTACGAAGCCAAACCCTTGCTCGCCCGCCTGCCCACGCCCTTCCTGCGCCTGCAACTGGTCAAGCGATTGGCCGAGGCCAGCGGCTTTGCCCAAGGCGAGGTCGAGCGCTTGTGCGACTTGCAGTCTTTCGCGCCTAGAGCTCCACCCAAAGCTCCTCGCTCGGCGCCTTCCCTGGGCCGTAAGCTGCTGCGCCTGATCTTGCAAAAGCCCGAACTCGCGCGCCGGTTGCCGGTCGACTTGCTGGACGAGCTTCCCGAGCAAGCCCTTCTGCGGCGCCTGATCGGAGAGGTCGCCGACGGCGCTTCGACCTATGCTTCCCTGCGCGAACGCTTGCGGGGCGACGGGAACGAAGCAGACGTCGAACGAGTGGCAGCCGAAGCTTTGGGGAGTGATTTTGACGCCGACGAAGTCGACGCGGAGTTTGCCGACACCGTCAGCAAACTTCGGGAAGCCGGCCAGAAACGCGCTTTCGCGCAACTCCAGGCCAAGGTTCAGCGCCTCGGACTAGCGGGGCTGTCGTCCGAGGAAAAGCAGCATTACGCCAAGCTCGTTTCAAGCACCGGAAGAAAGGGCTAAGTTGTGATAGAATTTGAGGTTTTCCCAATTTACGGATTGTGGTGATGGCCAAGGCAAAAACCCCCGCAAAAGACGCATTCAAGGCACGCGCCAGCAAGGCTTCCGCCCGGGCGGCCGAAAGGGCGCTTTTGGAAGGCGCGATGACCGAGGCTCCTGCCCCGATCGACGCCGAAGCGCGCAAGACCCGCCTCAAGAACCTGATCAAACTTGGCAAGGAGCGCGGTTACCTCACCTACGCCGAGATCAACGACCACCTGCCGGACGATGTCGTCGACGCCGAGCAGATCGAGTCGATCATCTCCACCTTCAACGACATGGGTATCCAGGTCTTCGACGAGGCTCCGGCCGCCGAAGAACTGCTCATGTCCGAGACCGCCCCTGCCGTCGCCGACGACGAGGAAGTGGAAGAGGAAGCCGAGCAGGCGCTATCGACCGTCGATTCCGAATTCGGCCGCACCACGGACCCGGTGCGCATGTACATGCGGGAAATGGGTTCCGTCGAATTGCTCACCCGCGAGGGTGAAATCGAGATCGCCAAGCGCATCGAGGACGGTCTCAAACACATGATCCAGGCGATTTCCGCCTGCCCCACCACCATTGCCGAAATCCTCGACATGGCGTCCCGGGTGGAAACCGAAGAGATGCGCATCGACGAGCTGGTCGACGGTCTCATCGACCCCAATGCCGTCGAAGAAGAGCCGGCTGCCGAGATGGCCGAAGAAGCCGAGCTCGAGGAAGAGGAAGAAGGCGACGAAGAAGGCGATGGCGGGGCTGCCGTCTCGGCTTCTCTGCTCCAACTCAAGGCCGATGCCCTGGAACGCTTCAAGACTCTGCGCGGACTGCACGGCAAGATGCACAAGGCGCTGGTCTCGAAGGGGCCTCAAGACAAGACCTATCTGAAGCTGCAGCAACAGATTTCCGGGGAGCTGATGAATATCCGCTTCACCTCCCGGTCCATCGAACGCCTGTGCGACTCGGTCCGCGACATGGTCGAGCGCGTCCGCGGTTCGGAGCGCAAGATCCAGCAGATCTGCGTCGACAAGGTCAAGATGCCTCGCCCCCATTTCATCAGGGTCTTCCCCGGCAACGAAACCAACCTCGCCTGGGTAGACGGCGAGATCGACGCCGCCCCCAAGACCTACGGCGTCGTGCTCAGCCGCAACGCCCCGGCCGTCAAGGAAGAGCAGAAGAAGCTCATCGCCCTCCAGCAACACATCGGCATCCCGCTCAAGGATCTCAAGGAGATCAACAAGCAGATGTCGACCGGCGAGGCCAAGGCACGCCGCGCCAAGCGCGAAATGACCGAGGCCAACCTGCGTCTCGTCATCTCCATCGCCAAGAAGTACACCAATCGCGGCCTGCAATTCCTCGACCTGATCCAGGAAGGCAACATCGGCCTGATGAAGGCGGTGGACAAGTTCGAATACCGGCGTGGCTACAAATTCTCCACCTACGCCACCTGGTGGATTCGCCAGGCGATCACGCGTTCCATCGCCGATCAGGCCCGCACCATCCGCATTCCGGTGCACATGATCGAAACCATCAACAAGATGAATCGGATCAGCCGCCAGATCCTGCAGGAGACCGGTGCCGAGCCCGATCCGGCGACGCTCGCCAAGAAGATGGACATGCCCGAGGAGAAGATCCGCAAGATCATGAAGATCTCCAAGGAACCCATCTCGATGGAAACCCCCATCGGCGACGACGACGATTCCCATCTGGGCGACTTCATCGAAGACACCGCCACGCTGCTGCCGGCGGACGCCGCCATGTATTCCAGCCTGCGGGGTGTCACCAAGGAAATCCTCGACACCCTCACGCCGAGAGAAGCCAAGGTATTGCGCATGCGCTTCGGCATCGAGATGAACACCGACCATACCCTCGAGGAAGTCGGCAAACAATTCGATGTCACCCGCGAGCGCATCCGTCAGATAGAAGCCAAGGCCCTCAGGAAACTCAGGCACCCGAGCCGCTCCGACAAATTGCGGAGCTTCCTGGACAACAACAGCGGCTGATCGATGCCGTACAGCGTTCCGGGGGGCCTGTAGCTCAGTCGGTTAGAGCAGAGGACTCATAATCCTTTGGTCCAGGGT
>DAORDK010000179.1:0-4602 GCA_035345935.1 Rhodocyclaceae bacterium | reverse complement strand
TCCTGGTCGGCTTCTTCATGTTGATCGTGGCCTTCGTCCCCTGGACTCAAACCATCACCGTCACGGGCCAACTCTCCGCCTATACCCCCTTTGAGCGCCCGCAAGACATCGAGGCGCAGATTACCGGTCGCATCAGAAAGTGGCACATCTTCGAAGGTGTGCGGGTCAAAGCGGGCGACGTGATTCTCGAACTCGACGACTACGACCCGAATTTCATGGCCCCGGATCTCTTGAATCTGCTCGAACAGCGCAAGCAGGCGCTGGAAGATACGCGCAAAGCCGCCCTCAGTCGCGCCGATCAGCTCGATAAACGCATCAAGGAAATGCAAAACCTCGTCAAAGCGGCCGTGCCCTCGGCGGGCGCGCGGGTGTTGGAAGCGGAAAGCAAGGTGCGCGAGGCGCGGCAAAAAATCGAAGCCTCGAAGATCGCGGTAGCCACCGCTGAACTCAATGTGGAGCGGCATCAACAACTGGCGAAGCAGGGCCTGGTCTCGCAGCGCGAATTAGAACTCACCATTCAAGCCGCCATCGCCAGTAAAGCGGATTTGCAAGCTGCACAAGCCAACCTGGCCGCCGCCGAGCAGGGGATGAAAGCCTTGAGTTTCGGGCGGGAACAAGTAAACGCCGAAGTGCTTCAGAGACTTCTTGACGCCGAAGCGGCCCGAGATGCCTCGATCGGAGAAGCAGCGCGGGCTGCCGATCAAGTGGCGGATGTTTCTCTGCGTCTCTCCAACGCCAATCAACGGCGAGTGGCCAGCCGCATTCTCTCCCCCATTGACGGCACCGTGGTCAAAATGGCACAAGCCGGCGCAGGCGAAACCGTGCGGCCCGGAGAAAAACTCGTCAGAATTTCTCCCAATAGCACGGACAGGGCCATTGAAATGGTGGCCGACGGCATCGACGCCCCGTTGCTCAATGTAGGCCGAAAGGTCAAGATTCTGTTCTACGGGATTCCCGCCATTCCCCTGCCGGCCTGGCCGGAAATGATGGCCGGCACGTACAACGGGGTGATCAAGGTCATCGACCAGGTCGACGACGGCAAGGGCAATTTCCGCTTCTGGGTCGTCCCCGATCTTGAAGAACGTCCCTGGCCTCCGCAAGAACATGTCCGCCAAGGCACCAAAGCGATGGGATGGGTTATTCTCAATCGTGTCCCGCTGTGGTACGAGCTCTGGCGCCGATTCAATCTCTTTCCGCCCGACTACCAGGAACGGCCCCCGAGTCTGATCGATACCCTCCTGCCGAAAGCCGGTCGCGGGGCCAAGTAACCGGTCCCGCCTCACCGGCACATGCCGGAGCGCTGACATCCTTCGTCGCTCATTCTCTGTCTTGTGATCTCAGAAAGGAGTGCGTTTCATGAAGAACTATGCATGGATCCTGGTCATTGCAGCCTGTGCGCTCTGCGGGCTGCCGGACAAGAGTGCGGCGGCGGAGGACACGCCGAAGTCCAAAGCCCTTCCGCCCATTCCGCTTTCGCTCAACGAAGTGCATGCTTGGATCGATCGCTCCCATCCTTTGCTGAAGGGGGCGGGTACTGAAAAAACGTCGGCACGTGGGAAAATGCTCAAGGCCCTGGGAGCGTTCGAGCCCGTTCTGGTCAACGATACAGAAATCGAGCGGTTTGTCGACAAGGGCACCACCAAAACGCAAAGCGTGGGATTTAACGATACCCTGGTTGAAGCCCGAACCCCTTGGGGATTCCGCGGGAGCGCGGGCGTTCGACAGGCCATCGGGGATGCCAAGATTCCGGACCTCTCCTTTGGCAATGGCAACCAGCAGGTCATTCTTGGCGGCTTCCTGCCTTTGCTGAAAGGCCTGATGATCAATCCTGAACATGCCGAACTGCAGCGCTCGGAACTGGCGGATCCCCGTGCCGAAGTGAAGATCTCGCAAACCCGCCAGGATCTCTTCCTGGCCGCCGCAACCCAGTTCTGGGATTGGGTTTCGGCCGCCAAGTTTGTGGACGTCCAACGCCGGGCGCTCGGCGTCGCCGAGGAACGGTTGCGGCAGGTGGAAGGCAGAGCCAAGGCCGGAGCCGTGGCGCCCCTTGATGTGGTTGAAGCGGGACAGGAAGTCCAACGACGCCGGGAAGTCGCGATCGCCGCGCAGCGGGCCGTGGAACAGGAGCAATATAAGATGTCGATGTTCCTCTGGGAAAACCAGACACCCACGACGCCGCAACTCGAGCGTGTCCCGGATTTCCCCCCGCCCGCGGCTCTCCCGACGGCCGATATCGTTAAGGCTGATAAGCTGCAAGCGAAAAGCGATCGCCCGGAAATCCGCGAAGTCGACATCGAAGCCAAGGTCAACAATATCGATCTGGAACTCGCCAAGAACAATCTCCTGCCGAGTCTCGACCTGGAAGCGGCACCGGCACGCGCCCCTGAAAAGTTCGTACTCGGACTCGGTTATCGGTTCGGGGCAGAATTACGCATCCCGATCCTCCAACGCCGAAGCCGCGGCGAGGTGATGGAAGCCCAGGCGCAGGCCGACCGCCTGGTGCTGGTGCAAAAATACCGGGAACAGCAAGTGGTCGTGGATGTCGACAATGCATTGTCGGCGATCGAGCGGGCGAAGGAACGGGTGGCGGCGGCGGCGGAATCGCTCCGCATGGCCAAGACCCTGGAGGAAGGCGAGCGTTTTCGCTTCAGCCTGGGCGCCACCAGCGTGCTCTTCGTCAATCTCCGTGAACGCAATTCGGTCGACTCAGAGATGCAACTGGTGCGCGCGAAGGCCGATTACCAGAAGGCCCTCGCCCTCTATCAATGGTCAACCGGCTCCTGGGCGCGAAGCCAGCCTTCCGCCATGCCGGTCAATTATCGGGTCGGCGCGAGCTTCTCCAAATAGTAGTATTTTGCGGTGTGCTCTGATAGGTTTTAACAAGTGTAGGCCTGCGCAGACAGGTCGCCGGCACCCACGTCATCCGGCCATTGCCACAGGAAGGCCGGCGGGTTGATGGGCGCAGCAGGGGTACCAGGATGGCCCAGGATCATTCCGGCAACCAAAGCAATATGTTTCAAACGGTCGTCGGCCACCTGGGCCTCCTGTTCCGCCTCGAACGACGGATCCTCGGCCTCATCGTTTCCTATTCGATCGCGATCGGGCTCTTCTCACTGATCGTCCCCCTCACCGTCCAAGAACTCGTCAACACGTTCGCCTTCGCGCTCCAGCCCATCACCATTGTCACACTGGCTGCGGTCATGGTGGCGGGCCTGCTCTTCGTCGGGGCCTTCCGGGCCCTCCAATATTATGCAGTGGAAGTCCTGGAGCGCCGCATTTTTGCCCGGGTCGCCATTGCCATGGCCCAGCAACTCCCGCACTTGCGCTATCAGGGCTTCAAGCCCCGCTTCGCAAACTATTTCATGGAAACCATTCTCATGCAGCGGGCCGTCTCGGTCCTGTTGGTCGACCTGATCAACGTGATCGTCGGCGGCGCGGTCGGTATGACGATCCTGGTGTTCTATCACCCCTATTTCCTGCTGTATAACGCGATCCTGCTGCTCGGGTTCAACGTGGTGTTTTTTCTCATGAGTCACGGCGGGCTCAAGGCTGACCTTGACCTCTCTCACGCCAAATACGACACCCTGCATTGGTTCCAGGAAATCGCTTACAACCTGCTTCACCTCAAATCCACGGACAGCCAGGCGCTCCTGATCAAGAAGACCGATCAGCTCCTGGACACGTACGTGGACGTACGGAAGACCAGATTCGGCATTCTGATCCGGCAATACCTGGGCTCTCTCGGGTGGCAAGCCATCGCGCATAGCGGCCTCATCGCGACCGCCGGCTGGTTGCTGGGAATCGGCCAGTTGACGTTGGGACAATTTGTCGCCGCCGAGGTCGTGGTGAGCGGCATTCTTTCGAGTTTCGACGGGGTCGTCAAACGGATGGGGCACATCTACTACTTCCTCACCGCCTTGACCGAACTCGGCTTTCTCTTCTCGCTTCCGAAAGACCAGGATGCCGCGACCCTGTCCATTCCCCTGCCGGATCCGACCGTACACGGCATTCGCGTCACCAGCAAAGACCTCACGTTTGCGCCAGCTGGGGGTCCGGCGATCTTCGAAAACTTCAATCTGGAAATCACACCGGGGGAAAAGATCGGTATCTACACGGATACGACGATGGCGAAGACGGCGCTGGCGCGAGTCCTGGGCGGGCTTGAGACCCCGACCTCCGGCGTCATCCGCTACAACGGCGTCGACCTGCGCCACCTCAACCTGGACTCCGTCAATCGGTTCAGAGGATTCATCCTGGACTCCCAACTGTCGCTGTTCGAGGGCACGCTCGAGGAGAACATCGTGCTGGGGCGCGACTACATCCCCTACAGCGACGTGCGGTGGGCGCTGCGCTTTACGGAACTCGAAGAAGAAGTCGATGCCCTCCCTCACGGCCTGAAAACCCAGGTACGATCCGCCGGCAAAATCTTCGCCCCCACGCATATCGTGCGCATTCTGGTGGCACGGGCGATCCTGGGGCACCCGCAACTCCTTATCTTCGAAGGGATTCTCCACAATATGCACCCCGCCACGCGCGAGACAATTCTTCGGCGCCTGTGCAGCAAGGAAGAACCCTGGTCGGTCATTTTCGTCTCGAACGATC
>DAORDK010000178.1:0-4716 GCA_035345935.1 Rhodocyclaceae bacterium | reverse complement strand
GCGTTGGCGCCCAGGGCCTGGGCGGCTTCGCTGAGTTCGGCGAAGGCGGTTTCCCGGGCGGAGCGGAGTGTCTTCTCGTAGGCGCCGGCGCGGCCGCCGACGATGTCGCGGATGGCGGCGAACATGTCTTTGAGGAAGTTGGCGCCGATGATGGCTTCGCCGGTGACGACGCCGTGGTAGGCAGTGATGCCGCGGCCTTCGATGGTGGGGGTGGTGGTGAGCAGCATGGCGATTCCTCGGGGGGTCAGAAGGGGAGTTGGACGCCCGGCCAGACGGCGGTGATGGCCCGGCGGAAGCCGGCCTGGATGCGCTCCAGGGCGGCCGGGGTGTCGGCTTCGAAGCGCAGGACGACGACCGGCGTGGTATTAGACGGTCGGGCCAGGCCAAAGCCGTCCGGGTATTCGACCCGCACGCCGTCGATGGTGATGATTTCGGTGGCGCCCTCGAACTTGCCGACGGCCTTGAGCTTGTCGATGAGGGCGAAGGGCTCGCCTTCGGCCATCTTGATGTTGAGTTCCGGTGTGCTGGGCGAGTTGGGCAGACCCTTGAGTACCGGGTTTCCGTCGGCTGCCCGGGCCAGGATTTCGAGCAGGCGGGCTCCCGTGTAGAGGCCGTCGTCGAAGCCGTACCAGCGTTCCTTGAAGAAGGTGTGGCCGCTCATTTCGCCGGCCAGCGGGGCGCCGGTTTCCTTGAGCTTCTTCTTCACCAGGGCGTGGCCGGTGTTCCACATGAGGGGCGTGCCGCCATGCTGGCGTATCCAGGAGGCCAGCAGCCGCGTGCATTTGACGTCGTAGATGATCTGGCCGCCGGGCACGCGGGAGAGTACGTCGGCGGCGAAGAGCATGAGCTGGCGGTCGGGGTAGATGATTTCGCCGTCCTTGGTCACCACCCCCAGGCGGTCGCCGTCGCCGTCGAAGGCGATGCCGATTTCGGCGTCGGTGGTCTTGAGGGCGTGGATGACGTCCTCCAGGTTCTCGGGCTTGGAGGGGTCCGGGTGGTGGTTGGGGAAGTTGCCGTCCACCTCGCAAAATAGGGGAACGATGCTGCAGCCCAGGCGCTGGAAGAGTTCCGGGGCTACCGCGCCGGCGACGCCGTTGCCGCAGTCCATGACGATCTTCATGGGGCGGGCGAGCTTTATGTCGCTGATGATGCGCTCGATGTAGGCGGCCTTGACGTCGGCGCTGCGCTTCTCGCCCCGGCCCGTACGCAGCCGGCCTTCCTCGCTGCGCCGCTTGAGGTCCTGGATGGCGTCCAGGGCCAGGGTCTCCCCGCCGACAACCATCTTCAGGCCGTTGTAATCCGGCGGGTTGTGACTGCCGGTGACCGAGACGCAGGAATTGCAGCCCAATTCGTAGGCGGCGAAGTAGGTGACCGGGGTGGGCACGCAGCCGACGTCGATGGCGTCGATGCCGGCAGCGCAGATGCCGTCCATCAGGGCGCCGGCCAGTTCGGGGCCGGAAAGGCGACCGTCGCGGCCGACGGCAATGGCGGTCTGGCCCTTCTCGGCGGCAAGGGTCCCAAGCGCCTGGCCGATGCGCCGAACGACATCGGCGGTCAGGGACTTGCCGACGATGCCGCGGATGTCGTAGGCCTTGAAGATTTCGGCGGGCAGAGAGGCGGGTGCGTTGCTCATGGCGTTCTCGTTATGACGTTGCGGAATCGAAGAAGTGTAAGAGTCTTTGGGGCAGCCAGTCCAGGTTTCCCGGGAAGGGGCCGCTGACGAACCCCACATGACCGCCGGCGGCGGGCTGTTCGAGGACGACACTGGGGCTGACTTCGCCAGGGCCTGGCAGGTAGCGGGCCGGGAGGAAGGGGTCGTTGCGGGCATTGAGCACCAGGGCGGGGACGCGAATGTGTGCCAGCCAGGGTTTTGCCGAGCAGCGGGCCCAGTAGTCGTCGGCGCCGGCGAAGCCATGCAGGGGTCCGGTGACGGCGTCGTCGAACTGGTAGAGATTGCTGGCGGCTTCCATGCGCATTGGGTCGAAGAGACCGGGGAATTGCTTGAGCCGTGCCCGGGAGACGGCTTTGAGCGTGGTCAGGAAGTGGCGCGTATAGACCCGATTGAACCCCCGGGCCAGGTGATGGCCGCAAGCGGCGAGGTCGAGGGGAGCGCAGACCGCCGCGATGGCCCTCGCCCGACTGGCGGCACCGGCTCCCCTCTCCCCGGCCCATTTGAGCAGCGCGTTGCCGCCCAGGGACACTCCGGCGGCAAAAACCGGGCGTTCGCCGTTTTCAGCCGCGAGCCGAGCAAGAATCCAGTCGATCTCCGCGGAATCGCCGGAATGGTAAGCCCGGGGCCGGCGATTGAGTTCCCCCGAGCAGCCGCGGAAGTGGGGCAGGGCGAGGCGCCAGCGGGACGCCCTGCAGACGCGGGCGAGTGCGGCGGCATAGGGGCTGCGGGAGCTGCCTTCCAGTCCGTGAAAGAGCACCAGCAACGGGCGGTCGGGCGGGGCGTCGATACGGTCGGCGTCGATGAAGTCGCCATCGGGGGCTTCCCAACGTTCCCGGCGGTAGGGGGGTGGAGTCGGGTGCAGCGCGCGGGGCCATAGCGTCTGGGCGTGGCCACCCGGGAGCCAGGCGGGCGCGACGTAGGGGGGCACGATACGCGAACGGGCGCGCGGTGGGCGCGGTCAGTGAAGGGTGTGGCTGCCCGTCTCGGCGGCGGCAGGCGTCTGCTCGTCGTTGACGGGGGATGCATGACGGGAGATCAGGCGCCAGCCATGGGCGCCCCGGGAGAACACGTGGGTCACGTGGAGCGTCCCTTGGGGATCCGGATGGTCGCCCAGGTAGAGGGTCTCGGTCAGGTGATGCACGGCCAGGACCATGCTCTGCCAGTGATTCTGAAGTTCGGTCCGTACCCGCAGCCGGCTGCTGGCCAGGATTTGCCGCCAGCTCTCGCGGATGAGCGCCAATTCGGTCAGGCGCACGCCGGTCGGGTGGATGCAGACGACTTCTTCGTCTTCCGACCAGGCGAGGATCAGGGCCTCGATGTCTCCCCGGGCGACGGCTTCGTAGAAGGCGCTTTCGACATCTTCCGGAGTGGGAAATTGGCTGGGCTGGGTCATGGGTGCAGGTGTTCGAGGCAGGCGGCGAGGATGCGCTCCGGCTCCAGGCGCTTGAGGCAGTCCAGATGGCCCAGGGGGCACTCGCGCTTGAAACAGGGGCTGCAATCGAGCCCGAGGGACGCTATGGTAGCGCGTTCCCCCAGGGGTGGGGTGAATCCCGGGGACGACGAGCCGTAAAGGGCGACCAGGGGGCGGTCGAGCGCCGCGGCCACGTGCATCAGGCCGGAATCGTTACACACCACCAATTCCGCCAGGGCGATCAGGTCGATGGCTTCTTCCAGTCCGGTGGCTCCGCAAAGATTGCGGCAGGTTCCCTCGGCCTGGGCGACGATGGCGTCCCCCACCGCCCGGTCCTTGCCGGAGCCGAAGAGCCAGACGGCATGGCCCCGTTCGGATAAATCCCTGGCCAGACGGGCGAAGTGGGCTTCCGGCCAGCGCTTCGCGGGGCCGTATTCGGCGCCCGGGCAAAAAGCCACCAGCCGGGCCGGGCGTTCAAGGCCCACGCTCGCCAGCGCGGCGGTCTGTTGCTCGGGGGTCGAAGTCAGTCGGGGTGGGGCGATCGGGCGGGGAAGGGGCGCGCCGGGGGTTTCCGCCAGCTGGGCGAAGCGTTCGACCATCAGCGGCAGGGCGGCCTTGTCGAGGACGTGGCGCCGATTGATCAGCCCGTAGCGGGATTCGCCGGTGAAGCCAACGCGCTCGGGGATGCCGGCCAGGAAGGGCACCAGGGCGGACTTGAGCGAATTGGGCAGGACATAGACCCGGTCATAGTTCCGGGCTGCGAGGTCTCGCGAAAGGCGCCAGCGGGCTTTGACGGAAATCTCGCCATGCCCGAAGGGGCTCTCGAGGATGGCGGCAATTTCCGGCATACGGCGCAGGACCGGCGCAACCCAGCGGGGCGCCAGCGCGTCGATTTCGATTTCCGGACAAGTTTGGTGCAGTCGCCGGAACAGCGGCTGCGCCATGACCGTGTCGCCGATCCAGGAGGGGGCGACGATGAGTGCTTTCATCGCAGGTACGCGGCGGTCAGCGTCCGCCGCGGCGTCACTCAGTGATGGCCCTTGGGCAATTCGCCCTTGAAGACGTACTTGGTGCTGCAATACGGGCAGATCACTTCGCCGGTCTTGGTGGCATCGAGGAAGACGCGGGGATGCTGGCACCAGAGGGGGGCATTGGGCTGCGGGCAGTGCAGAGGCAGGTCGTGGGCGTCGATTTCGACGGTGAGGGCGTTGTCGGCCATGGTGGGTTCTCCCGTGAGGTGATCAGACGTAGGCCAGCCAACCCGTATGCTCGGGGGAACGGCCATAGACCACGTCGAAATATTTTTGCTGCAGGCGGCCGGTGACGGGCCCACGGCGACCGATGCCGATCTGCCGGCCATCGAGTTCGCGGATGGGGGTCACTTCGGCGGCGGTGCCGGTGAAGAAGGCCTCGTCGGCGGCATAGACCTCATCCCGGGTGATGCGCTTTTCCAGCACCGGGATGCCCATTTCGGCGGCCAATTCGAGGATGGTGGCGCGAGTGATGCCTTCCAGGCAGGAGGTCAGGTCCGGCGTGTAGATCTTGCCCTTCTTGACGATGAACAGGTTTTCGCCGGCCCCCTCGGCCACGTAGCCTTCCGGATCCAGCAGCATCGCTTCGTCGTAGCCGTCGT
>DAORDK010000177.1:0-4989 GCA_035345935.1 Rhodocyclaceae bacterium | reverse complement strand
CCCATCGTTCTCACCAGCCGCGCCGACACTGCCGAAACCCGCACCGCCTCCTGCGTCATCGCCGCCCTTGTCGCCCACAGCCGCCGGAAACCCGCCTGATGAACCGCGGTATCGTCACCATCAATGCCGGTTCCTCATCGATCAAGTTCGCCCTCTTCTCCCTGACGGGCGAACTCTCGCCCCAGGCCGAAGTCTCCGGCCAGATCGACGGCCTCGGGACCGCGCAGGCCCGCTTCGAGGCACGGGATTCCTCCCGATCGATTGTGGCCAATGAAACAATCCCCGGCGCAAGCGTCGATCACGCCTGCGCCTTCGATTTTCTTCTCACTTGGTTCACCGACCACGAAGCCGCCTGGCAAATTGCCGCCGTAGGCCATCGAGTCGTCCACGGCGCGGACGCCTACTCGCAGCCTACCGTCATCGATGCCGGCACCCTCGAACGCCTCGCCGGCTTCGTCCCCCTCGCCCCCCTCCATCAACCCCACAATCTGGCGGGAATCCGGGCGCTCGAGACCCTGCTCCCCGGTGTGCCCCAGGTCGCCTGCTTCGACACTGCGTTTCACCGCAGCAATCCGCCGGTGGCCCAAACCTTCGGCCTGCCGCGCGCCCTCACCGCCGAAGGGGTGCGCCGCTATGGCTTCCACGGCCTGTCCTACGAATACATCGCCCGGGTGCTGCCCCGGCACAGCGACCGCGCCGACGGCCGCGTCGTCGTCGCCCACCTGGGCAATGGGGCCAGCATGGCCGCCCTGGTGGCGGGCAAGGGCGTCGCCTCGACCATGGGCTTCACCGCCATTGATGGCCTCGTCATGGGGACCCGCACCGGCGCCCTCGATCCCGGGGTCATGCTCTACCTGATGGACAACAAAGGTATGGGTGCCCAGGAACTGACCCGCCTCCTCTACAAGGAATCCGGCCTTCTTGGCGTTTCCGGCATCTCCCAGGACATGCGCACCCTGCTCGCCTCCGACCGCCCCGAGGCCCGGGAAGCGGTGGACCTCTTCTGCTACCGCATCGTGCGGGAACTGGGCTCCCTCGCCGCCGCGGCCGGAGGCCTCGATGTGCTGGTGTTCACCGGAGGCATCGGCGAGCACGCCGCCGAAGTGCGCCGCCGGGTCTGCGCCCAATGCGCCTGGCTGGGCATAGCCCTCGACGAAGACGCCAACGCCCGCAATGCCCAGCGCATCGGCCGCGGCGCCACAGAGGTCCTAGTCATCCCCACCAACGAGGAATGGATGATCGCCGACCATACACGGAGTTTGCTGAGGCTCTGACCGACTCGGGCGGCGCGACAATATGCCGCAGGGCGGGCGACGGTGGCGGACCTAAAATGGCGCCCTTTCAGCCCGTCCGCCGCATCATGTCCTCCTTGCGCGTCGCTTTCGCCTTACCCGCTCTCGCCCTCTCCATCCAGGCCCATGCCTCTTGCGGCGCCGCGTTCTGCGTCCTCAACACCGACTGGGATGTGGTCGCCGCCCAGACTGCTCCCGGCCATGCCAGCGTCGATCTGCGTTACGAATTTGTCCCTCAGAAAGCCCTTTACTCGGGAAATTCGCGCATCTCGCGCAGTGCCGTGGAAGACGAGGAAGCGATCGAAACCCGCACCCTCAACCGCAATTTTTCCGCCGCCCTCGATTACGCCCTCACCGCCAACTGGGGGGTCATGGTCACCCTGCCCCTGGTCAGCCGCGCCCATAGCCATATCGCCGAGCCGGACACCGATCCCCATCGGGAATCGTGGAATTTCAGCCGTTTCGGCGATGCGCGCGTCCTAGGCCGCTACCAGGCCCCGCTGGGTGAGACCAATGTCGGGGGCATCCAGTTCGGCGTCAAACTGCCCACCGGAAGCCACGAAGTCGGCAATAGCGCTGGCGACCGGGCCGAGCGTTCCCTCCAGCCGGGCACCGGCAGCACCGACGCCGTCCTTGGCGTCTATTACGCCTACCGACCCAAGTTTTCCGGGCTCAGCTGGTTCGCCCAGGCCCAAGTCCAGGCCGCAGTGGCGACCCGCGATCACTATCGACCCGGGAATCAGTTTTCCGCCTCCCTGGGCTTCTCGGCGCCCTTGAGCGAACGGGTTTCCTTCCTTCTCCAGGCCAACGGCCTGGTAAAGCGCCGCGATTCCGGCGCCCAGGCGGAGCCGGAGGTGAGCGGCGGACGCTACCTGTTCCTGAGCCCCGGGATAGGCGTGACCGTCACTCCGTCGACCCGCCTCTACGGCTACCTCCAGGCCCCCCTCTACCGGCATGTGAACGGGGTCCAGCTCACGGCAGACTGGTCGGCGGTGTTGGGCCTGACTCAGCGCTTCTGATTTTTCCGCCCCGGAAGCCCTCCGTCCGCCCGACGGGGGGCTTTGTTTTTTATGTCCTTTTCCAACTTTCAAGGCTGGCATTTTCCTGCCGAATCATCAATATCTAGTCAACAACTTGCGTTGACCTACTAGATATAGTAGCTTTTAAAAAAACGGATCACGATGAGTGCGTCATCCAACAAACCACCTGGAGGAGTGAATATGAGCCCGGTCGCAGAACAACTTTCCCTCACCGACATCCCCGCCGCCCCCGCCATCCCGCCCCTCCAGGATCAGGAGATCTCTGGCGAGGTGCTGATCGAGAAGTACGCCAAGGGTAAGGAAACCAACGTACACGACGTGCGCAAGCGGGTCGCCTGGGCGCTGGCCCAGGTCGAGGCGGAGAAGGACCAGGCCCAGTGGGAAGCCAAGTTCCTCTGGGCTCAGGAAAACGGCTTCGTTCCCGCCGGCCGCATCAATTCCGCCGCCGGCACCGACCTGCAGGCCACCCTGATCAACTGCTTCGTGCAGCCGGTGGGCGATTCCATCGTCGAGACCACCGACGGCAAACCCGGTATCTACACCGCCCTCGCCCAGGCTGCCGAGACCATGCGCCGGGGCGGCGGCGTCGGTTACGACTTTTCCTCCATCCGGCCCCAGGGCGCCCATGTCAAGGGCACCCAGTCCCGCGCCTCCGGCCCCGTCTCGTACATGCGGGTCTTCGACCGCTCCTGCGAGACCGTCGAGTCCGCCGGCGCCCGCCGCGGCGCCCAGATGGGCGTGCTGCGCTGCGACCATCCGGACATCGAGGATTTCATCCACGCCAAGGACCACGGCGACCTGACCAATTTCAACATCTCCATCGGCGTCTCCGACACCTTCATGCAGGCGGTCGATAGCGATGGCGACGTCGAACTGCTGCACCGGGCCGAACCCAATACCGACATGAAGTCCTCCGGCGCCTATCAGCGCGACGACGGGATGTGGGTCTACCGCAAGGTCAAGGCCCGCGACCTGTGGGACCAGGTGATGAAATCCACCTACGACCACGCCGAGCCGGGAATCCTGTTCCTGGACCGCATGAACAAGGACAACAACCTCAATTACTGCGAAGTCATCGAGGCCACCAATCCCTGCGCCGAACAGCCTCTGCCCCCCTACGGCTGCTGCTGCCTGGGGTCGATCAATCTGACCCTGTTCGTGCGCGACCCCTTCTCCGACAAGGCCGAATTCGACTTCGCCGCCTTTGGCGAAGTGGTGAAAGTCTCCACCCGCATGCTCGACAACGTCCTCGACGCCACCCACTGGCCCCTGGACCGCCAGGCCAAGGAAGCCGCCAACAAGCGCCGCGTCGGACTCGGCTTCACCGGATTGGGCGACGCGCTGGCGATGCTGCGCCTCAAGTACGACAATCCGGAAGCCCGCGCCATGGCCTCCCGCATTTCCGAATTCATGCGCGACACCGCCTACCTCTATTCGGTCGATCTGGCCAAGGAGCGCGGTCCCTTCCCGCTCTTCAACGCCGAGCTCTACCTCTCCGGCGGCAATTTCGCCTCCCGCCTGCCAAACGACATCAAGGCGGAAGTGAGGAAGCACGGCCTGCGCAACAGCCACCTGCTGTCCATCGCCCCCACCGGCACCATTTCCCTGGCCTTCGCCGACAATGCCTCGAATGGCATCGAGCCCCCCTTCTCCTGGACCTATAGCCGCAAGAAGCGCATGCAGGACGGCACCCTCAAGGAATACTCGGTCGAGGACTACGCCTGGCGCCTGTACAAGCATCTCGGCGGCGACGTGACCAAACTGCCCGACTACTTCATCACCGCTCTGGAGATCTCCGCCAAGGCCCACGCCGACATGGTCGCCGCTGTGGCCCCCTACATCGACACCTCCATTTCCAAGACGGTCAACGTTCCGGCCGATTACCCCTACAGCGACTTCCAGGATCTCTACATGCAGGCCTGGAAGGCTGGCCTGAAGGGCCTGGCCACCTACCGGCCCAACAGCGTGCTGGGCTCGGTGCTCTCCGCCGAACCGGCCAAGACCGAGGCCGCTCCCGCCCCGGACGCCAAGTCACCCCAGGACTTCGTCACCACCGACGCCAACCGCCGCCTGGAGATCAAGAACCTGCCGGCCCCGGTGCTGGCCAGCCTGCGCTGGCCCGGCCGCCCCAACCTGCCGGAAGGCAACCTGTGCTGGACCTACATGATCGACTCGCCGATCGGCAAATTTGCCCTCTTCGTCGGCCATGTCGAATCCGAAGGCCGCACCTGGCCCTTCGAGGTGTGGGCCAATGGACCGGCAGAACCCCGCGGACTGGGTGCCGTCGCCAAGACCCTGTCCATGGACATGCGGGCCAACGACCACGGCTGGCTGGAAATGAAGCTGGAAGCGCTGGCCAAGACCCCGGGCGATTCCTTCGAACTGCCCATGCCTCCCTATGGCGAAAGGAAGCGCGTGCCCTCGGTGGTTTCGGCCATGGCCCAGGTCATCCGCTGGCGGGTCGAGCAACTCGGCGCCCTCAAGCACGACGGCCCCACCCCAGTGAAGGACGCCCTGTTCAGCACCAAGGAGCCCAAGACCGGCACCGACGGCACCCTGTCCTGGACGGTGGACATCAGCAACGCCTCCACCAGTGAGGAGTTCGTCCTCGGCCTCAAGGAAATCACCCTGCCCGACGGCGTCACCCGCCCCTACTC
>DAORDK010000176.1:0-5007 GCA_035345935.1 Rhodocyclaceae bacterium | reverse complement strand
GTGACCACTTAGAACCATCCAAGCTTTCAATTAGTTAGGATGTGTTTCTTGAAAGAGGCGTACCTGGGTCGAGCCCGAGTATCCGATAGAACTCCTCCGACCCGGTCATCGTGCCGCTGGCCAGATCGAGGCGCCAATTGCCGAGGCGCGCGATCGACTGGGCCTTGCGCAGATCGGCCTCGCGTTCGTTGAGGAGGCGCTCGGTATTCTTGAGATCGGTGATGTCCTGCAGGGTTTCGACGACCGCCCAGACTCGGCCTTCGGCGTCGTAGATGGGGGCCGCGTCGAGAATGACGTAGCGGGTCTTGCCGCCCAGATTGCTGAACCAGCCTTCCCCGTGGCTGGAGCCTTCGAGCAGTTGCGACTTGCCTTGCACGGCATAGAGCGAGGCGGCCCGATCGAGGGCGCCGTCGAGGACGAGGTCGGCCATGGTCGGTCTTGGTTGGGTGTAGAACGCGCGCCAGACCTCGGCTTGCCCGGTCATCTCGGCGGCGCTGCAACCGGTGAGGCTTTCGCAGGCGCGGTTCCAGAATGTCACCCGGTGTTCGCGGTCGAGGATGAAGACCGCAACGCTCTGGCTTTCCATGGCCTGGCGCAAGAAGGAATCGCTCTTTTCGGGCATGGGGTCGTCTCCGGATATTGTCACTGCATCTGCGACTCTAGATCGGCAAAGAGGCGTTCGTAGATTTCGATCAGGCTGTCGCGGTCGGCGCTGCCCTTCACCCAGCGTTTGGCCGAGACAATGTCGATCGCATGTTTTTCCGCTTCGCTCAGATTTTCGATCGCAATCGATTCCCCATGCAAGATGGTGTTGGCGTCGGCGCGCGCTTTTTGCGCCATGGCTACCAGACGCATCGATGTCCGCATCGCCTCGGTTCCCCCGCCGATTTCGTTGGCGAGGGCGGTGATTCTGGCGGCGGAAGCGGCAGATCGAGCGAGATCCTGGCCAAATTCGTCGGCAGTGCCGCGGGCGTCGGAAACGGCAGCGCTCAGTTCGCCGATCTGGGCGCAGACCGCCGCCAGGGCATCGGTCATTGCCCCTATGGCCAGGGCGATTTCCTCCGCCGAGCGCTGCGATTGATCGGCGAGTTTGCGGACTTCGTCGGCGACCACGGCGAATCCGCGTCCCGCTTCGCCGGCCCGAGCCGCTTCGATGGCGGCATTCAGGGCGAGGAGGTTGGTCTGTTTTGCGATGCCGTCGATATGGCTGGTCAGTTTCCGGATCGCATCCGCTTTTACCGAAAGGTCGCCCAGGGAATGAACGCTGGACTGGCTCGAGTTATGGGCGCTGCCGAGGGCCGCAGACATCCGCTCGGCCGCCTGGGCCATGGATCGGGCCGACTGGGCGAAGGCCTCGGATTTCGTCCCGGATTCCTTGGCGTCGGCATCGACCCGATTGAGTGCCGAGCCGACGTGATCGATGGCGCGTGAGAGTCCGCTCTCGGAGCGCAGAAAGATGCGCGAGAGCAGGGCGTCCCGGGCTACCGACTCGCGCGCCGATTCGAGGATGTCCAGGAGCGATTGCATGCGCTGGAGAATGTCGGCAAAGGCGCCGTGCAGGCCGGTTACCTGAAGTCGTCGCCAGGGCCGGTCGTGGGACGAGGCCTCCAGCCCGCCGAGGATTTCCCGGAACGCGGTTTCGGTCTGGTCGAGGGCGGAATTGAGATTGACCCGGATCGACTCCAGGGTGGGATCCTCAAAGCGGCGAGGCAACCTTCCGCCCAGCCGGCCCTGACCGATCTCGTCGAGGAGCACGCGGGTTTCGACGAGGGAGCCGTCGGTGCCCGGTCGGCGAAGGAGCGTTGCGACCGCCGCCAGCAAGAGGGGGGGCAGCGCTGCCCAGGGGGACCAGAACGCCCCGCCCAGGCCGATGAGTATCAGCGCGCAGGCGATCCAACGGGAGTCAAAGCGAGAAAACGAGTTGCTCATAGCCCACCCCCGCTTGTTTGAGAAGATCGACCAGAACGGCGGTGCCGGCTCCGATGGCATCGCGGGCGCCGGCAGCCTTTTCCGCATCGACCATGCGACGGTAGACAGGCTCGATGGCATCGACTGCCGCACGCTTGGGGCAGCGGCGGACCGAGGTGTAGCCGACGACCGCGCCGTTGCGGTCGAAATCGGGGGCGATGTGGGTGAAGACCCAATAGTGACCGCCGTCCTTGGACATGTTCTTCACATAGGCGAAGAATTCCTTGCCCGAACCTATGGTGTCCCAGGCCAGTTTGAAGGCGGCCCGCGGCATGTCGGGATGGCGGATGATGTTGTGTTGTGAACCCAGGAGCTCAGCTTCGCTGTAACCCGAGAATTCGATGAAGATCGGGTTGCAGTAGGTGATGATGCCCTTGGGGTTGGTCTTGGAAACGATGAAATCGTTTTCCCGCATCACCCGCTCTTTGCCGGTTGGCGTGATGTCGCGCTTCATGGCCTCTCCTCCTGTGGAGAATCGGGCCATTCTAACGTATCCGCCAAAAGTAGTACGCCCCGTTTCCGGGGCGCAGGGGGCGTCGCTCGAAGACGATTGATCAGAGGATCATGCCGGCGCCGACGGTATTGTTGTTGCTCTCGTCGATGACGATGAAGGCACCGGTACCCCGATTCTCCGTATAGGGATCGACAAACAGCGGCTGGGCCAGCTTGAAATTCACTTCGGCGATGTCATTCATCGCCAGCTTTTCGGCGGGCAGGTTCTCCAGGGTGTTGACGTCCAAACGATGGTCGATGCCGGTGAGCTTGGCTTTGGAATCCCGCGTGGTGTGGCGGATCAGGTAGGTACGGGCACGGTCCAGTGGCGCTTCCGACAGCCAGCAGACGGTGGCGCGGATTTCCTTGACCGCCGCCGGCGCTTCTTCGGTCTTGACGATCATGTCGCCGCGGGAGCAGTCGATCTCGTCGGCCAGGAGCAGGGTGACCGATTGCTCGGTGATGGCTTCGGGAATATCGACGCCGCCGATCTGGATGGCCTTGATCGTTGAGCTCAGGCCGTTGGGCAGGACGGTGACGGCATCGCCCACCTTGATGGTGCCCGACTCGACCCGGCCCATGAAGCCGCGGTAGTCGTGAAGCTCGGGATTGGCGGAATCCTGGGGACGGCAGACGTACTGGACCGGGAAGCGGAATTTTTCGGCGTGCTCGGTGTGGGCGGCGGGGGCGACTTCGAGGATTTCCAGGAGGGTCGGGCCGTCGTACCAGTTCAGGGACTCGCCGCGGTCGACGATCATGTCGCCTTCGAGGGCCGACATGGGCAGGAAGCGGACGTCCTCGATGCCGACCTTGGCGGCAAATTCGAGATAGTCGGCCTTGATCTTCTCGTACACCTCCTGGGAGTAGCCCACCAGATCCATCTTGTTGATGGCGACGACCAGGTGCGGGATGCCGACCAGCGCCGCCAGCTTGGAGTGGCGGCGGGTCTGGGTGAGCACGCCCTTGCGGGCGTCGATGAGGATGATGGCCAAGTTGGCGGTGGACGCCGCGGTGACCATGTTGCGCGTGTACTGCTCGTGGCCCGGGGCGTCGGCGATGATGTACTTGCGGGTGCCGGTGGAGAAGTAGCGGTAGGCGACGTCGATGGTGATGCCCTGTTCCCGCTCGGCCTGCAGGCCGTCGGTGAGGAGCGACAGATCCACGGCCCCCATGCCGCGCTTCTGGGAGGTGCGCTCGATGGCCGAGAGGGTGTCGGCGAGGATGGTCTTGGTGTCGAACAGGAGGCGGCCGATCAGGGTGCTCTTGCCGTCGTCGACGCTGCCGCAGGTCAGGAAGCGCAGCAGGCCGTGGTCTTCAACTTGGGCGGTCATCAGAAGTACCCCTCTTTTTTGCGCTGCTCCATGGAGGCTTCGCTGGTCTGGTCGTCCAGACGGGTGGCGCCGCGCTCGGTGATGGTGGTGGTGGCGGTTTCCAGGACGATCTTCTCGACGGTGTCGGCGTCGGACTCCACCGGCGCCGTGCAGGAAATGTCGCCGACGGTGCGGAAACGCACCTGGAGATCGACGATGGCCTCGCCGGCCTTGGGCAGGTTGGTCAGTTCGCCGCTCATCAGGGGCACATTCACCGGCACGATGGCGCCCTGGCGCAGGACCACCGGGCGGGAGTGGGCGAAGTAGATGGAGGGCAATTCCAGTTGCTCGCGCTCGATGTATTGCCAGACGTCCATTTCCGTCCAGTTGGAGATGGGGAAGGCACGGATGTTCTCGCCCTTGTGGCTCCTCGCGTTGTAGAGGTTCCATAGTTCCGGGCGCTGGTTCTTGGGGTCCCATTGGCCGAATTCGTCGCGGAAGCTCATGATGCGTTCCTTGGCTCGGGCCTTTTCCTCGTCGCGGCGGGCGCCGCCGATGCAGCAGTCGAAGCCGAATTCCTCGATGGCTTCCAGGAGCGTCACCGACTGGTGCTTGTTGCGGGATTCGCCCTCGTGCTTGAGGACGACCGTGCCGCGCTTCATCGAGTCTTCCACCGAACGCACGATCAGGCGCTCGCCCAGTTCGGCTGCCCGCTTGTCGCGGAACTGCACGACTTCCTGGTAATTGTGGCCGGTGTCGATGTGCATCAGCGGGAAGGGGAATTTGCCGGGACGGAAGGCCTTTTCTGCGATGCGCAGCATGCAGATGGAGTCCTTGCCGCCGGAGAAGAGCAGCACCGGGTTGGCACACTGGCCGGCCACTTCGCGCATGATGTGGATGGCTTCGGCTTCCAGCCAGTCCAGGTGGCTGAGCGTGGCGCGGGAGGTCGTTGGGGTCATTGCGGGGAAATCCAGGGGGATGTTGAATGCGCCGCTATTGTAGCAAGGGCTTAATGCTCGATTAAGAACGAGTGCTCATCTTGTTATTCCAAAAACGAATAACTTCAGCACCCAATTGGGCGATGGGCAGCCCGAGTGCCACGCCCTTGCCCGCAAGGCAGCACTCGGTTTGTCGCGGGCGCCCTGCCCAAAAAGGTGCGGGGCGCAGTTTACGCCAAGAGCGGGCCGGTGCCGACTAGAATTGGCCGGCAACATCGGCGGGGAGGGAAGCGAATGAA
>DAORDK010000175.1:0-5051 GCA_035345935.1 Rhodocyclaceae bacterium | reverse complement strand
CCGTTCTGCTGACCGACCCATCCCTTGTCGCTCCCATGTTCACCGGCCTCTTCATGGACAAGATGGTCGGGTTCGTCAAACTCTACTTCCCGGTGTTCCTGCTCGGCGCCATCTTCGGAAAAGTCATCGAGTTGTCCGGATTTTCCAAGGCTATCGTTTCTTCGGTGATCAACCTGGTCGGCCGCGAGCGGGCCATGTTGTCCATCGTGGCCGTCTGCGGCCTGCTCACCTACGGCGGCGTGTCGCTGTTCGTGGTCGTGTTCGCCGTCTATCCCTTTGCCGCCGAGATGTTCCGGCAGGGGGGAATCCCGAAGCGATTGATTCCGGGGACGATCGCCCTCGGCGCCTTCACGTTCACCATGGATTCCCTGCCCGGTACGCCGCAGATTCAAAACATCATCCCGACGACTTTTTTCAAGACCGACATCTACGCCGCCCCCTGGCTGGGCACCATCGGCGCAACGTTCATTTTGATCTGCGGGCTGAGCTATCTCGAATGGCGGCGCCGTCAGGCGGTCGCGGCCGGCGAAGGCTATGGAACCGATCTGGTCAACGAACCCGAGCCCTTCACCAGCGAAAAACTCGCCAACCCCTTCATCGCGATCTTGCCGCTGGTCCTGGTCGGCGTGATGAACAAGGTGTTCACCGCAGGAATTCCGGCCCTCTACGGCAAGTCGCATTCCTTCATCCCCGCCGTCGTCGGCAAGGCCGCCCCCGTAGTCCAGGAAATCTCCAAGATCGCCGCCATCTGGGCGGTCGAAGGGGCGCTGCTCATCGGCATCCTGACCGTCTTCGCCTTCGCCGGTAAGACGGTCATCGCCCGTTTCGCCGAAGGTTCCAAATCGGCGATCGCCGGAGCGCTCCTCGCCTCGATGAACACTGCCTCCGAGTACGGTTTCGGGGCTGTGATCGCCGCCCTGCCCGGGTTCCTCGTCGTCGCCAATGCGCTCACTTCGATTCCCAATCCGTTGATCAACGAGGCCATTACCGTAACCTCCCTGGCGGGGATCACCGGTTCGGCCTCCGGCGGCATGTCGATCGCCCTGGCCGCCATGGCCGAAACCTTCATCCAGAATGCCCAGGCCGCAGGTATTCCGCTTGAGGTGTTCCACCGGGTCGCGTCTATGGCATCCGGCGGCATGGATACACTGCCTCACAATGGCGCTGTGATCACCCTGCTTGCGGTCACGGGACTGACCCATCGGGTTGCCTACAAGGATATTTTTGCCATCACCCTGATCAAAACGGCAGCGGTCTTTGTCGTCATCGGCGCGTTCTACCTGACCGGAATCGTCTGATTCGCGCTCCCTGAGGCAGACTGTGGAGTCCGCAGCCTGCCTCAGGAAAGACATAACAATCGAGGAGATTATTCATGTTGCAACATCCCATGCTTGCCGCTCTGCGCGGCAGCGACACCGGCAAGGTGATGAGCGCCCGCCAGGCGGTAAGGCTGGTCCGCGATGGCGATACGGTCGCCACCGGCGGATTCGTCGGCATCGGTTTCGCGGAAAATATTGCTGTCGCGCTCGAGGAATTGTTTCTCGAGGGCGAGAATACCGATCCGCAGGGCATAGGCCGGCCCCGCGACCTGACCCTGGTCTATGCGGCGGGCCAGGGCGACGGCAAGGAACGGGGACTCAACCATCTCGGCCACGAAGGCCTGGTGAAACGGGTCATCGGAGGTCACTGGGGGCTGGCGCCCAAGCTGCAGCTCTTGGCCGTGGCAAACCGCATCGAGGCGTGGAATCTCCCGCAGGGCGTCATCACCCACCTGTTCCGGGACATCGCGGCCGGCAAGCCGGGAACGCTGACCCGCGTTGGCCTGGGCACCTTTGTCGATCCTCGTTTCGGTGGCGGAAAACTCAATGAGAAAACCCGCACCGACCTGGTTCGGCTCATGGAGATCGACGGCGAGGAATACCTCTTCTACAAGGCCTTCCCGATCCACGTCGGCATCATTCGCGGCACGACGGCCGATCCCGACGGCAACATCACCATGGAAAAGGAGGCGCTCACGCTGGAAGCCCAGGCGATCGCCATGGCGGCCCACAATTCCGGTGGCGTCGTCATCGCCCAGGTCGAACGCATCGCCGAGCGCGGGACCCTCAACCCGCGGCAAGTCAAGATTCCGGGCATTCTCGTGGATTGCGTCGTCGTCGCCGAGAAGCCCGAGTATCACATGCAGACCTTCATCGAACCCTACAGCCCTGCGTTTTCCGGTGAGATACGGGTGCCCCTGTCGGCCATTCCGGCGATGCCGATGTCGGAGCGCAAGATCATCGCGCGCCGGGCGGCCATGGAACTGGCCGCCAATGCGATCGTCAATCTCGGCATCGGCATGCCGGAGGGTATCGCCGCGGTAGCCACGGAAGAACGCATCCTCGATCTGATGACCCTTACCGCCGAGCCCGGCGTCATCGGTGGCATTCCCGCCGGCGGGCTCAATTTCGGGGCCGCGTCGAACACCCATGCCATCATCGACCAACCGAGCCAGTTCGATTTCTACGACGGCGGCGGCCTGGACATCGCCTTTCTGGGGCTGGCCCAGGCGGACAAGGAGGGCAATCTCAACGTTTCCAAATTCGGCCCGCGCCTCGCTGGTGCCGGTGGATTCATCAACATCTCCCAGAGCGCCGGCAAGGTGGTCTTTGTCGGAACCTTTACCGCCGGAGATCTCGAAGTCGCCGTCGCCGACGGTCAGTTGGCGATCCTGCGCGACGGCGCGGCGATGAAATTCGTCGACACCGTCGAGCACCGAACCTTCAGCGGCAAGGAAGCCGTCAGGCGCGGCAAGACCGTGCTCTACATCACCGAGCGCTGCGTCTTCCGATTGTGCGCGGAAGGGCTCGAATTGATCGAAATCGCTCCGGGCGTCGACCTGCAGAAGGACATTCTCGATCGCATCGCGTTCCAACCGATCATGAAGCGGGAGCCGCGCCTGATGGACGAGCGCATCTTCCGCGAGGAACCGATGAATCTCCGCCCCGGCATGATGGAGCGCCCCCTTGCCGATCGGCTCAGTTTCGACGAAGCCGGCAATGTGCTGTACGTGGATTTCTCCGGACTGTCGATCCGCCGCTCCGAAGACATAGCCCGGATTCTGGAGACCGTGGAGGCCAAGCTGGGGCCGCTTGGACATCGCGTCAACGCCGTCGTAAATTACGACCGGTTCGACATCGTTCCCGAGCTGCTGGAGGAATACGCCGCCATGGTCAAGGCGCTGATGGATCGCCACTATAACGAGGTCACGCGATACACCTCGAATGCGTTCCTGCGCCTGAAGATCGGCGAAGCGCTGGATCGCCAGAAGGTCGCGCCCCACATCTTTTCGTCCGCGGACGAAGCCAAAGGCGGTTTGTCGCAATGAACCCGGTGCGCAACCCTGCCTTGAAGCTCGAACGAGCACCCGAACCATGATTCCGAGAAGATTCAGCGAGGATGCGGACGTCCTCCGGCGGCGCGCCATGGAATCGCTTTTCTCCGAGCTCGCCGATCTTTGCCAGGGCATGGTGCTGGTCGATCAGGTCGGGCGCATCGTCTGGATGAATGGGAACTACCCGAAAAAACTGGGTGTCTCCGACGTCGAGGCGGTCATCGGCAAACCGATCCAGGAAGTGATCCCGAACAGCCTGATGGGTGAAGTGGCCGTTTCCGGGCGGCCGATGATGCTCGACATCATGGATTTCGAAAACGAGTCCTTCGTCGTGATGCGCCTGCCCGTTCACGATGAGTCCGGAAGCGTCATCGGCGCCATCGGACTCATGCTGTTCGACGATGCGCGCCAACTCGCCCCGGTCGTCTCGCGCTACCAAAAGCTGCGGGCCGATCTGGCCGACGCCCAGCGCAAACTGGCGGAAGCGCGGCGAACGAAGTACACCTTCGCCAGTTTCGTCGGCATCTCGCCCGAATGTGCCGCCCTCAAGGACGAAGCCAGGCGCGTTGCGCGATCCAGCTCGCCCGTGTTGTTGCTCGGCGAGACAGGAACCGGCAAGGAATTGCTGGCCCAGGCGATTCATGCGGCCGGCCCGCGAGCCGACGCCTCCTTCGTCGCGATCAATATCGCCGCCGTCCCGGAAACCCTGCTCGAAGCCGAGTTTTTCGGCGTTGCAGCGGGGGCCTACACCGGAGCCGACCGCCGCGGCAGGGATGGCAAGTTCCAGCTGGCCCACAACGGGACGCTCTTCCTGGACGAAATCGGCGACATGTCGCCCTCTATCCAGGCCAAGCTCCTGCGGGTCCTGCAGGAGCAGGAAGTGGAACCGGTAGGTTCGAATCGCCTCGTCCCGGTGGATGTGCGGATCATCGCGGCCACCAGTCGCGATCTCGCCCGCGACGTCAAGGAAGGGCGCTTCCGTGCCGACCTCTACTACCGGCTCAATGTCGTGATCCTTTCGCTGCCCCCCTTGCGGGAGCGACTGGACGACCTGCCGCTGCTTTGCGAAAACCTCATGGAGCATATCGCGCGCCAGCATCGCCTGCTCCCGAAGAACATCTCGCCCCAGGCGCTGGCTCGGCTGCGCGAACACGATTGGCCGGGGAACGTACGCGAGCTGCGCAATATCCTGGAGCGGGCGATCCAATTGACCGATGCGGATACCCTCGAGGTGGCATGCCTCGAACGCATACTCCCCAAGCCCACGGAGCCCGGATCGGTCGCAGGACCATCAAACGGTTCGCTCGGTGCCAAGCTTCAGGACACGGAGCGCGTCGCCATCGAACGAGCGATTGCGCAGGCGGGAGGGAACAAGAGCGAAGCAGCCAAGATTCTTGGGATCTCCCGCGCCAGCCTGTACGAAAAAATCGAGCATCTCGGTCTGAAGACGAACAAGCGCTAAGGCGCCGCCTGCCCCGGGGGAATGCGCTGTAAGGGAAGCCCAGACTCCGGCGGTGCTACCATCGAGAGGTCCAAGATCAGTCCGAGGACCCCGGATGAACCCCATCTTACGCATCGCGCCGCGCAACGCCGATCTCGGCGACGGTCTGCTGATCCGGCGCATGCTGCCCAGCCGTCAGCAGCGCATGGTCGGCGCCTGGTGCTTCCTCGACCACGC
>DAORDK010000174.1:0-5051 GCA_035345935.1 Rhodocyclaceae bacterium | reverse complement strand
TTGGTCTTGAGTTTCATGGGTTCTCTCCGTTCTGGGTTGTTGGCACCCGGTCGACGACACCGGGGGACGAATTATTCCAATCGTCTGGTGCGAGAATACCACCGGCCGGCGGAATTTGATCTGTCTCAAACAAGCGCACCCGCAGGCTCACTAGGATGATGGGTTTCCAGACTGCAGAGCCGGCCATGAGCGCCCCCGTATCCACACCTGCTTCCACCCCGATCGAACGCGCCAGCCGCGACGAAATTGTCACGCTGCAGATCGAGCGCATGCGCCGGTCGCTGGCGCACGCCTATGCGAGCGTCCCCGCCTACCGGCAGAAATTCGACGCGGCGGGCGTCCATCCGGAGGATCTGAAAACGCTGGCCGACCTTGCCCGCTTCCCATTCACCACCAAGCAGGACCTGCGCGACCACTACCCCTACGGCATGTTCGCCGTACCGATGCGGGATGTGGTGCGCATCCACGCCTCGAGCGGCACCACGGGCAAGCAGACCGTGGTCGGCTACACGAAGAATGACCTCGACATGTGGGCCGAAGTGATGGCCCGATCGTTGCGCGCCGCGGGCGCGGGGCCCGACGACATTGTCCAGATCGCCCACGCCTACGGCCTGTTTACCGGCGGCTTCGGTGTCCACTACGGCGCCGAACGCCTGGGCTGCACGGTCATCCCGATGGGTGGCGGGCAGACGGCCAAGCAGGTTCAGCTGATCCGCGACTTCAAGCCGACGATGATCGTCGCCACCCCCTCCTACGCACTCAACGTCGCCGACGAATTCGTCCGTCAGGGCCTCGACCCGGCGGCCTGCAGCCTGCGCATCGGCTGTTTCGGCGCCGAGCCGTGGGGCGAAGGCATGCGCAGCGAGATCCAGACGCGGCTGGGCATCGACGCGATGGATCTCTATGGCCTCTCGGAAGTGATCGGCCCCGGCGTTGCCTGTGAGTGCATCGAAGCCAAGGACGGCCCCGTGATCTGGGAAGACCATTTCTACCCGGAGATCATTCACCCAGAAACGGGGGAGGTATTGCCTGACGGTGAGTTTGGCGAACTCGTGTTCACCTCGCTGACCAAGGAAGCGCTGCCGGTCATCCGCTACCGCACGCGCGACCTCGCCCGCCTGCTGCCGCCGACGGCGCGCTCGTTCCGCAGAATGAGCAAGGTCGCCGCGCGCTCCGACGACATGCTCATCATCCGTGGCGTCAACCTTTTCCCCGGCCATATCGAGGAACTGATCCTCAAGCAGCCGCAGCTCTCCGGCCACTACCTGCTCGAGGTCTACCGCGAAGGGCCGCTCGACCAGATGGAAGTGCTGGTCGAAGTGAAGCCCGAATTCGCGCACGCCAGCGGCGAGATGAAGCAGGCCACCGCGCGCGGGCTGCAGCACGAAATCAAGGGCTGGCTCGGCGTCACGACGCGCGTCAGCATCCTCGATCCGGGGCATCTGCCAAGGCCCGAGGGCAAGGCGCGGCGGGTAATCGACAAGCGGGCCATGTGATTCCCGCCAGGGGAATCGGGAACGATTCGAAGCGGCTCATGCGGCAGCGTCGTGGCCCGTTTTCGGGAACGCCGCCCGACGGCGTTCCGGCGATGCGGCATCAATGGGAAACATACCGTCACCGCAGAAGAAACAATCGCCCACGACGCTGAACAGACCCCGCCCCCGTTTTACCGATCCCAATAGGGGTCGGTGCCAAAGCGGTCGAGCAGGAAATCGATGAACGCCCGTATCTTGACCGGCAAGTGCCGATTGGGCAGGTGTACCGCGTAGATGAAGCGTTCCGTCGGCACATAACCGGGCAGGACTTCGACCAGGCGCCCCGCCTGGAGATCCTTGCCGATGATGAAGGTTGGCAGGAGCGCCAGCCCGAGTCCGCCCAGCACGGCCTGCGAAAGCGCCTCGTCATCGTTGATCCGCAAGGTGCCGGAAACCGGCACGAAGACATCGCCCTCCGTCCCTTTCAGGTGCCAGACCCCCTGGGTGTTCATGAACGTGTAATCGAGACAGTTGTGACGGGCCAGATCCTCCGGCGCCGCCGGCGTTCCCTGGCGCGCAATGTAGGCCGGACTGCAGCAGATTTTTCTCCGGATCGGCGCCAGGCGCCTCGCCACCAGATTGGGCCCGGGTTCCGGCGTGATGCGCAAGGCGATGTCGTACCCCTCCTCGGCGAGGTCGACCAATCGATCGCTGATCGTCAGATCCACCGACACGTCGGGGTAGAGCATCATGAAATCCGGTAGCGCCGAAGCGACATGCATTGTGCTGAAGGCGACCGGCGCGCTGATCTTGAGCCGGCCTCTCGGCTCCTGATGCAGGCGGGAGATGGTCATGTTCGCCTGGGCCATTTCCTCAAGAATGCGATCGCAGTGCTCGAAGTAGGCCGCTCCGATCTCGGTAAGGCTGAGGCTGCGGGTACTCCTGTTCAGCAGACGGACGCCCAGGCTGGTTTCGAGGCGGGTGATTGATTTGCTGACCCGGGATTTCGAGATGTCCAGTCGCCGTGCCGCCTCGGAAAACCCTTTCGCCTTGACGACCTGCGCAAAGAAAAGCATGTCGTTGACGTCATGCATGGCCCCCTCCATCGTTTCTCCATTGGAAACAGTTTTGTTCAAAAATGGTGACTTATCAATCGCGCCTTGCCTCTCTATCATTTCTGCTGGAAGCAGGGGGCAAGCATCGGCATGAACAAAGGTAACCGAAAACCATTGAGAACATTGAAAAATTTTTCTTCAGCCTGCCGAACAACACCCAAAGAATATCTCCACAGGGACATCAATGCAAAAACGCACCACGTTGGTGCGTTAAATTGTTGCCGATTTGGAATCAATAGAATTCCTGCGCCAATCTCCCACGACTTTTCTGCAACCATCCTCAATCAATCGGGCTAGGAGCCGTTTCATGCGATACAAGACGTCGGAAGCTTTCCTCGAACAGGTAGCCGCTCGCAACCCCGGCCAACCGGAATTCCTCCAGGCCGCGACAGAAGTGATCGAAAGCCTGTGGCCATACATCACACAGCACCCGAAGTATGCCGAGCACGGATTGCTGGATCGGCTGATCGAACCGGAACGCGTCATCATGTTCCGGGTTTCGTGGGTTGACGATCACGGCGACGTCCATGTCAATCGCGGCTACCGCATCCAGCACTCATCGGCCATCGGCCCGTACAAGGGAGGCATCCGCTTCCACCCCTCGGTCAACCTGTCGATCCTGAAATTCCTGGGCTTCGAACAAACCTTCAAGAATGCTTTGACCACCCTCCCCATGGGCGGCGGCAAGGGCGGCAGCGATTTCGATCCGAAGGGCCGGAGTCCGGGGGAAGTGATGCGTTTCTGCCAGGCATTCGTGAGCGAGCTTTTCCGCCATGTCGGGTCCGACACCGACGTTCCGGCTGGCGACATCGGCGTCGGTGGGCGCGAAGTCGGATTCATGGCGGGCATGATGAAGAAGCTCAGCAACCGCGCCGACTGCGTGTTCACCGGTAAAGGACTCAGCTTCGGGGGGTCGCTGATCCGCCCGGAAGCCACCGGTTATGGAACGGTTTACTTCGCCGAACAGATGCTGAAGCAAAAGGGTCGGAGTTTCGACCAGTTGCGCGTCAGCGTTTCGGGCGCCGGCAACGTGGCGCAGTATGCCGTCGAAAAAGCCATGGCCCTCGGCGCCAAGGTGGTTACGGTCTCGGACTCGAGCGGAACGGTCGTCGATGAAGAGGGATTCACTCCCGAAAAGCTGGCCGAGCTGATGGAGGTCAAGAACCATCTCTACGGGCGCGTCAGCGACTACGCACAGCGTGTCAAGGCCACCTTCCTTCCCGGCGAACGCCCATGGAAGATCCCGGTCGATGTCGCCCTGCCCTGCGCGACCCAGAACGAACTCGACGCGAAAGACGCGGCCACCCTGATAAAGAACGGCGTGAGCTGTGTCGCGGAAGGCGCCAACATGCCTTCAACCGCGGAAGCGGTGATGCTTTTCGAGCACGGCGACATCCTCTACGCCCCGGGCAAGGCGAGCAACGCCGGCGGTGTCGCCACCTCCGGGCTGGAAATGAGCCAGAATTCCATGCGCATGTCGTGGCAACGGGAAGAGGTTGACTCCCGGCTGCACGAAATCATGTGCAACATCCACGAGGCATGCGTCACCTATGGCCGCAAAAACAACGGCAAGATCAGTTACGTCGACGGCGCCAACATCGCGGGCTTCGTGAAAGTGGCCGACGCAATGCTCGCGCAGGGCGTGGTCTGACGACACGCCGGGAAGTGCCGGCGCCAGGCGCATCGACACCGTTCAGGAGGGATCCCGGGCAGCCGTTCCGGGATGCCGCGAAAGGGCCGGTGTCGTCAGCGGCGGCGCCGCCCCCAGGCCATTCCGGATCCGGCTCGGTGTCAGCACCAGGCAGCAACGGGCAGACCATCCTCTTACCGATGCAACTCACCACGCGAGGGAAGCATGTCCCATGAACACGCAGATCTGGTTGCCGAATTGAAGGCCGGCGACCGCTACTTTGCCGGCCTCGTCGACAAGCACAAGGCGCTTGATCTGAGGATCAAGCTCATGGAGTCCCACCTTGAGTCCGGCAGCCCGGATGAAATCGAAGCGCTGAAGGTCAAAAAGCGGGTGCTCAAGGAGGAGATAGACATACTGATGCAGTCTGCGCTCTCAAGCCGTCGGCAATCTCCTGCCGCAGGCGACACCCGCGACACCTGAGGCGGCTGTGGCGAAATTGCGCGCGCGGTCAGACCGCGAAAACGTGCTTCACGCGCAACGTCAGCTTCTTCTCGGCGATTTCAAACAAGCGGTCGATGTTCGCATGCTTGCCCGGATGCAGGCGCGCATCCTCGGTGTGCTCGGCATAGAGTTCGAGGCCCTTCTTCGCAGCCTCCGGCGTGATGGCGCCGTAGGTCTGGCCGAGGTGGTTGTAGAGCGACAGCGAGCCCTGGCTGCCGGCCTTGTTCTCAATGGTGGCAACGACGTTACCCTCCGCGTCGAGCAGGTTCAGTGCTTCGAGGTGCGAGATGCCGGGCATCTTCTTCAGGTTGGCCTGGAATTGCGACA
>DAORDK010000173.1:0-5062 GCA_035345935.1 Rhodocyclaceae bacterium | reverse complement strand
TCGGTGCAGGACCCCCGCGAGCGACCCCAGGACCGCCAGCAGGCGGCCGACGAGAAGCATAAGCAATTCGCCGACGAGAAATCCGAATTCCTCGCCTGGTGGAAGCTCTGGCTGTGGTTCCAGCAGGCTGTCGAGCACAAGAAGTCGAACAAGCAGCTGGTGGAGAACTGCCACGCCCATTTCCTCTCCTACTTGCGCCTGCGTGAGTGGCGGGAGGTGCATACCCAGCTGCATGCCATGGTCACCGAGCTGGGCTGGAAGGAGAACCAACTGCCCGGAACCTATGAAGGCATCCATCAGGCCCTGCTCACCGGCTTGCTCGGCAACATCGGCTGCAAGTCCGACGAATCGGGCTATTACTTGGGGGCGCGGGGCATACGCTACCTCATCCACCCCTCGTCGCCCCTCACCAAGAAGGCCGGCAAGTGGATCATGGCCGCCGAGATCACCGAGACCACCAAGCTCTTCGGCCGCTGCGTCGCCCGCATCGAGCCGGACTGGCTGGAGAAAGTGGGCGCTCACCTGATCAAGCGCAGCTATTTCGACCCCCACTGGGAAAAGAAGTCGATGCAGGTCTCCGGCTGGGAGCGCACCACCCTCTACGGTGTGGTCATCAACCCCAAGCGACGCATCCACTACGGCCCTCTGGCCCCGGCCGAGGGGCGGGAAATCTTCATCCGCCAGGGCCTCGTCGGCGAAGAGATCGACGACGGTTTTGCCAAACGCTGGCCCTTCTTCCAGCACAACCAGAAGCTCATCCGCGAGATCGAGCACCTGGAACACAAGCAGCGCCGCCAGGACGTGCTGGTGGACGACGAGCTGATCTTCGCCTTCTACGACCACCTGATCCCGGAAGGGATCCACAACGGTGCCGCCTTCGACCACTGGCGGAAGGAAGCCGAGCGGGACAACCCCAAACTCCTCTTCCTGGCCAAGGATGACCTCATGCGCCACTCCGCCGCCGGGGTGACGACGGAGGCCTTCCCCCACCACCTGCGGGTGGGCGGTGCGGAGTACGGGCTCACCTACCACTTCGAGCCGGGGTCGCCCCGGGACGGCGTCACCCTCACCCTGCCCCTGGCCCAGCTTAACCAGATTCCGGCGGCGCGGATGGAATGGCTGGTGCCGGGGCTGTTGAAGGAAAAGCTCGTTCAACTCATCAAGACCCTGCCCCAGAAGATTCGCGCCAAGCTGGTGCCGGTGCCGGAATTCGTCGAGGAATTCATCGCCGCTGTCGGCAGCGACGAGAAGAAGATGGGCCAGGGCATGATCGGGCCGTTGATCGACTACATCCTGGAAGCCCGCGGGCTGAACGCCCGGGGCTGGGCAGTGACGCCGGACGCCTTCCGGCCTGACGCCCTGCCCGACCACTTCGCGATGAACTACAAGCTCATCGACGAGCATGGCTGCCAGCTCGACATGGGGCGCAGCCTGGTGCAGCTGCGGGCCGAGTGGGGGCGGGAGGCGAAGCAGGAATTCGCCGAACTCCACGAGACGCCATCGCAATATGCCAACCTCACCGACTGGACCTTTGGCGAACTCCCGGAACTGATGGAAGTGCCGGTGGCGGGCCAGAAGGTGCTGGGCTACCCGGCCCTCTCCGACGAAGGCGAGACGGTGAGCCTCAAGGTTTTCGACGCCCAGGAGGAAGCGGAAAAGGTCCACCGCGCCGGCTTGCGCCGCCTGTTCATGCTCCAGTTCAAAGACCAGGTGAAGTATTTCGACAAGAACGTTCCCGGTCTCACCCAAATGGCCATGCAGTACATGGCCCTGGGCAGCGCGGAGGATCTGAAACGCCAGCTCGTCGAGCTGACCTTCGAGCGCGCCTGTCTCGCCGAACCGCTTCCCACTGGCCCAGCCGCGTTCAAGGCCCGCTGCCTCGAGGCCAAGGCCCGCCTGGGTCTGATCCTGCAGGAGATCGCTCGCCTGGTGGGGACAGTACTGACCGAATGGCAGGCCGTGGGCAAGAAATTGCCGGCGTTCAAGGCCCACGGGGCGGCACTGGCCGACATCGAGGCCCAGGTGAAACGACTGATGGGTAGAAATTTCGTGATGGACACCCCCTTCGAACGCTTGCAGCACTATCCGCGCTATCTGAAGGCCGTCCAGGTGCGCCTCGACAAGCTCAGGGCCAATCCAGCGCGGGACGCCCAGGCGATGGCAGAATTTGGACCCCTGTGGATCGCCTTCGAGCGGCGGGCGGTCCAGCTGGCGAAGCAGGGCACGGTAGATCCCCAGATCGACCAATTCCGCTGGTTGTTGGAGGAACTACGGGTGAGCCTCTACGCTCAGGAACTGCGCACCCCGATACCGGTCTCCGTCAAACGACTGCAAAAGCAATGGGAAGGAATTCAGTATGGATAGCCTGGTCTTGGCACTGATGCGTACCCTCGCCAGCCTGCGCGACCGCAAGATTTGGGCCTTGATCCTGGCCCCCGCCGCCTTCTCGCTGGTGCTCTGGATCGCCCTCGCTTTCTGGGGGCTGGGCGTGTTCGTCGATTGGCTCCTCGGCCATCCGCCCATGACCCTGCTGGTCGCCTGGGGAGTCGCCTGGCTCGCCCACATCCTGGCCTATCTCGGGGGGTGGATGGCCATCTTCGCCTGCGCCTATCTGACGGCGTCGCTGCTTGCTGCCGTCCTCATCCTGCCGTTGTTGCTCAAACATCTGGCCAATGGCGAGTATCGGGATGTGGCGGCCATGGGCAAGGACAGCTTCGTCGCGGCAACCGTCAATAGCGTCCTCGCTTCGGTCCTGTTCGTCCTCGGCTGGCTGCTGACTCTGCCGCTGTGGCTCGTGCCAGGACTTTCCATCGTCCTGCCCCTGTTGCTCATGGCCTGGTTCAACCGTCGCACCTTTGCCTACGACGCCCTCTCGATGCACGCCACCCCTGCGGAATGGACGGCTCTGCGCCGGGATTATCGGCAACCCCTGTTCATGCTTGGCCTGACCATGGCCTTGCTCGCCCACGTGCCGGTCATCGGCCTCTTCGTGCCGGCCCTGGCGGCATTGGCCTTCGTGCACATGGGATTGGAAGCCCTGCGCCGCTCCCGCGGCGGGGCCATCGTCAGCGTAAAGGGAGAACGGATATGAGCGAGCAACGCGTTTTCGGCGCCGTGATCATCGGTGACGAAATCCTCTCCGGCAAACGCCAGGATAAGCATTTCGAGCGCATTGCGGCGATGTTGGGCGAGCGCGGGTTGCGTCTTTCCTGGGTGGAATACCTGGGCGACGAGCGCCAGCGCCTGGCAGAAACCTTCAGGCGGACTCTTGCCTCCGGGGACGTGGTCTTTTCCTGCGGCGGCATCGGCAATACGCCGGACGACCACACGCGCCAGGCCGCGGCGGCGGCCCTCGGCGTCGGTCTGGAAATCCATCCGGAAGGAGTCGAAGAGGCCAAGATCCGCTTCGGTGACGACATGACCCCGCAGCGCCTGCAACTCGTCACCTTTCCGGCCGGGGCCGGGATCATCCCCAACCCCTTCAACCGTATCCCCGGCTTCATGGCCCGGGAGCACTATTTCGTTCCCGGCTTTCCGCAGATGGCCCACCCCATGATCGAGTGGGTACTCGACAGCTTCTACAAGGATCTGTTCCAGCCGGCGGCGGCCAAGGTGGACAAGGCCTTCCTGCTGACCGGCCCGACGGCCTACGAGAGCGCGCTACTCGATTTGATGGAACGTATCGTCGCCCAATACCCGACGCTGAGGCTCTTCTCGCTGCCTTCGATTCAGGGTGTCGAGCGTCGCCATCTGGAATTGGGGGTGGAGGGCGATCCGGCGCTGGTCGATCGCGCCATGGAGGACATTCGCGTCGAGGTGGAGAGGCGCGGGATCACTTGGCGCTGGCGCGACCCGCCCGCGTAAACGCGAGAAACCCGGCCGCAGCCGGGTTTCCTGTCGCGCCCGGAGGCTGAGGCTTACTTGCCCTTCTTCGCGGCGGCAGCCGTTGCGCTGGTCTTGGTGGCCTTGGTGGCAACCTGCATGTTGGCTTCGGCGATGTCGGAGAGTTGCTTGGCCATGGAGGTCATATTGTCGAAGGCCTTGGTGGAGGCGTTGAGCATCGACTTCATGGCGGCGGCGAAAACGTCTCCGCCCACGGGGGCGCCGGCGCTGGCCTTTTCGACGGCGCTGGACGCATTCTTGGTGAAGCTGCTGTACTGGGATTCGAGGACGGAAGTGATTTCCTTCTGCATCGACGACACCAGATCGTAAATATTGCGGGAGTAATCGGTCCACTTATCCACATTGGGCTTGGCGAGCTGGCTGTTGAGCTTGGCCATTTCGTTGGCGTCCTTGGCCTTCAACAATTGTTGGGTGTTGGTCACCGCGCTGTTGAAGAACTCCCGGGAAGCGGCCATGTTGAGGGCGGTCAGCTGCTCGACGCCATTGAAGGCGGTACGGAGCAGGGCCATCATGACTTCGGCATTGGCCTTCTGGGCGGCGGCGAGTTGTTCGAGATTCGGGGTGGTACTCATGGGTGGATCCTCCGGAAAAGAATTGATTCGGTTGCGCTGTTTTCCTTGCTGGGGAGGAAAAACCCCCGCTCAAGGCGGGGGTTTCATTATTTTTGCTTGATTTTACTTCTTGCCCTTGCCGGTGGACACGGCCTTGACGGTGGCGTTGGTCGCGGCAGCCACGTTGGCTTCGGCGAGTTCGGCAACCTGCTTGGCAGCCTTGTTCATGTTGTGGAAGGCAGAGTTGGCGGCAGCGATGGCGCTCTTGACGGCAGCAACGGCAACGTCGGAGCCGGCGGGAGCGGACTTGGCAGCCTTGTCCAGGAGGGCGGTAACGGTCTTCTGGAACTCGCCGAACTGGGCTTCGACCATCTTGGACAGCTCTTCCTGGGTCTGGGCGGAGATTTCATACACGGAACGGGAGTAGGCGACGGCCTTCTCGACGTTCGGCTGGGCCAGGGAGGCTTGGATGGACAGGGCTTCCTGGACGTCCTTGGCACCGAGGAGGGCCTTGGCGCCGGACACGCCGTCTTCCAGGACGGAACGGGCGGTGTTCAGGTTGAGGGCGGCGATACGCTCGGCGGAAGCCAGGGCGGTGTTGGCCAGGG
>DAORDK010000172.1:0-5146 GCA_035345935.1 Rhodocyclaceae bacterium | reverse complement strand
TTCACCGAAGTCATGCATGCATCGGTCAACGACCTGCTGCAGCACGTCGCCATCAGCAAGATTCAATAAACGGTAGCCGACATGTTCGACAATTTCGTTGTCCCCGATCTTCTGCCCGCCGCACCGGAACTCTTCCTGGCGGCGATGGCCTCGATCCTTCTTCTGATTGACGTGATGGTCAAGGATCGCCGCCGGACGATTACCTTCGCCCTCACCCAGCTCACGCTGGTGGGCTGCTTCGCGATCCAGTATGGGGTCGCCAGCGGTCAGGTGATGTACACCTTCAGCAACATGTTCGTCGGCGACCTGATGGGGACGCTGCTCAAACTCTTCCTGTACATGACGGTCATCGTCGTGATGTTCTATTCCCGCGGCTACATTCTTGAGCGGGACTCGATGAACAAGGGCGAGTACTACATCCTGGCCCTCTTCGCGACCCTGGGCATGATGGTCATGATCTCGGCCAATCACTTCGTCACCATCTACCTGGGGCTCGAACTCCTGTCCCTGTCTCTCTATGCCATGGTGGCGATGAACCGGGATTCCCTGCAATCCACCGAGGCGGCGATGAAGTATTTCGTCCTGGGCGCCCTGGCATCCGGCCTGCTCCTCTACGGCATGTCGATGATCTACGGGGCCACCGGAACCCTGGAAATCACCGGCATCGGCGAGCGCCTGGCCCACGGCGGCGCCAACAAGACCGTGCTGGTCTTCGGCCTGGTCTTCCTGGTTGCCGGTCTGGCCTTCAAGCTGGGCGTCGTCCCGTTCCACATGTGGATTCCCGACGTCTATCATGGCGCGCCGACGGCGGTGACCCTGTTCATCGGCTCGGCCCCCAAGCTGGCTGCCTTCGCCATCACCATGCGTCTCCTGGTCAACGGCCTGCTGCCTCTGGCCCTCGATTGGCAGGCCATGCTCATCATCCTGGCGGTGTTGTCCATGGCGATCGGCAATCTGGCGGCCATCGCCCAGACCAATCTGAAGCGCATGCTGGCCTATTCCGCCATCTCCCACATGGGCTTCATGCTCCTCGGCATCGTCAGCGGGGTCGTCGGCGGGCGCATCGATCCCAACCTGGTCCTCAATGCCTACAGTTCCTCCATGTTCTACGTGGTGGCCTACGTACTCATGTCCGCCGGTTCCTTCGGCATGATCCTGCTGCTGGCCAGGGCCGGATTCGAATCCGACAACCTGGAAGACTTCAAGGGACTCAATAAGCGCAGCCCTTGGTTCGCCGGCATGATGCTCATGCTCATGTTCTCGATGGCCGGCATTCCCTTCTTCGTCGGCTTTTTCGCCAAATTCGCCGTTCTCCAGGCGGTCGTCATTTCGGGCTACATCTGGCTGGCGGTGGTCGCGGTGGCTTTCTCCCTGATCGGCGCCTTCTACTACCTTCGCGTGGTCAAGCTCATGTACTTCGACGCTCCGGCCGACGACAGCCCGATCAGCGCACCGCTCGATACCCGTCTCCTGGTCTCTGCCAATGCCCTGGTCGTCGCACTCCTCGGCTTGTTCCCGGGCGACCTGGTGCAGCTGTGCACTGTGGCCTTGGCGCAGTCGCTCTGAACGGGCGACAAGCGCCGCAAACAACGCCCCGCTTGCCGGGGCGTTTTACATGGAGCTCGCCATGGACAAACATTCCCACCTGACGGAAGAGACCCTCAGCAGCGAAGTGGTGTTCAAGGGGCGACTCCTGGAGGTCCGTTGCGACCGTGTCTGTCTGCCCAATGGCGCTGAAGCGATCCGGGAGTATGTGACCCATCCGGGAGCGGTCGTCGTCATTCCCCAATTGAACCATGGGGCGCTGGTTTTCGAGCGCCAGTTTCGCTATCCCTTGCGGCGAGCTTTTCTCGAACTCCCCGCGGGCAAGATCGACCCTGGGGAGGACATCCTGGCCACGGGCCAGCGCGAGTTGCTCGAAGAAACGGGTTATGTCGCCGATTCGTGGGAGTACCTGGGGGTGATGCATCCGTGCATCGGCTATTCCGACGAGCGCATCGAAATCTTCCTGGCCCGGGGATTGCGCCAGATCGCGGGTCAGACCCTAGACCACAACGAATTTCTCGACGTTCTCGAACTGACGCCTCAGGAAGCAAGAGAGGCCGTCTTCCGGGGCGAAATCACCGACGCCAAGACCATCACCGCCCTCTACTGGGCGGAACGCATCCTGGGCGATTGACCGCCCGCCATATCAGATCGCCAGCATTCCCCGGTCGCGCAGGAAGGCAATCACGGTTTCCAGACCCTCGCCGGTTTTCAGGTTGGTGAAGACGAAGGGGCGTTCGCCCCGCTGAGTCCGGGCGTCGCGGGCCATCACCTCGAGCGAGGCTCCGACCAGGGGTGCCAGGTCGATTTTGTTGATGATGAGGAGGTCGGACTTGGTGATTCCCGGTCCCCCCTTGCGGGGAATCTTCTCGCCTGCTGCGACATCGATGACGTAGAGCGTGAGGTCCGACAGTTCCGGCGAGAAGGTCGCCGCCAGATTGTCGCCCCCGGACTCCACCAGAATCAGCTCGACGCCGGGAAAGGCCCGTTGCAGCCGATCGACGGCCTCCAGATTGATCGAGGCGTCCTCGCGGATCGCGGTATGGGGACACCCGCCGGTCTCGACGCCGATGATGCGCTCAGCGGCGAGCGCCGAATGGGCCACCAGAAATTTGGCGTCCTCGGCGGTATAGATGTCGTTGGTAACCACTGCCATGTCAATGCGGTCGCGCAGCGCCTGGCAGAGGGCGAGCGTGAGGGCGGTCTTGCCAGAACCGACGGGGCCGCCGATGCCGACGCGCAGGGCGGCAGGGCGGGAGGGCGAGGCGGACTGGGAATGAGCGGGCATGGTCAGGATCGGAAGAGTCTGGAATATTGGGTTTCGTGGCGGGAACTGGCGATGGCGAAAGCCGGTGCCAGGTTGCACCAGTCGCTTTCCGGCAACACGGCCGCCTGCGAGGCAACGGCCGGAATACACCCGCCCAGTTGGGCGAGAAGACGCTGGCCGGCGGCCTGGCCCAGAGGCACGGCCTTGAGCGCCGCCAGAACCTGATTTTCCGCCCAGGACCAGAGGTAGGCAGCCAGGGCCTCCGGCGCGTCCACCGACCAGGCAAATGCGAAACCGGCCCAGAGTACCGGATAAGCCACCTCGGGGACGGACGACGCCCAGGTCACCACGGGTGCCAGGGCGGGGTCGTTGAGTTCCCCCGCCAGTCGGCGCAGCGAGTAGCCCATCTGGACGGTTTCCGCCCGCAATTCGGCGGTTTCTCGGCTGGCGAGAAAGCGGGCGTTGAGGCCGTTCAGGGTTGCGTCATCGGCACCCGTCCAGGCGGTGAGGGCGGCCGCCAGGAGGGGGGCTTCGTAACGGCCGATGCCCAACTGGAGGAGGTCGCCGATCCAGCGTCCGGACGACGCTTCATCGCGTACCACTTGGGATTCCACCGCCCACTCCAGGCCTTGGGAGTAGGTATAGGCCCCCACCGGTAGCGCAGGGCTGGCGAGCTGCAACAGACGGGTGAGGGTAAGCAGTCGGGCGGCAGACACGGTCAGGCTTTGCCCCGGGAACGGCCAATCGTGTGCGCTGCCGCGGGAAGCACGGGGGCGTGCGCCGCCGGCCCCGGCAAGTCGATATCTACTCCGCGTCCGCCTTGCCCTCGGATTTGCCGCGTTCGAGCATCACCTTCTTCGAGCCCCTTTCGCAACGGCCAACTTCCTTGCCGGGATGTTTCTCCTCCACCGGAACCGCTTTCAGCTGGTAGTCGGTGACGTGCTTGGATTCCAGGCGGCGGGAAATCTTGTCGATCAACTCGTCGCAGTCGAGCCCGGCGGCAAGGGCGGGCAGGGCGCAGCCGGCCAGGGCCAGCAGGGCGAACAGGCGCTTCATGAACGGGTCCCTCCATGGTTATTCTGACTCGAAGGCTAGCGGGGGCAGCGTGCGTTGTCCATCGCCATTCCGGAGGAAGTCCACATTTTCAGCGGAACTGATGGATTTTAGGCACGGACCGGTGGGGTCCATGGCCGGGATCGTGACGGGCAGCCTGGGCATCGTCGTCACCGTGGCGATGGCCCCCGTGGGCGCCATAGGCACCGGATTCCGGCTGGAAGGGCGCTTCGGTTGTGGTCACGTCACAACCCAGACCGCGGAGCATTTCCGCCAGCACGTGGTCGGTCTGGAAAAGCAGACGGCCGCCGTTTGCGGTGGGCAGGATCTGCACGGGGACATGTCGGTTGCCCAGGTGGTAGGCGGCCCGGGCGAAGAGGAGCGGCGTATCGGCTGCTGCCTCGATCAGGGCCTCCGGGGCGGCGACGATCTCGACCACCAGCGAGCCCTCCTCGGCGGCCAGACGGTCACCGCCTTGGAGGTGGTCTCCGCGCTCCAGGAATATTCCCGCTTCCCGCCCGGAAGCGAGCGTCACCTTGATTCGACTGCGTTTGCGCTCGTCGTAGGCGAGGAGAACGGCATCGGTCGCCGGGGCGTCGGTCCTTCGATTGAGAATCAGCATGCTCAGAAGAGGAAATAGCGTTGCGTCATGGGCAATTCGCTGGCGGGCTCGCAGACCAGGTGGACGTCGTCCGCCTTGACCACGTAGGTTTCCGGGTCGACGCTGATGTCCGGGGTGGCGCCGTTGAGGACCATGTCCTTCTTCTTGAGCTTGCGGGTCCCGGAGACCGCGACGAGGGGCTTGGCCAGGCCCAGGGCGGCCACTGCCGGGTTGTTCAGGGCTGCCTGGGAGACGAAGGTGACCGATGTCTTGAGGGCCTTGCCGAAGCTGCCGAACATGGGGCGGTAATGGACCGGTTGCGGGGTCGGAATCGACGCGTTGGGATCGCCCATGGCGGCCGCGGCGATCATGCCGCCCTTGACCACCAGCGAGGGCTTGACCCCGAAGAAGGCGGGCCGCCACAGGACCAGGTCGGCGAGCTTGCCGACTTCCACCGACCCCACCGTGTGGGCGATGCCGTGGGTGAGCGCGGGATTGATGGTGTATTTGGCGATGTAGCGCTTGACGCGGAAATTGTCGTGGCGCGGACTGTCCTCCCGCAGAGTGCCGCGCTGGACCTTCATCTTGTGGGCAGCCTGCCAGGTGCGGAGGATGACCTCGCCCACCCGTCCCATGGCCTGGGAGTCCGAGCTCATCATCGAGAAGACGCCCAGGTCGTG
>DAORDK010000171.1:908-5183 GCA_035345935.1 Rhodocyclaceae bacterium | reverse complement strand
CGAATCCCGCTGCTGAAAGCGCGAAGCCTTGAACAACCGGGACGGAAACTCGCTCGCCAAGGCCACCCCGCGCTGTGCTGCCCGCGATTCCACCGCCTGTGCCGCTGCGTTGAGTGCCCCAATGGAAGCTGCACAGATGCCGGATACCGACAAAGTTTCCAAGGGTGGCAGGTGCAATTCGCCCTGAATCAGGTTGGCCAGTCCAGGCGCGGCGCAATCGCCCCCGGTCGTCGCCGCCGCGAGGAAGTCCAGCTCCTCATCCGGGGAAAGCAGCGCCCCAACGACGCTCGCCCCCATGGAAGCCACCGAATGCAAGGAATTGCCCTCCATGTCGATGGCGTAATGCCGCAGACGGATCCCGTTTTCGGCCAGAATACGTTGCTTGATCCGCGCAGACATCTTGTTGATCGAACCGATGTACCGGTCCATGCCGTCGTTATCCACCGGATCGCCCGGCAGGAAGACAGCTGATCGCGTTAGGTAAGTACGGCTGAATGGCGTCATGAGTATCCTTGTCAATCGAACGGGCGCGCCGTTCCGAACCAGCGGTCGAGATGGCCGAAAAAGAAACCGAAATTTCCGTGGTAGTGGGTATGGTGGCTCTGGTGATGCCTGATGAAGCCCAGCAGCGAACCCTCCCCGGCCCAGGGGAACAGATCGGTATTGGAGTGCGACAGGGTGTTGATGGCGATCGACCACACCGGGAGGAAAAGCAAGGCCTGCCACGAAAAATTGTGCGCCAGCATCGCCAAGGGCATCACGCTGCCCAGCAGGAGCGCCTCCGTGGCACTCATGCTGTAAGAAGCGAAGGGCGTGGCAGCCACGGATTTGTGGTGAATGGCATGAGCCCGCCGCAACTTCTGATGCAGGAGCCGGTGCATGGCGTAGAAATGCAAATCGTTCCAAAGCACCATCAGCAGGCAATCGAAGACTGTTTCGCTGAGGTTGGCATCGAATCCGATCGATGCAATTCCTGCCTCGATCATGGCCCAAGGGACCAGGATTCCGGCGCCGAACAATAGAACGGAACGCAGCGAGCGCAAGATCTCATCGAGAATCTGCCCGTTCGCCAAGGGACGAACGCAGATCGGACGACGGACCACCCGGGCGATCAGCCAAGCCAGGCCCGCAAACGCGCCGTAAATCATCAGAAAATAGGCCGTCGCCCACAGCAACAAATACCCGGGATGAGCCGCAAGCGTCGAAAAGCCTTCTTTCATCCGATCATGGTGCCCTTAATCGAATGGGATATCAATGCTCCTAGGGCGGCTCAGACCGCGGATCAGACCGCTCCGCGGCCGGCCTGGAGAGAGTTATATCACCGCCACGACGCCACGAGCTTAGCCTTCGCCAGACGGGCTGAAGGCAAGCCTGGGCTGCAGATGGTAACCACCGAGCTTTTCGAATCGTGACCCCGCAGCACTCGGAAATGGATCGCACGAAACGGGCAACTTGGGAGAGCGCGGGGAAGGCCCCCGCTCTCCTCCAATTCGATCGTCAGCCCCTGGCCCTGAGGCACCCCGCCAATGCCGCGTCCATGGTCGCGAGGTGATTGGCGAACCACTGGGACATACCTTCCGCATAGGCCCTGGCCATGGTCAGACGGCCGCTCTTGATCCGGACGGCCAAGTGGGCGAGTTCTCCCAGCACCCGCTGATGCTCGCTTTCATGCTCGCCGATGGCCGGGAAGCGGCAAGCCCGCATGAGCCTGCCATCGTGCTCGAAGTGCAGGCGGGTGTGCTCCCGCAACTGGGCGAACAGGGCGGGAAAGTCCGCGTCGGATGCCACTCCGAGCGCATCGGCGAGGGCCACGAATTCCCGGTGGGTGGCGTCCATTTCCTCGTTGCCGAGGTCAAATCGCGCATCCCACGGCATCAGATCGCCCCGTGTACCTCGCGCTTGGCGTTGTTGGTCGTCTTCAAGGCCTCGTCGACCGCCATGGCCGGATACTTGTACTTGAAACCCTGGAAGGCGTTGAACACGGTGACCACCTTGTCGCCGGCTCCCTGGCCCTTGAAGTCGCCCTTCTCCAGAGCGGCAAGATCGATCAGCTCGTTCCAGCAGAGACCCTCGGTCAAGGGGATGAAGGCCACCGTGGCACCGTTGATCACCGACACGAAGGGCTTGGGAATATTGACGGTGAACATGACGGCCACCGTGCCCGGGTTGAGGTCGCCGCCGAATTTCTCCATGAATGCGGGCCAGTGCTGGAGTTCTTCCAGGGACCCGGAAATCAGCTTGAGTTCGTCTCCCTTGGCCAAGACGGCGGCCTGCTTGAAGAGGGCATGAGGAGGCTTGCGCCGCCCCTGGTCGTCGGCGACCTCGCCCTCGACCAGGACCAGTTCACCGCGATAGGCTTCCCAACCCTCGGCGCTGGCGGCTTCCCGGAAATTGGAGTTGAAGAAGTAAGGTTCGTAACGATCGAGCAGCATGGATATTCTCCCTGGTTTTGAATCGGTTCAGGCGGGCACTGCAGCGCCGATGAATTCGTAAAGGTCGGCTTGGACGATTTCTAGTCCGATGCGCTGGCAGAAGCGACGCTCCTTGGCGGTGGGTTCGGCGATGAAGACCCAGCCCGCGGGCTGGGCGGCGCTGTAGATCATGTCGGCCATGACCATGCGCTCGGTATCTCGATTGAGGCGCATGCCGAGGAGCAGGTACTGCTTGCCCTTTCTGAGCTCCTTGATCTCCGGTGGAATCGAGAAGCCTCCCATGAGTTCGGTGATGAAGTCGACGTAATCGGCGTCCGAGGCGATATAGACGGGCTCGGGCCGTGGCGTGCCCATGGGCTTGAAGAGGACAGGCAGCGAGGTATTGAGGGCTTGCGTCGCCTGGTAGGCGGCGCCATCCCAGAAATAAAGCTTGTAGCGATACGCCGTGCCGCCGATGCGGGCGATGCCGACGATCAGGTTGTGGGGCAGGTCGGCGTAGGAGTCCTGGAGTTGGGTGTCGCGATTGATGTCGATCACATACTGGGGACAGATCCCCTTGAGCCAGTCATGGACGGCGCCCCGGGTCCACGCGGTTTCGCCATAGGTACGGGTGAGGAATCTGGTGACCGTGGTGCGGCCCCGCTTGAGTTCGACATTCATCGCCGCTCTGGGGAATTCGTACATGAGCTTGGGCGCCATGGGCTTGCCGTCGTTCATGGCGTAGATCAGGGAGTCGCTGTCGGCGGGAATGGGGGCGCCGGTGGCGACGTTCTTGACGTCGGCCAGGACGCCGGGCCCGAGATAGGGAACGATGCTGCCGTCCTGCAGGCCGGCCAGCAATTTTGCGCGCAATTCTGGGGTCATGACTGTGCTCTTGAGTAAGGGGCACAGCCTCTACAGCAAATTCCACGCCCAAAGAAAAACCACGCAGCGGCGCGGGTTTTCGCGAGCGCCTGCAGCAAATTGTCGGGTTTGTTACAGGGTGGACAGGGTGACTTCGACAACGCCACCGATGACCAGGAACTCGTCTTCGCCTTGCAGAATTCCCGGGAGCAACCCGCAGTGGAAGAAGATCTTGGTGAGCGGAATTTCCGCCGCCAGGATGTAGTCGCCAAACTCGCAGGCCCGCTCGCGACTGCAGGTGAAGGAACTGAGGTTGTTGAGGAGGATGACGTGACGATTGCCGGTCACCTGCTCCAGGATTTCGTGGTCGGCCACCCGATTGACGCCCCGATAGAGCGTGACATGGCGCGCCGTAGGATGGCGCCGGGCCAGTTCAATCTGACAAAAGGTATAGAGCAGGTCGAGTTGGGCTTCCAGGGCATTGGTCCCGTAGAGTCCGCGGGCGCGCATCTCCTGGTAGCGGCCATAGGCGTCGCCATTGGGATCGGACAGGGATTCGCGATGGTAGCGGGGGGTCAGTCCGAAACGGGATTCCACCCATCCTTTCAAAACGGCGCCCTCGCGGCTGTCGGCATCGAAACTCCAGCCGCGGATGGCCTTGATGTAATTGGCCTTGGCGCGCTTCCTGGAACCTTGGGTCAGACCCATCTCCTCAAGCCACTCGAGTTGGAAGCGAACGGTCATGTAATCGCGAAAGACGTGGGATCGCTCCGTCGCATCGGCGGACTCCAGCCGGCGGAAGAGATCCCGGTGTAGTTCGGCGACCCCGTCGATGAGCAGGGACGTGGGATGGCGCTGAAAAGTCAGGCTACCCAGAACGACGGCGGGCAAGTTGCAGCGGTTGATGGGCAGGCGAGCGGTTCGAGGGAGAGAAGCGCCGTCAAATGCCCCGGTCCGGGGCCCGTGGCTGCCCCGCAACGAGCGAGATTGGAGACTGGCG
>DAORDK010000171.1:0-808 GCA_035345935.1 Rhodocyclaceae bacterium | reverse complement strand
TCTCGCTTGCGCTCGACGCGTTGTGAGTTGCCCCGGTCCGGGGCCCGTGGCTGCCCCGCAACGAGCGAGATTGGAGACTGGCGTCTCCTGAGTCTGGACTTGTCTCGCTTGCGCTCGACGCGTTGTGAGTTGCCCCGGTCCGGGGCCCGTGGCTGCCTCGCAACGAGCGAGATTGGAGACTGGCGTCTCCTGAGTCTGGGCTTGTCTCGCTTGCGCTCGACGCGTTGTCGTCACCCCTACAAAGGGTAGGGGAATTGTCGGATGTCTCCGCGCCCGCCGGCACCGGAACGTAGGGATTTTTCACTTAGAGATCAATCGATTAAGGCCTGCCAGTCGACCTGGCACGCAACGTGCAGAAGGGGAGGTGCGACTCTCACTGATTCCTTCGCAAATCGACTGACAGATTAAGGAGATTACACCATGGCTAAACTGCGTCAATGCGCCATTTACGGCAAAGGCGGCATCGGCAAGTCCACCACCACCCAGAACCTCGTTGCTGCCCTCGCTGAGGCCGGCAAGAAGGTGATGATCGTGGGTTGCGACCCGAAGGCCGATTCCACCCGCCTGATCCTGCACAGCAAGGCTCAAACCACCGTCATGCACCTGGCTGCCGAAGCCGGTTCCGTTGAAGACCTCGAACTCGAAGACGTTCTTTCCGTCGGTTACGGCGGCATCAAGTGCGTCGAATCCGGCGGTCCGGAACCCGGCGTGGGCTGTGCCGGCCGCGGCGTGATCACCGCCATCAACTTCCTGGAAGAAGAAGGCGCCTATGACGAAGACCTCGACTTCGTCTTCTACGACGTGCTCG
>DAORDK010000170.1:0-5405 GCA_035345935.1 Rhodocyclaceae bacterium | reverse complement strand
AAGACAACATGATGGTCATGTCCATCGCCAACGCCATGGACTGCATCGGCTGCGGTTCCTGCGGGCGGGTCTGTCCCAAGGACTGCTACACCTACGCGCCGGCATGACGCGACGCCCGGATGCCGCCACCGGGGCAGCCGTCTGTGCGGCCCTGCGCGGCCAGGTGGAAAAGCTGGGCCTTTCCATCGGTGACGAGCCGGTGTGGGCGGCGGCGACCTTTGAGGAGAAGGTGGATCCCTTCTCCCAGGAGGTGAGCGTGGTCGCCTATTGGCGCGGTGGCGCCCGCTTCGGCAAGGCCACCTTCTTCCCGGATGGGCGCGTCTTCGCCGAATACCAGGTGCTGCAAGCCAACCCGGCGGACGCCGAGAGTTATGTCGAATCCGTCCAAGTCTGGGGCCGCCCGGAGAAGCTGCGCGGCGAAGCCATCATCGCCGAGTACGCCAAGTGAGTGCGCCGACTCCGCCGCGCATGATTCTGCTGCACAAGCAAAAGACCAGCGGCCGCGTGCGCTTCCTTTGTCTTTCCTCCGGCGTGGTGGCCTTCGCTCCTCTCCCGGCGCTGGCCGCACTGCGGGACGAGGACTATTCGCCCAAGATCCAGGTGCACCCCGCGGCGGTCGTTCGGGAAGCGGAAATCCATCTGGGCCTTCCCGAGGGCGCCATCGAGCCGGAAGCGGAATTCTCCGCCTGGGTGGATACCCCGGCCGGCGACGTGCCGGTACTCCTGGGCGTGTTCACCGACCTCGATCCACCCTTCTCCGCCGCCGAACGCACCAACAGCCGCTTCATCGCCCTCACCGAAGCCCGCCAGTTGAGCGACGTCGAACGCCAGCTGCTTCGCCGGGCGTACGAGCACGTCCTAGGCTGAGCGCTGCTCAACAACCGGATAAGGCATCTGCCCCGCGATTGAGTCCTGACCCTGGGGGTGCCACATCGCGAAGGACGGCGCCGGAAACCGTCGCTCCCGCTGCCAGCGCGGTCAGTATTGCTTCCGTATGGGCGGCCAGGTGGGCGGCCAGACTGGCCGGCGTATAACCGACCACCACCACGCCCGGTGGCAGGATGCCACCACCCCGTTGCTGCGCCGCCCCCAGGATGAGCGGGGTGGACAGGCCGCGACGCCGGTGGGCAGCCGCGATCCAGAGATAGCCTCCGGCATAGAAGCCGACCAGCTCCGCGCCCCGGAAAAGACCCACGGTCCCGGGCTCGTCGGCGGGCAGGACACGATACCCGGCCCGATTGCCGGCGCCCGCCCAGAGCGGCTCGCCCCAGCGGCAAGCCTGCAACCGGTGGACGATAGCGGCAGCCTCGGCATTGTCCACCTCCAGGGAAGAGGAAGGGTGGGCAATGCCGGGGCCGGCGAATTGAGCGAAGGTTCTTTGCCAGGGGGCCATGGGGTCGTGGGGGTCCATTCTCTCGTATGGCAAGAACCGTACCAATGAAGGATTACACAGTCGTGACCGCGTAACCCCTCTTGCCACGGGAGTTTGGAGGAACGACGGTGGTCGCGGCCTGCAACCGAAATCGTCGAACTTGTCGTAAACCTGACATTGCACCGGCGGCATCGGCACCGCATTAACTCATTGATTCGATGGATTCATGGCTTTTATTCCGCGATGGCACAGCCCTTGCAGGAGGGGAGCATCAACCCTTCGGAGAACGATCATGATCAACCTCACCCCCGCCGCCGTGAAAGCCGTCCAGCGCTTCATTCGCGGTTCCGAATCGCCGGTGGCCGGACTGCGCCTCATGATCTCCGGCGGCGGCTGTTCCGGACTCCAGTACGGCATGAAACTGGAAGCCGAGAAGGCCGAGGACGACTGGGAACTCGAAGTCGAGGGCGTCAAGCTCCTGGTGGACCCGATGACCATGCCGATGATCGACAACGTGACCATCGATTTCATCGACACCCTGACCCACACCGGCTTCAAGTTCGACAATCCCAACGCTTCGTCGCAGTGTTCCTGCGGCCAGTCTTTCACGGTCTGAGGGGAATTCGCCATGTGGGAATACTCCGACAAGGTTCGCGAGCACTTCTTCAATCCGCGCAATTCCGGGCCCCTCGAGGAGGCCAACGGCATCGGCGACGTGGGTTCCATCCAGTGCGGTGATGCGCTCCGGCTGATGCTCAAGGTCGAACCGGAAACCGAGGTCATCCAGGATGCCCATTTCCAGACCTTCGGCTGTGGCTCGGCCATCGCCTCCTCCTCGGCCCTGACCGAGATCATCAAGGGCATGACCCTCGACGAAGCGCTCAAGGTCAGCAACCAGGACATCGCCGACTACCTGGACGGACTGCCGCCGGAAAAGATGCACTGTTCGGTCATGGGTCGCGAGGCCCTGCAGGCCGCCATCGCCAACTACCGGGGCGAGGAGTGGTCCGACGACCACGAGGAAGGCGCCCTGGTCTGCAAGTGCTTCGCCATCGACGCCGTGATGATCGAGGACGTGGTCAAGGCCAACAACCTCAATACCGTGGAAGAGGTCACCTTCTACACCAAGGCCGGCGGCGGCTGCGCAGCCTGCCACGAAGGCATCGAGGAAATCCTGGCCAAGGTCAAGGCCGAGCGCCCCGGCATGGGCGAGACCTCGCCTCCCGCCGTCTGCCCGGCAACGCCGGAAGCGCCCAAGCCGCCTACCAAGAAGCTTTCCATCGTCGAGAAGATCAAGCTCATCGAGGAAGTGCTCGAATCCGTGCGCCCCATGCTCCAGCGCGACCACGGCGACGTGGAACTGGCCGACGTCCAGGGCAAGAAGATCTACGTCCATCTCAAGGGCGCCTGCTCTGGCTGCATGATGGAAGCGGCCACCCTGGGCGGCATCCAGCAAAAGATGATCGAATCCCTCGGCGAATTGGTGCAAGTCCTGCCCGCCAGCCACATGCCGGTCGAAGCCTGACCCTTTCACGACAGCCAACGCCCCCAGCCCGACTGAACCCGAGGACCGTGCCATGGAACTGAAACCCATCTACCTGGACAACAACGCCACGACGCGGGTGTACCCCGCCGTGGTCGAAGCCATGCTGCCCTTCTTCACCGAGCACTTCGGCAATGCCTCGTCCATCCATGCCTTCGGCAGCGAAGTGGGCAAGGCCCTCAAGAAGGCGCGAGGCCAGGTTCAGGCGCTGCTCGGCGCCGAGCACGATTCGGAAATCATCTTCACCTCCTGCGGAACCGAATCCGACTCCACCGCCATCCTCTCCGCCTTGAAGGCCCAGCCTGAACGCAACACGGTCATCACCACCACGGTCGAGCACCCGGCCATCCTGACCCTGTGCGATTGGCTGGAGAAAGAGGGATACATCGTCCACAAGCTCAAGGTGGACAAGCGAGGCCGTCTGGACCTGGATGAGTACAAGTCGCTGCTCAGCGACCGGGTGGCCGTGGTTTCGGTCATGTGGGCCAATAACGAGACGGGGACGATCTTCCCGGTGGAGGAAATGGCCGCCCTGGCCGCCGAGAAGGGCATCATGTTCCACACCGACGCCGTCCAGGCCGTCGGCAAGATCCCCATCGACTTGAAGACCACCAAGATCGACATGCTCTCCCTTTCGGGCCACAAGCTCCACGCTCCCAAGGGGATCGGCGTCCTCTACCTACGCCGGGGATGCCGCTTCCGCCCGCTGCTGCGGGGCGGTCACCAGGAGCGGGGCCGGCGGGCCGGCACCGAGGCTTCCGCCTCCATCGTCGCCCTAGGCAAGGCCTGCGAAATGGCCCTGGCCAACATGCCCAAGGAAAATACCGAAGTCCGTCGCCTGCGGGACAAGCTGGAAGCGGGCATCCTCGGCCAGATCACCCACTGCTTCCCTACGGGCGACGTGGCCAATCGCCTGCCCAACACCTGCAACATCGCCTTCGAGTACATCGAGGGCGAGGCCATCCTGCTCTTGCTGAACAAACTGGGCATCGCGGCCAGTTCCGGCTCCGCCTGCACCTCCGGTTCCCTGGAGCCCTCCCACGTCATGCGCGCGATGGGCATCCCCTACACCGCGGCCCACGGCACCATCCGCTTCTCCCTTTCGGTCGACAACACCGAGGAAGAGATCGACCGGGTGATTGCCGCCGTACCGCCCATCATCGAACAACTGCGCAAGCTCTCTCCCTACTGGGGCGAAAAAGGCCCCTCGGCCAATCCCCAGGAAAGCTTCGCACCCACCTACGCCTGAGTCGCCACCGTCTCTCTCTGCAGCAACGCTTCGCCCCGGGTCAAACCGGGGTTTTTTCGGGATCGTCTGGTCACCCGGGCGATCCGCCCGGGCCCAGATCGGAGACGTATGAATATGCGGTCTGGCAAAGGCAGCGCTTGAGGCGCGCGGCCAATTCAGTGCTTGAAGCGCAGCACGAGGCTCGCGGCACCGAGCGCCTTGCCGCCCTTGAGTGCCTCGAGCACTGCGGCCTTGTCCAACCCCGGTGGGAGCGCGCCAGCTTCCAGCGAAGTGGCGATGAGTGTGAACACGTAGTGCTGCGGCGCGTTGCCCCGCGGTGGGCAGGGGCCGAGGTAGGGCATTCCGAGAGAGTTCTTGCCGGCACTGAAGCCGATCGGTGCGGCAACGGCCGCCGCCTCGGGCAATCCGTTTGCCTCGGGTGCGATGCCGTAGGCGACCCAATGGTTCACGCCGAGACCGGCACGGCCGGCCTGGTCGTCCATCAGGATCACGAAGCTGCGCGTGGCCGCAGGCGCGCGCGCCCAGGCCAGCGCGGGAGAGAGGTTCTCGCCGACGCAGTTGGCGTTGTTCGGATTCTTGCCGGCGTAACGCGTTTCAAGCAGCGCGTTATCGGCACGGCCCGGCGACCACAGCGCGAAGCCGAAGCCCGGATCGCCGACCGGGGTAGCGCCGGGGGACATCGCGGCACAGCCCGCCAGCGCCAGTGCCGTGGCAGCCAGGACGCTGCCGCGCCGTCGACCGATTCGATTCATGAAGCTTCCTCAAGCTGAGGTCGAGCGCAGCCCAAGGGAGCGGAGCATGCGGACCCCGCAAACGGGACTAGTTGAACTGGTAGAACTGATCGTTCAGATACCTGAGGAGATTCTCTTTCTCGCTCGGGCTCAATTCTTTCCTGGTCTGGTGGCTGCACGCCTGAAGCTGCTCCTTGAGCCCGTCGAGCGAACCGACCCTACGGTTCTTGCGGACATAGACGCTCGTATCGTGGCACCCCGTGCAGTTCGCCGCGTGGACGCGCTGACCCGCTTGGCTATTACCGGGCAGGGCTGCGTATGCATTAGAGGCTGCCATGAAGAAAACCAGGCAGACGGTCTGATAGCGTCTCATTTTCGATTCCTCGGGAACTCACGCCTGAACAGCTTCCTAGGCTAACGCGCTCGGATGGGCACGGCAAGGCTGCCCTGCGGAATGTTAGACCCAAGCGGTAATGTCCGGTCCGTGCAAAGCAGTAATGTCCGGTTCAG
>DAORDK010000169.1:0-5438 GCA_035345935.1 Rhodocyclaceae bacterium | reverse complement strand
CGTACCACGGCTACGACGGCTTCGCCATCTTCGCCCGTGACATGGACATCGCCCTCTCCAACCCGACCTTCAAGAACCTGACGCCCCCGTGGAAGAAGGTTACCGAAGAAACGGCTGAAAAGAAGGCTGCCTAAGTTTCAGGAATTGGGAAACGGGACCCGGCGGCGGGTGATTGCGGACTTCGCGTCCTTCACCTGCCCCGGCCCCCGGAACCCGGATCATCAACCTTGCGCCCGGCTCTGCAGATTGGCGGAACGGGCAAGGAGATAGCAATGCAAACCGCAGACAAGATCAAGCCCTGTTATCCGCTGTTCCGCGACGACGACTACAAGAAGAACCTGGCCGACAAGCGCGTCCAGTTCGAGGAAATGCACAATCCGGACAAGGTGTGGGAAACCTTCATGTGGACCACCACCAAGGAATATCAGGATCTCAACTTCCAGCGCGAAGCCCTGACGGTTGATCCCGCCAAGGCCTGCCAGCCCCTCGGCGCCGTCCTCTGCGCCTCCGGCTACCACAAGACCCTGCCCTACGTGCATGGCTCCCAGGGCTGCGTCGCCTACTTCCGCACCTACTTCAACCGTCACTTCAAGGAACCGTGCTCCTGCGTTTCCGACTCGATGACCGAAGACGCGGCGGTGTTCGGCGGCCAGAAGAACATGTTCGACGGCCTGGAAAACGCCAAGGCGATCTACAAGCCCGAAATCATCGCCGTCTCCACCACCTGCATGGCCGAGGTGATCGGTGACGACTTGAACGCCTTCATCAACAACGCCAAGAAGGCCGGTCACATTCCCCAGGACTATCCGGTCCCCTTCGCGCATACGCCGTCCTTCGTCGGTTCCCACGTCACCGGCTGGGACAACATGGAAGAAGGCATCCTGCGCTACTTCACGCTGAACCACATGGAAGGCAAGAAGGCCGGCTCCAAGGCCAGCGTCAACCTGGTCCCCGGTTTCGAAACCTACCTCGGCAACTACCGCGTGGTGAAGCGCATGCTGACCGAGATGGGCGTCGATTACACCATGCTCTCCGACCCGACCGACGTCTTCGATACCCCGGCCGACGGTGAATTCCGCATGTACGCCGGCGGCACCACGATCGACCAGATCAAGGATGCCCCGAACGCCCTCACCACCGTGCTGATCCAGCCCTGGCAGCTCGAGAAAACCAAGAAGTTCGTCGAGAACACCTGGAACCACGAAGTGCCCAAGCTGGAAATCCCCATGGGCGTCGAATGGACCGACAACTTCCTGATGAAGGTTTCCGAACTGACCGGCAAGCCGATTCCCTCCTCCCTGGAACTGGAACGCGGCCGCTGCATGGACCTCATTTCCGACAGCCACGCCTGGCTGCACGGCAAGAAGTTCGCCCTCTACGGCGACCCGGACTTCGTCATGGGCATGGTCAAGATCCTGCTCGAAGTCGGTGCCGAGCCGACCCACATCCTTTCCCACAACGCCAACAAGCGCTGGGGCAAGGCCGTGCAGAAGCTCCTCGACTCCAGCCCCTTCGGCAAGCTGGGCAAGGTCTATGTCGGCAACGACCTGTGGCACATGCGCAGCCTGTGCTTCACGGACAAGCCCGATTTCCTGATCGGCAACTCCTACGGCAAGTACATCCAGCGCGACACCCGCCACAAGGGTGAAGAGTTCGAAGTGCCGCTGATCCGCATCGGCTTCCCCATCTTCGACCGTCACCACCAGCACCGCGCTACCACGCTGGGCTACGAAGGCATGATGGCCGTGGTCACCCAACTGACGAACGCCGTCCTTGAGCAACTCGACAAGGAAACGATCGGCATGGGCACCACCGACTACAACTTCGACCTGGTCCGCTAATCCGGATCACCGGAGCCCCGCCGGCCGGCAACGGCCGGAGGGGCTCCGGCGTGCGAGCGACTTGCCAAACTTAGGGAGAAAACCATGGCCAACATCATGATCCGCCAGGGAGAGAAAGGGCTGACCTTCTATCTCCCCAAGCGCGACCTGGAAGCCTCCATCGAGTCCATCGAATTCGACACCGCAGAAAAATGGGGTGGCGAGCTGAAACTGGACAACGGTGGGTCGTACTACATCGATCCGATCGCCAAGCCGCCCCGCCTGCCCATCTCCCTACGCGCCAAGCGCCTCGGCGCCGCCGAGGATTGAGTTTCTATCGAACCCTGACCGCCCAGCCAGCCGCGGGTGCGAATGCCCCGGCCGGCAAAACGGACTGAAAGGAGAGCATCATGGCAATGAAGATTGATCCCGACATGTGCACCGCCTGTGGCGATTGCAAACCGGTCTGCCCGACCAAGTCGATCAGCTCCGGCAAGGTCTTCTACAAGATCGATGCCGCCACCTGCACGGAGTGCGACGGCCATAACGATTCGCCGCTGTGCGTCGACGTTTGCCCGTCCGGCTGCATCAGCCCGGCCTGAGCGCAGCGTCCTGAGCCGAGCGCCGGCTAGGCCGGCGTTCCACTCAGAATGCTGCCTGGAGCTCAAAATGTCGCCCACTCCCATCGCCTCCCGCGAGGCCGCGCTGCGCATCGCGCTGGCCGCCCGCGCCCTCAATGGCCTCGACGTCAAGGCCTTCGTCGGCGCCTTGATCGAAAAACTGGAACCGCCCCTCACCGAATCCAAGTTGGCCAAGCTCACGGTGGAGGATCTGCGCACCCTGCTCGCCGGTGATTTCGCCGAGCAGGGCTGTCACGTGGGCGTCGCGCCTGACCAACTCAAGGAGGCGGTACGACTCCTCTGGGGCCAGGGCTTGGAGCACGGAGATTTTCCCGTCATCGAAGCCTACGCCGAGGGCGAAATGCCCGGCTCGATCCGCGTCGCCCTCGCCGCCAATCGGGGCGAGAACCTCGATGGCCACTTCGGCTCCTGCGACCGTTTCCTGATCTATCAGGTCGGCAAGGAGGCCATCAAGCTGATCGACGTCCGCAGCACCGCGGAAGCCGACGGCGCCGAGGACAAGAACGCCGCCCGCTCGGCGCTGATCGGCGACTGCCAGATCGTCTACATCCAGTCCATCGGCGGACCGGCAGCCGCCAAGGTCGTCCGCGCCGGCGTGCATCCGATCAAGAAGCCCGGCGGGGGCACCGCTCGGGAGGTGCTTGTCGAACTGCAGGCCAGGCTCTCCTCCCCGCCCCCCTGGCTGGCCCAGATCATGGGCGTCCCGTCTGCCTCGCTGGCTCGCTTCGAAGCCGAATCCGCGGTGGAGGACGTCTGATGATCACCACCAAGACTCTGGTCGCGGTCGGAGAAGCGGTCATGCTCTCCCCCGATCTGGCGACATTGCGCAAGCGCTTTCCTGACCTGATGTTCACCGAGTGCAGCGACGACGATATTCCGCCCCGCTTTTCCCCGGCCCTTGAGGTCGACGGCCACAATCTCTATCTGTTCACCGGCGAAAACGGTCATTGCCTCGCCCTCACAGGCGATCTCGACCATGCGAGCGGAATCGTCGTCGCCCAGCGTCACGATGAAAGCTGAGGCGAATGGTTCTCACGCGGGGCTGGGACGGCTCGGTTTGTGTTCGGGGTGCAGCTACTACCCCGAATACCTGAACAGCCGCCGCTGCACCCCAGGCGATGCCTGCGTCCGCGCCCACAGCGGGCGGCAGATCGATCGGTTTCTGCGGGCCAACCGCAGCCAGGCCGAGCACTTCCTCGCCGACATCTTCTGGGAAAGGCGGGCCATCGCGGCGCGCTATGCCCCCGTCGAGCGCATCGGCGCCCTGCTACGGGACCCGGACGAAGTCGTGCGCCGGGTGGTGGCCGACCGCCTGCCGCCGGAGGAGTTGATCTCCATGGTTGCCGATCCGGATCGCGAGGTGCGGCTGTCGGTCGCCTCACGCATCCCGGAAGCGCAGTTGGCGGCTCTCGGCGGCGATACCGACTATCTGGTCCGCGCCACCGTGGCCCGCCGCCTGCCCCATGGCCAACTCACCCGCATGCTCAAGGACCCGGAACGGGAAGTGCGCAAGGTGGTCGCGGCCCGCCTGCCGGCCTTCGCTCTGCACCTGCTGGCCGCCGACCCGGAGCCCGAGGTCCGCGCCGTCGTCGCCGAAAGGGCGCTACCCGAAGTCGCCGCGTCTCTGCTGTGCGACCCCGAGTGGTGGGTGCGCCTGTCCGCGGTGGCCAATGCCCCCATCGAATTCCTTCCCCCCTTGCTGGGCGACCCGGAACCGGAAATCCGCGACGCCGTCGCCAACCGACTCGCCCTCTCACCCCAATCTGATCCCGAGGCCCCCCAATGAAAGACGCCGCCTGGTCGGAATACTGCAAGACCCTTGCGTCCACCATCGTCGAATCCTGCACGGGAACGCCCATGGCCGGAGGGCAGGCAGCCCTGGTACGCAATCTCGCCCGGGCGCTTCCCGACTGGAAATTCCGCCACGCCCTGGTGCGCGGCGGTTGGTACCGAACCGGAGGCGTGGTGGATCGGGGTGGCAGCCGGATTTCCGAGAAGCTGGAGGCCTGGGCCGACGCCGAGCTTGCAGCCCGCGGCGGCGACCTGGCGGCCCTGGCGGAGGATCTCGCCGAACAGGAACTCTACGCCACCCGCCTCATTGGGCAGACCCATTACTTGGTGGCCTCGGCGGGAGACGGTAGCGATGATTTCCTGCAGCTGGAAATCGAGGAATTGCAGGAAGTTCGTAGCCACCTCCTCGGTCGCTCCGAAGACACTCCGAATTCCCTGGAGGATATCGTCGATCCCCCCGGCACCGGCGCCTGCCTGCAGCCCCTGGGCCTACCCTTCGCAAGCTTCCGCAAGCTCATCCATGTGGGTAGCTTCCTGAAGCGTATGCTGGCCCAGAAGCCCGAGCCCGCGCCCATCCACCGGCTAATTTCCGACTGGTCCCAATCCAGCGCCGGACACGCCAGTGCCCTCTTCAATCACTGGGTGATCGCGACCCGCGAGCACCTGGATCGCTATCAACAGCCCATCTTCCACGCCCAGCCCATCGCCACCTTTGCCGCCTCGGCACCCGAGTTTTCCGCCTCTCCGAGCGCCCGCGGCATGCCACTGCAGGCAGCCCTCTCCGCCTTCGACCACGAGATCGGCTACCCCATGGCCTGGTATTTCCACATGCTCACCACCAAGGCCGTCCCGCACTGGGTCGCCCAGGCGGTCGTGGAAGATTCCCTGGCCGGCTTCGCCTACCTCCCCCAGCGCGATACCGATGTCGTGCGTGCCTGGCTTCACCGTCCCTATGGAGCCTAAAGACCTGGCCGCATTTTGTCGCATTTGCGACAGGACATCATTGGATTGAAACCTCAATATATCAATGCGTTAGCCATGGCATCCCTCTTGCTGGTGAACGAGCAACCCTCGGGAGATGCCCATGAAAGCCAGCGAAATCCAGGCCCTGCTCGACGAACCGGCCTGTACCCACAACAAGAAGGAAAAGTCCGGGTGCGCCCGGCCCAAGCCCGGCGCCACGGCC
>DAORDK010000168.1:0-5475 GCA_035345935.1 Rhodocyclaceae bacterium | reverse complement strand
GGGCCTGTAGCTCAGTCGGTTAGAGCAGAGGACTCATAATCCTTTGGTCCAGGGTTCGAGTCCCTGCGGGCCCACCAACCAAATCCAAGGCTTCCAGCGATGGCAGCCTTTTTCTTTCTTGTCACCGCCCCACTCTTTCCAGAGACCTCGGCTCCGCCCAGTTAACAATTGGTCGCGTTCGTATGGAGAACACCATCTTGGCTGCAGCCACTGTTTCCCGTGGATTCCGGGTATCCGAGACACCTGGTCCGCCCCCCCGCAACCAAAGTCGGCACACTACCCGAACGTCCGACAAAGCCTGAGTACCGGTCATCGCGTTCTGGACACCCGACCCTAAGCTGAAGCCTGCTGGATTACAACTCCTAACAGCCGGTTACTGCCATCACGCGACGGAAGCCGTACCGTTGGCCTTTGACGCCTCCCGGCGTCGGGAAGGCCTCCATAAACCCTCTGCTTGCCCCCCTCCTGACCTCGATTTCGATTGCGCTCGCCGCTTGCTCCGGAATCGGATCGACATCCCGGTCCAGTTCCGGTCCGCCAGCGGTCGTGGTACCGCCCCCAGCCCGCATAGAATCCGTTCCCGTAGCTCCACCGCCGCCGCGCTACGAGGCCGCGGGCTCTCCCCCGGCAGCGGGTCAGGTCTGGCTGGACGGCTATTGGAATTGGACCGGCGCCCGGCACGAGTGGGTATCCGGTCACTGGGAGAGTCCGCGACCAGGCCATCACTGGGTACCTCACCGTTGGGAGCAGAACCGCGGACAATGGAGCCTGCGCGGCGGATACTGGTCCCAGCGCTGAGCCGCGGGCAGTTGGTGCTGGCGACTTGCAATAGTCCTATTTCCCCGCAACAATAGACCGTCTGTATCAGAGGGCCTACGCCGCCCTAGTTCTTTTGGCCGATTCAGCCACCGGCCACCTTCCCGACAGGAGTAGCAATGCTGAAGTGGGTTTACATTTTCTGGCCGTCTTTTGCCACGGCAATCGTGGGCGAAGCGGTCTTCTTCGCCTTTATCAATCCGCAAGAGCTCTATTTGATGGGAAAACCCGTCTACTGGAGCCCGCTCGCCATCTATTCGGTCGGATTCCTCATGTTCTGGGGTCTGACCGCCCTCACCGCCTGGGCCATGCTTTTCTTCCTTAAACCGGCTGACGAAATCAACCCTCCGATCGAATCCAGGCCAGGCGCCGCGCGGCCGCACTGAGCGCACGGCCGGCCGGGTCGGGGCGCCAAAACCCTGATCTGGCCTTGTTTTGCGGCTTCGAAAGACGCTCGTGAATTGCTTCACGGAAAGCGCAGCGGGTTTCTGGGAAGATGGCACCAAGCAAGCTTCCAGAGGTGAATCATGCTGGCCCTCAAGAAAGATCTTCCACGACCGATAGCGCCGCCACCCAATGGCTCCGCGCTGAAGGCCGTAGAGAATTTCGATGTGGACCTGCGGGACGCTCTGGCGCATACCACGGTGAGCGAGCTCACCTTCGACGAATTCCTGCGGGTCCTGAACGACCTTACCCGCCGTCGGGCTTCCTGATAGTCTCCTCGGAAAACCTGACCCAGCCCGGGTGATCGAAGCGGGCAATCAAGAGTTGTTCGACCCTGGCCTGCCAACGGCGTGAAAATTCGGCGCGCATAGCTTGGTCCGCATCGCCCCCCAGGATATCGCCCAATAGGCCGGCCAGTGCAGGATCTCCCGGAAGGTCTGAAAGATCGAGGCTGGCTGTACAGGCAGCCCTCGTATCATCGCGGGAGAGTCGCACGTCGCCCTGCAGGGCGGAAACGCCGAATTCCAGGCGACCGCGACGTCCGAAACGTCCTCCCAGTCCCTTGAACCCTCCCGCACCGGCGGCCCCGGTCAGCAACCCGAAGACTGCTGCGAAGACGCCGATCGTCCCATCGCCTTCTCCCCCGCGAAACTCGACGCGCATCCCCCCTCTCTGGGGCAGTTCGCCCGGATAGAGGCGCGCCAACATGCGGGAGGCGAGAAGATAGGCCCCCGCAACCGTGGGGCAGGAGTGGCCGGCGAGGCGGACTGCATCCTCGTAGCGATAAGTGATCAGGCCATCGTCGGCGGCGCCGAGCGCTTCTGCGAGGGGGTCGCGAAGAAGGACTGTAGGAACCCGCGAGAAGAATTCTGGAAAGGACATGAGGCAGGGCTTAAACCTTCAGTATCACGCCCTGACCGCGCTTGTGCCTTGATCCGGGTCAGTCGCGTTGGATGAGCTCGATCCGGTAACCATCCGGATCCTCAACGAAGGCAATCACCGTAGTCCCGTGCTTCATGGGTCCCGCTTCGCGCACCACCTTGCCCCCCCGCTGGCGAATCTCATCGCAAGCCGCCGCGGCATCGGGAACCGCGAGAGCGATGTGGCCGTAGGCGTTCCCCAAGTCGTAGGCCGCCGTATCCCAATTGTGGGTCAGTTCAAGGACCGCCTCCTCGCTTTCCGGACCATACCCGACGAAGGCAAGGGTGAAACGCCCATCCGGATAATCCTGGCGGCGAAGCAATCGCATGCCGAGAATCTCGGTATAGAAGGCCAGGGATCGCTCCAGGTCGCCGACCCGGAGCATGGTGTGCAGTATGCGCATACGAATTCCTCAGAAAGTTGACAAGATCGGCGCTTGCAGCCGGAGCGACCGACGATATTCCCGCCAGTCTGGACACAGGCGCTCCACGAGTGACCAGAAGGAAGAACCGTGGTTCATTTCGCGCAAGTGCGCAAGCTCATGAACGATGACGTAGTCGATCAGGGGCGGCGCCAGGAACCCGAGGCGCCAGTTGAGGCGGACTACGCCCTGGCTGCTGCAGCTTCCCCATCGCTGGCGCGCCGACGACAAGGCGATTTCCCTGGGGGTCACGCCCAGACGCGGTGACAAGTCCGCGGCCCGCTCCGAAAAATACTGGCGAATCCTCGTCCGGAGGGCCTTTTCCAGGACGGCTTGAGCTTTCTCCGGAGAGGTGGCGAGCGTGAGTTCGGTACTGTCGTCGGCCCAACGGGTTCGCCCGGATACGGCAAGACGAATAACGAGTTCTCCGCCCAGCCAGGGGAGCCGCATGCCATCAAATACGGCGATCGGACGCGACGCCGCGGAGCGGCGCTCCAGCCGCTTTAAGATCCATTCCCGGTGTCGAACAAGGATGCGTTCGATGTCCCCGAGCGAAGCCCCCTGGGGTACGCCGACGACCAACCCGCGATGATCGACCGTGAGACCGATGGTACGCCGCCGGCTGCGGCGCAGTAGAAAATCGATCTGCCTATCCCCGAGTCGCAGGGTGTGAGGCAGGGCCTCAGGGTGCGCCACCGGTTTCGGGATAACGATGAGGCGACAGGCGGCGCATTTCTTCCTCGATCCAGGCTTCCGCCCGGTCGTTGATGGCCTGCTCGCTGAGTCCGGTGGCGTCGAAGGCGGGACCGATGCTTACGGTCACCGTACCGGATTTCTTGAGAAAAGCCTGGCGCGGCCAAAGCTCACCGGCGTCGTGGGCGATGGGCACCACCTTGCAGCCGACATGGCTGGCGAGGTACGCGCCACCGACCTTGTAACGTCGCTTCTGGCCGGGAGCGACCCGGGTGCCCTCGGGAAAGACGATGACGTAGTAACCCATTGCCAAACGGTCGCGCCCTTGGTCGACAACCTGATCGAGGGCTTGCCGTCCGGCGGTCCGGTCGATGGAAATGTGGCGCATGGCCGCCAGAGCCCAACCGAAGAAAGGCAGTTTCAACAGTTCCTTCTTGAGCACGAACACGCAGTGCGAACCAACGGGAACCATGTCCTGCAGCGCCACCGTCTCCCAGGCCGATTGGTGCTTGGCGAGGATGACGCAGGGTTCCTTTGGCATGTTTTCGCGGCCGAGCACCCGACAGCCGATGCCGAGAATCAGCGACACGGCCCCCATAAATCCGCGGCGCCACAGCACGACCAAGCGATGCGCGATTCCCCGACAACCCAGCAAGGCCGTGCCGATGATCAAGGGAGCCATCACGATGGTCAGCACCAGAACCCAAGCCATGAACAAGGCCGAACGGAAGACGATCACAGGGGACGCCCCTTGAGCAGCCAGTCGACCACGGCGGCGAGATCGGCAAATTCCAGCGTACCCTCGGGAAGCTGAGCCTCGGCCCGGGTTTTCTCGCCCTTGCCGGTCAACACCAGGATGGGCTGGCAGCCCAGGATCACGCAGGCCTGCAGATCGCGTTGGGAATCGCCGACTGCCGGAACCCCCTTGAGATTGACGTTGAGGGTCTCCGAAATGCGGCGGAACATGCCGGGCTTGGGTTTGCGGCAGTCGCAGGAAGAATCCGCAGGATGGGGGCAGTAATAGATGGCGTCGATGCGCCCGCCGAGCGCGCGCAGGGCCTTGTGCATCTTCTCGTGGATGGCGTTAAGAGTATCCATGTCGAACAGACCCCGGCCGACCCCAGACTGGTTGGTCGCCACCACCACCCGGTATCCCGCCTGATTGAGCCGGGCGATGGCTTCCAGGCTGCCGGGAATCGGTTTCCACTCCGCCGGGCTCTTGATGTAATTGGCCGAATCGAAATTGATGACCCCGTCGCGGTCGAGAATGATGAGTTTACTGTTCATGGTTCAGGAGGACAGCTTCGACAGGTCCGCCACCCGATTCATGGCGCCGTGCAGGGAGGCGAGCAGCCCCAGGCGGTTGGCCTTCAGCGCCGGGTCGTCGGCGTTGACCATGACGTCGTTGAAGAAGGTGTCCACCGGCCCCTTGAGCGCCGCCAGGGATTGCAGGGAAGCCGAATAGTCACCCTGCGCGAAGGCCGCGTCGGCCCGGGGCGCGACATCGGCCAAGGCAGCGTTGAGAGCGATTTCGGCCCCCTCCTTGAGCAGGCTGGCATCGACCCGGGCGGCGACCGCCTGTTCCGCCTTCTTCAGGATATTGCCGACCCGCTTGTTGGCCGCTGCGAGGGCGGCAGCTTCCGGTAGGGCCGCGAAGGCGCGGACTGCGGCGAGACGCTTGGGGATATCGCCCAGGCGCTGGGGCCGCTGGGAGACCACCGCGTCCACCTCCTGGGGGGTGTAACCCTGGTCGCGCAGGTTGCCGGCAAGGCGTTCGAAGATGAAATCGGCAAGCGCGGCATCGTTGGCTTTGAACCCTTCGACCCTTGCGAACGGTGCCGTCGCGGTAGCAAGAAGCCGTTCCAGCGGCAAATCGAGATCGCCCTCGCTCAGCATGCGGATGACGCCCAGGGCGTGCCGGCGCAACGCGAAGGGGTCCTTATCGCCGGTCGGGATCTGACCAATGCCGAACATGCCAACCAGAGTTTCCAGCTTGTCTGCCAGGGCGACGACGGTACCCACCTTGCTCCGCGGCAGACTGTCGCCGGCGAAGCGGGGCTTGTAGTGGTCCTCGATGGCATCGGCGATCTCCGGGGCCAACCCATCGTGCAGGGCATAGTAGCGCCCCATGATGCCCTGCAGTTCGGGGAATTCGCCCACCATGTCGGTCAGCAGGTCGG
>DAORDK010000167.1:0-5517 GCA_035345935.1 Rhodocyclaceae bacterium | reverse complement strand
AATCAACCGAATACCCGATTACCCATCTTTTTGCACAACTTGACGCACACAACTCATCGCGTCTAGGGATCGCACGCGGTTTATTCAATCCAAGGAGAGGAAGATGAAAAAGACAGTAATGGGGATTTTGGCGCTGACCGCCATTGCCGGCGCCATGGGTTCTGCCTTTGCCCAGACCGCGGGCGGAGATGGCCTGGCGATGACGCCCGACGAAAAGGAAAAGGCCAAGAAGATTTATTTCGAGCGTTGCGCCGGCTGCCACGGGGTGCTGCGCAAGGGCGCCACCGGCAAGAACCTGGAGCCGCACTGGACCAAGAAAGACAAGGAAGGCAACACCACCGAAGGCGGCACCCTCAAGCTCGGCCAGCAGCGTCTGGAAAAGATCATCGGCTACGGTACCGACGGCGGCATGGTGAATTTCGACGACATCCTGACCAAGGATGAAATCGCCCTCATGGCCAAGTACATCCAGAACCAGCCCGATGTGCCGCCCGAGTACAGTTTCAAGGACACCACCGATTCCTGGAAGGTGATGGTGCCGGTGGACCAGCGTCCCAAGAAGCAGATGAACAACTTCAACCTGAAGAACATGTTCTCCGTCACCCTGCGTGACACCGGCGAAGTGGCCCTGATCGACGGCGATACCAAGGAAATCCGCTCCATCGTCAAGACCGGCTACGCGGTCCACATCTCCCGCCTTTCCGCCTCCGGCCGCTATGTCTACGTGATCGGCCGCGACGGTCGTCTCTCCCTCATCGACCTGTGGATGGAGCAACCCGCCGTGGTCGCCGAGGTCAAGGTCGGCTTCGACGCCCGCTCCGTCGATACCTCCAAGTTCAAGGGCTATGAGGACAAGTACGCCGTGGCCGGCTCCTACTGGCCGCCCCAGTACGTGATCATGGAAGGCGACACCCTGAAGCCCCTCAAGGTGGTGTCTACCCGCGGCATGACCGTCGATGGCGAATACCATCCGGAACCCCGCGTCGCCTCCATCGTGGCCTCCATGATCAAGCCGGAGTGGGTGATCAACATCAAGGAAACCGGTCAGATCCTGCTGGTCGATTATTCCGACATCAAGAACCTCAAGACCACCACCATCGGTTCCGCCAAGTTCCTCCACGACGGCGGCTGGGATGCCTCCAAGCGCTACTTCCTGGTGGCCGCCAACGCGTCCAACAAGATCGCCGCGGTGGATACCAAGACCGGCAAGCTGGCTGCCCTGGTCGATACCGCCAAGATCCCCCACCCGGGTCGCGGCGCCAACTTCGTCCACAGCAAGTTCGGTCCCGTCTGGGCCACCGGCCACCTGGGCGCCGACGTCATCACCCTGATCAGCACTCCGTCCGACAACAAGAAGTTCGCCCAGTACAAGAGCAACAACTGGAAGGTCGTCCAGGAAATCAAGCACCTGGGCTCCGGCAACCTCTTCGTCAAGACCCATCCCAAGTCCAAGAACCTGTGGGCCGATGCGCCCCAGAATCCGGATCGGGACGTTGCCAGTTCGGTGGCGGTCTATGACCTGGCCGGCGACTTTGCCAAGCCCAAGGCCGTGCTGAACGTGGCCAAGGATTCCGGTCTGCCGGAAACCAAGGCTGTGAAGCGCGCCGTGCATCCGGAGTACTCGGCTGACGGTAAGGAAGTGTGGATCTCCCTCTGGGGCGGCAAGACCGACCAATCCGCCATCGTGGTCTATGACGATGCGACTCTGAAGGTCAAGAAGGTCATCACCGATCCCAAGATGATCACGCCGACCGGTAAGTTCAACGTCTACAACACGCAACACGACATCTACTAATCGATCGGCAATTTGATCGATCACAAGGAGAGGGGGGCGCAAGCCCCCTTATCCTGTAGGGCAACTAAAACGCACAACAATGCGGGAGGAATCCCATCATGGGAGATGGCAACAAAACGGGACTCTGGGCGAGCCTCAAACGCCCCAGCGCCAAATATTCCCTGCTGACCCTGCTGGTGGTCGGCTTCGTTTCCGGAGTCATCTTCTGGGGCGGCTTCAATACCGCGATGGAAGCCACCAATACCCTGGAGTTCTGCATTTCCTGCCACGAGATGCGGGATACGGTCTATCAGGAATACAAGCAGACCATCCATTACTCGAACCGGACCGGCGTGCGGGCCATCTGTTCCGACTGCCACGTGCCCAAGGATTGGGTGCACAAAATGGCCCGCAAGATCCAGGCGAGCCAGGAAGTCTATGGCAAGATCATGGGCACCATCGATACGCCGGAAAAGTTCGAGGCCAAGCGCCTGGAACTCGCCGAGCACGAATGGGCGCGCATGAAGAAGGCCGAGTCGCGGGAATGCCGCAATTGCCACAGCTTCGAGGGCATGAACGTCGAGAAGCAAAAGACTCGGGCGTCGAAGATGCATAAAATCGCTCAGGACGACAAGAAGACCTGTATCGACTGCCATAAGGGCATTGCCCACAAGAAGCCGAAAGGCATGAAGGAAGACGACGATGACGAGTGATCGTCGCCGCCCGAATCAATCGACACTTAGAACGGAGATCAACGCGATGAAGCAGAATCTTGTTACCTTGGCCGTGACGGGCGCCTTTCTTGCCTTCGGTTCCCAGGCCTTCGCTGCGCCCGACTGGGGCAAGGTGCCGACCAAGACCATCGAGGTCTTCCATCCCGGGGTCAGTCCGATCGAGTGGGTGACCAAGAAAGCCGACCATAGCGGGTCCTCCGGCCTGAAGAAGGGCGAGAGCTGTGCTGGCTGCCACGACGAGAAGGGCAAGCTGTCCCTCGACCTGAAGCGTTTGGCGAGCAAGGATATGGAGCCCAAGGGCGCCCCGAAGACCATGACCTTCCCGGTCGGGGTTCAGGCAGCCTACGATGCGACCAGTCTTTACCTCCGGCTGACCTTCAAGGCCCCGGCCGGTGCTGCCGATCCGGCGGACAAGGACAATGACGTCAAGGCCACCGTAATGCTTGCCAACGACAAGGTGCCCCAGGGCGCCCAGGTCGGTTGCTGGGCCACCTGCCACAACGATGCCCGCACCATGCCCGGTGCCGACGACAAGAAGACCAAGTACGTGAAGGAAGGCGCTCTGGATCTGATGCAATGGAAGAGTGCCAAGGGCGCCAAGGCGGTCGATGGTACGGTTTCCGACAAGCGCGCCATGGAAGGCGGTACCGCCGACGTCAAGGCGGAAGGCAGCAAGTCCGGCGACACCTATACCGTCACCTTCACCCGCAAGCTGGCCGGCGGAATCGGCTTGGCCGAAGGCAAGGCCGTGCCCTTCGGCGTCGCCATCCACGCCGACCATGCGGTCGGCCGCTTCCATCACATTTCCTTCGGCTACATGTTGGGTATCGGCGCCGAAGGCGACGTGAAGGCGGTCAAGCAGTAAGCCTCGTTCCAGCCATGGCAAACGGCTGGGCAACCCTCAGGCGGACGACGGCGGCGCTGGCGTCCGCCGTCCTTTGGTCTTTGGGCGGATCGACGGCCCTCGCCCAAGAGACGGTGATGGTGGATATTCAGAATTACACCTACCTTCCCGCCCAGGTGAAGATCCGTCCCGGCGATACCGTGCGCTGGACCAACAAGGAAAAGCGCACGAGCCATTCCATCCTGTTCCCGGCCGAAGGCGGGCTGGAATCGGACCGCATCTTTCCTGAGGAAACCTGGCAGCGGACCTTCCCCCAGGCGGGCAGCTACCCCTACACTTGTGGCCCCCACCCGGAGATGAAGGGCCTGGTCGTTGTATCCGAATAAGCTGATCGTCGGTGCGCTCGTGACCGCGGCTGCAGCCAATGCCTTGGCCGCCGATCCATCGCCGGAGCGCCAAAAGGAGTTGGTCCGCCTGGTGCGCCAGGATTGCGGTTCCTGCCACGGCATGACCCTGGCCGGCGGCCTCGGCTCCCCCCTGCTACCGGCGAATCTCAAAGACAAGCCGGTGGAAGGCCTGGTGTCCACCATTTTGTTGGGCCGGCCGGGAACGGCCATGCCGCCGTGGGATCGCTTCTTGAACGAAGCCGAGGTACGCTGGATGGTCGATAAACTGCTGACAGAATTCCCTCGCTGAGGTCCACCGTGCGCTTGCTCGTCATTGCCGTTCTTTCCTTCTTCATCGCTGGCTGTGCAAGCCCGCAGTTGCGCGGCACCGGCGATCTGGGGCTGATCATCGAGCGGGCCACCGGCCAGGTCACCCTGGTCAATACCACCAGCAAGAGCGCCTACGCCCGCATCGGCGGCCTGGGCGACCTGTCCCACGCTTCCGCCGTCTATTCGCGGGACGGCCGCTACGCCTTCGTCTTCGGCCGCGATGGCGGGCTGACCAAGATCGACCTCCTGGAAGCCCGCATCGTCAAGCGGATCATCCAGTCCGGCAACGCCATCGGGGGGTCGATCTCCCAGGACGGGCGCATCGTCGTCGCCCAGAACTACACCCCGGGCGGCATCAAGGCCTTCGACGCCGAAACCCTGGAATTGCTCTCGGAAGTCCCGACCGAATACGCCCCGGGTAAGTTCTCCAAGGTGGTGGGCCTGGCCGACGCGCCCGGCAACGTCTTCGCCTATGCCTTGTTCGAAGGCGGCGAGATCTGGGTCAGCGACTTCAGCGATCCCCGTCACCCGGCCACCACCCGCTTCCCCGCCGGAAACCAGCCCTACGATGGGCTGGTGACGCCGGACGGCCGCTATTACCTGGCCGGCCTCTTCGGCGAAGACGGCATCGCTCTGGTGGATCTCTGGCAGTTGGAGAAGGGCTCGCGCAAGATCCTGGAAAATTACGGCCGCGGCCAGGAAAAACTGCCCGTCTTCAAGATGCCCCACCTGCGGGGCTGGTCCCTGGCCCAGGGCAAGGCGTACTTGCCCGCCATCGGCCGCCACGAGGTGTTGGTGGTAGATGCGACGACCTGGAAGGAAATCGGTCGCATTCCCGTGCGCGGCCAGCCGGTCTTCGTCATGGCCCGGCCGGACGGACGCCAGGTGTGGGTCAATTTTGCTTTCCCCGATAACGGCAAGGTGGATGTCATCGATACCCTGGCCGGCAAGGTGGTTCGGGCCTTCGAGCCCGGCAAGGGCATCCTGCATCTGGAATTTGCTCCCCGCGGCGAAAATGTCTGGCTTTCGGCCCGGGACGACAACAAGGTGATCATTGTCGATACCACGAGCTTCAAGACCCTGGGCGAGATTGCCGCTGACAATCCCTCGGGTATCTTCTTCACCTCCCGCGCCCACCGGACGGGTTTCTGACCATGGATGACACCCTCGAATTCCATCTGCTCAATGACTTCCAGCGGGAATTCCCACTCTGCCCGGCACCCTTCGCCGAATTGGCGGCCCGCCTGGGGGTGGCGGAGAGAGTCGTGCTGGGGGGCCTGGAGAAGCTGCGGCGCGAGGGCAAGATTTCCCGGGTCGGCGCGGTCTTCGCGCCCAAGCGCATCGGTGCTTCCACCCTGGCCGCCATGGCCGTTCCGCCGGAGCGGCTGGACGCGGTGGCCCAGGCGGTGAATCGCTTCCCCGAAGTCAATCACAATTACGAGCGGGAGC
>DAORDK010000166.1:0-5518 GCA_035345935.1 Rhodocyclaceae bacterium | reverse complement strand
GTCCCGGTTGGTCCCCGCAGTTTCCCAACTGCCGGTGGACTGGTATTTCGACGAGAGCATCTTCGCGCTGGAGAAGAAACTCATCTTCGATGCCGGCCCCGGTTATGTCGGGCACCAGTTGATGGTTCCCGAAGCAGGAGACTACCGTTCCCTGGATTGGCTCGATCACGGGCGTATCCTCATCAACGGTGGCGACTCCGGTGCCCATCCGGGTACCTGGCTGATGTCCAATGTTTGCCGCCATCGGCAGGCCATCATGCTCCAGGGGGCCGGGCACCTCGACGGGCCTATCGTCTGCCCCATCCACCGCTGGACCTATGACGCTGGCGGACAACTGATCGGCGCCCCCCATTTTCCCAGCAACCCCTGCCTCAATCTGGATAAGGCCCGGCTTGAGAATTGGAACGGGCTCCTCTTCCAGGGACCGCGGTCGGCCAACGCCGATCTGGCGGGCATGCAGGTCGCGCGTTCCCTCGATTTCGCGGGCTACAAGCTCGACCACGTCGAGATGCATACCTGCCACTACAATTGGAAAACCTTCATCGAGGTCTATCTCGAAGACTATCACGTGGTTCCCTACCATCCTGGTCTGGGGAATTTCGTCACCTGCGACGACCTGACCTGGCAGTTCGGGGATTGGTATTCGGTGCAGAAGGTCGGGATCACGTCGCTCAAGAGATCCGGCTCGCCGGTCTATGGCCGCTGGCAGAAAGTGGTCCGGGAGTACTACGGCGACCGCGGTGAAACACCACCGCAGGGGGCCATCTGGCTCACCTACTTTCCGAACATCATGGTGGAGTGGTATCCCCATGTCCTGGTCGTCTCGACCCTGATTCCGGAGGGCGTGGACCGTACCCTGAATGTGGTCGAGTTCTACTACCCCGAGGAGATTGTCGATTTCGAGCGGGATTTCATCGAAGCCGAGCGGGCGGCTTACATGGAGACCGCCATCGAGGACGACGACATCGGCGAACGCATGGATCGTGGCCGGCGGGCGCTGATGAAGGCCGGCAGGAATGAAGTCGGTCCCTACCAGAGTCCCATGGAGGACGGCATGCAGCATTTCCACGAGTTCTATCGTCGAGTGATGACCATCGGTGCCAAGTGAGGGGGGGCGCGCGAGGTGTGGGGCGGCGGGAGGCGGCCGGGTTAGCGGGCTGAACCCGTTTTCCGCGCTGTTCTCTCCACACTGAACGATGCAGTCGCTCTGGATGGTCGTCGCCAGCCTGCTGTTCGCCTGCATGGGCGTCTGCGTCAAGCTGGCCGCCCAGACCCACTCCGCGGTGGAAATCGTCTTTTACCGCAGTTTCATCTCGCTGCTGATCATGGCGGCCTTGATCCGCTTGCGGGGAGGGTCTTTCGCGACGCGACACTGGCGCTGGCAGATCGGGCGCGGCTTGGTCGGTTTTCTGGCCCTGTTCTCGTATTTCTGGGCCATTACGCTCTTGCCGCTGGCGACGGCAGTGACCCTCAACTACACCTCGGCGATCTTCCTCGCCCTTTACCTGGCCTTGGCGGGTTGGCGCCTCAGCGGCGGCATGCTGGCCGCCCTCGGCCTCGGCCTGGCCGGCGTGGTGCTCCTGCTCAGGCCTACCCTGCAAGCGGACCAGTTGGCCGGTGGCCTCATCGGCCTGGGATCCGGGGTGCTCGCCGGAATGGCTTATTTTAGCGTTCGCGAACTGGGCGCCCGAGGAGAACCGGAGACTCGTACCGTTTTCTACTTTTCACTGGTGGCGTCGGTGGGATCGGGGCTTTGGGCGGCCCTCGCGGATTGGCATCGGGTGGATTTCGCCAGCGGACCGCTGTTGGCAGGAGTGGCGGTTTTCGCCACCGCCGCCCAGTTGGCCATGACCCGCGCCTACACGCGCGGCAAGACCCTCCTGGCGGCGGCGCTGGCTTACAGCACGGTCGTCTTCTCCAGCCTGTTCGGTGCCGTGTTCTGGGGCGAAACCCTGCCGCCATCGGCTTGGCTTGCCGTGGCCCTGATCGTCGTTTCGGGAATTGCCGCGACCCACTTTTCCCGCGCCAATCCTGCGGAACAAGACTAGAAAGCGGAGCTAGCCTGGGCTGTCCCGATTGCGCCACGGGTACGCGGCGAATTCGGTCTTTCGCGAGCAATTCGCCAGGAGCCGATGGGCTTGCGCGCGGCGAGTCCCGCCAACTTGACCGCGATCCACCCTGCCCGGGCTTCCCTCGGCGCCCAGCGACCCCTAGACGGCTCGCTCCCGCCAGATGCTGGCATACGAGCTACGGATGAAGTATCCGGGTTAAACTCACCCTAAATGCAAGGAGGAGACCACCATGATCGTCGTCGATCACCAGACCAACCGGGTCAGCGTCAGCGTCTTTGGCGAATTCACCCTGGCGGATTACAAGGAATTCGAGGAAATCGTCAATTACAAGGTCAAGTTCGAGGGACCGGTGGACCTTTACTTCGATCTGCGCGAGATGGCTGGTTTTACGCTTGACGTGGCTTGGGAGGAAGTGCGGTTTTCCCGCGCCCACGCCCACGATTTCAACTGCATCGCCGTGGTCACCGACAGTCAGTGGATGACCTGGAGCGCATGGATTTCCCAGAGTTTCGTCGATGCCGACGTGGAAGTGTTCGACAATGCGGACGAGGCAAAGGCCTGGCTCGATGGAGAGGCTCTCGCGTAGCGACCGGAGGGGCCCATGGTTTTCACGACCCTGGTTGACGCCGCCACTCTGGCGAGCCACCTAGACGATCCGGCTTGGCGCATTGTCGATGTCCGCCACCAGCTTGCCGATCCGCAGGCGGGCGAGCGTGCCTACCGGGAAGGGCATCTTCCCGGCGCTCGATTCCTTCACTGCGACCGCGATCTTTCCGGTCCCCGCGATGGTCGCAACGGTCGTCACCCGCTACCGGATCCCGGGATGTTGGCGGCCAGACTTGCAGCGGCAGGCATAGGGCCCGGTGTGCAGGTCGTGATCTACGATGACAGCCAAGGCATGATCGCCGGGCGCCTGTGGTGGCTATTGCGGGCATTAGGCCACCGGGCGGTGGCTCTTCTCGACGGTGGCCTTGGGGCTTGGCTCGCAGCGGGCGGCCCTTTGGAAACCGTCGTTAGGCCCGTCAATCCGGTGCTCTCCTGGGCTCCCGGGACCGCTTGGCCGGCGGTGGATGCCGCTACGCTACTCGCTCGCCTGGGGCGTCCCGGTGCCCTCATCGTAGACGCTCGCAGTCCGGACCGATTTCGCGGCGAGAACGAGACCCTCGATCCCGTCGCCGGCCACATCCCCGGTGCGGTCAATCGCTTTTTCCGCGACAATCTCGCTGCCGATGGCCGTTTCAAGCCGCCCGAGCGTTTGCGGGCCGAGTGGACGGAGCGGCTCGCCGGCGTCGCCCCCGAGGAGGTTGTCCATCAATGCGGGTCCGGAGTTACGGCCTGCCACAATCTCCTGGCAATGGAAATTGCCGGAATGCCGGGCTCGCAGCTCTACGCCGGCTCCTGGAGCGAATGGTGTGCCGATTCCGGGCGGCCCGTCGCAACCGGTTGCTAAGGGCTTGTCGGACGCAAAATAGGTCGCGTGCAGGCTTGGGCGCTCAGACCGCCGGGTTGCTCGGGATTGCCGAGGTCAGAACTCCGAGATTCGGGTCCGGCGCCAGGGTCGAGTTCGATTGCGCTCAGGCCGGTTCGGCCTGAAGGAAATCCTCTAGAAGCTTGTCGAATTCCTGGAAATGACGCAGCAGGCTGCCGCGGACCTGAATGACGCCTTCGATGGCCTGGACGCCATTGCCGTCTGCGCGATAAACGACGCGAATCGCCTTCAGTTCCTGAGCGATCTCCAGGTGGGCCTGATTGTGGGCCACTTTGTGCTCATGGGGGACGGAATCACCCATCATGGTCAATTCGACGAGATTGTGCTTCAGGGTGACCTCGACGAATGCACGGATCAACTCCTCGATATTGCCCTGGCAAATTTCGCGATGGTCTGCCCGGCACTGGCTGCAGTGACTCAAGACGCCCAGTTGATCGCAGGATCCCTGGATACGGTCAAGCAGTTCGATCATGTAGTCATGATCGCTGTGGATTTTATCGACGGCTTGTTCGGCGAGCATGGCGGGTTTCCGGTCTAATGGGGTGGGACGCCATCATCCGCAATGGCTGGGGAGACCCTAGGGTAGTCAGTGGCATATCCCGTGTCAAGGACAGTTGGGCTCGGAACGTGATCCATTTACGGTTCCGTCGATTTATTCGCCATTTGCGCCAGTGCCCACGCGACATGTTCGCGGACCAGGGGGTCCGGATGATGGCGTCGCGACGCCAGTGCCGTCCGCGCCTCCAGGGTGGCAGGGCCATTTCCTAGGGCCACCGCCAGATTGCGCAGCCAGCGGGGGTAGCCGATGCGCCGGATTGGACTTCCTTCCAGGCGGCGGGCGAAATCACTCGCAGTCCAGGCGAAGAGTTCGACGAGACTCGCAGTATCCAGGCCGCTACGCGGGGCGAAATCCGGGTCGCCCAGGCGGGCGAAGCGATTCCAGGGGCAACAAAGCTGGCAGTCGTCGCAGCCGTAGATGCGATTGCCGATCAGCGGACGTAAGGGCTCGGGAATGGAGCCTTGGAGCTCTATGGTCAGGTACGAGATACAACGCCTTGCATCCACCCGGTAGGGGGCGGTGATGGCAGCGGTGGGGCAGGCGTCGAGACAGGCTGTGCAACGGCCGCAATGGTCGGCGACCGGCGGGTCGGGGGGCAGGGGCAGGTCGGTCAAGATATCCCCGAGAAAGCGCCAGGAGCCTTGCCGGGACAGGAGGAGGGTATGCTTTCCCCGCCAGCCGACGCCCGACCGGTCTGCAAATTCGACCTCCATCACCGGGGCGGAATCGGAAAATACCCGATAGCCGTAGGGTCCCACGATGTCCCCGATGGCGGTGGCAAGCCTCTGGAGGCGCTGGCGAACGGTCTTGTGATAATCGCGCCCGAGGGCGTAACGGGAAACGTAAGCCCGCTCGGGATCGGCCAAGGTGGCGAGAGGATCGGCCGCATCCGGGAGATAGTCGAGGGCCGCCGAAATGAGCGTCACGGTTCCCGGAACCAAGGCTGCCGGGTCGCAGCGCAGATCGGCGTGGCGAGCCATATAATCCATGGTGCCGTGGCACCCGGCGGCCAGCCACTCGCGCAAGCGCTTGCCTGCCGCGCCGACTTCCGCCCTGGCGATACCGACGGCGGCAAAGCCAATTTCGCGGCCGCGGGACTTGATATCCCGGGCGAGCGCCGCGTAATCCCCCTTGGAGTCCCGATCTTGCATAACGCCGATGTTACCGCCCTTTTCGACCTTGCCGACGAAGCGGCCACCTGCGGATTGGGGGAGGCCTTGGCTCCGCTGTTGCGTCCTGGAATGGTGGTTTGGCTCCAGGGCGACCTCGGTGCCGGCAAAACGACCCTGGTACGCGCCCTGTTGCGCGGCCTCGGTCACGGCGGATCGGTGAAGAGTCCTACGTATTCCCTGGTTGAAGTTTACGTAATTTCGAGCTTATACTTATATCACTTTGATT